>NZ_JAULLN010000005.1:0-355373 GCF_041357655.1 Bradyrhizobium sp. DN3 | reverse complement strand
GCGGAGCCTGTCATCGGGCCGCGCTTCGCGCGGACCCGTTGGCTCGCAATGACGAAGGGGGAGCGCTGTGTCTATTGCTGACAGCGTGATCGCGGAGGCTCCCCTCACGCTAACCTAAGCGCGGCGAGGCAGCGCACCTCGGCCAATCGTTACTGCTCTGGGCGCGGCTCGGGCTGCGCTTCCTCGGTCGGGAGCTTTGCGCTCTCCCAGCCGTCGGTGCCGTCAGGGTACCAGGCGATGTTGGAATAGCCGTACGCCATCGCGCGCTTGGCGGTGTTCCAGGACATCCAGCAATCGGCCAGGCAATAGATCACGAGCAGCGCGGCCTTGTCGCCGTGCGATGCAAGCGCGAGGCCGCGCTGGAGATAATCGTCCATGGCGGGCGGCAACGCGCCGTAGCCGGTGTCCGGCAGCCACAGGCTCCCCGGAATGTTCCTGCGCGGCGCATCGCGCCACACGGTGCCGGCAGGAAGGTTCTTCGGTTTCGGCGGGCGCGGCATCACGTCGACGAACGCACCGCTCTTCGCGCGCCAGATCGCCTCGGCTTCCGCCGTCGTCAACACACGCGCGCCCACAAGCGTCGCCGGCACCGGCGCGCGGTAATTGTCGGTGCGATATCCCTCGGGCTCGAACGGCTCCTGCTGCTGCGCCGATGCCGGCCCTGCCAGAACAGCGGCGAGCAGCGCAACGGCAAGATGCCGCTTCATGGCGTCTTCTTGACCGTCTCCGCGCCGAGCGGCCGATCGCTCTCGTCGAGCAGCGGGACGCCGAAGTCGATCAGGATCTTGTTGATCTCGCCCTGGTTCTCCTGGATCAACTTGTTCAGCTGCCGCTTCCAGTTCTGGTCGGCGGAACGCACGCCCATGCCGATGCGATAGACCAGCTTCGGCCCGGTGGTCTCCTTCACCAGTGGCGTAACGTGGAGCGAAGAGCCGGCCTTCTTCGCATAGTAGCCAGCCATCGGGCCCCACAGCACGCCGGCGTCGATCTTGCCGGCGGCAAGATCGTCGATCATGGCCTGCGCCGAATTGTCGAAGCGGGTGTCGATCATCAGCGGATAGGGCTTTGCATCGCCCATCAGACCGGCGATCGCCATGTTGGTCGCCGGCGGCGTGCCAGCGACGATGCCGACATGCTTGCCTTTCAGGCGCGCGTCTTCCAGCGTATCGACGTCCTCAAGCCCGCTGCCGGCTTTGACGACCAGCGCATAGGTCGTGCGGTAATAGGGATTGGTGCCCTGCACGAGGTCGTCGCCTTGCGGGAAGCCCATGATGACGTCGCAACGATGCGCACCCAGCGTCATGCGCACGAAGCCGGTGGCCTGCGGGAAGAACACGTAGTCGAGTTTCTTCTGGAGCTTGTCCGCCAAGAACTCGGCGAGCTTGTTCTCGAACCCCTCGCCCCTCTCGTTGGAGAACGGCAGATTGCGCGGATCGGCGCAGACGCGCAGCACCTTCGGGTCCACCAATTCGAAGGAGAGGTCGCCGGTGTCGTTGGTCTGCGCGATCGCAGCATCGCCGAACGCGCAGGATGCCATCAGGACCCACAGTGAAAACAACCAGCGACGATGTCGTCCGGCCTCCGTCATCGCGCTTCCTCCTCGTTTTGTTTGAATGCTATCCATGCAACGCATGACGCGCCAACTTTTGCCAGCTTGGTGTTGGCTTTGCTTTGCTGCAGCGCAATGCAGCAAACCCTCTGAACTGAGGCGGAAAAGTGTCTTACGTCGCTTCAATGATCGCAGCCCTATCCCTGGCGGGGATCGTCACGTTAGCACGCGCCGAGGCATCCGAATTGCCTGTGAGCGAAGTCGCGCCGGGAATCTTCGTACACTCCGGGACCATCGCCCTGATGACCCGCGCGAACGAGGGCGACATCGCCAATGTCGGCTTCATCGTGGGCGATGACGCGGTGGCTGTGATCGATACCGGCGGCAGCTACCGCGAAGGCGAGGCGCTGCTGGCCGCCGTGCGGGCGAAGACGCCCAAGCCGATCCGCTACGTCATCAACACCCACGGCCATCCCGATCATGTTTTCGGCAATGCCGCCTTTGCCGCCGGAACCACCACCTTCGTCGGCCATAGCAAGCTTCCGCAGGCGCTCGCGGCGCGCGGGCCTTTCTATCTCGACAATTTCCGCCGCATCATGGGCAGTGAGCTGATTGATCCCGTGAAGATCATTGCCCCTACCCTGCTCGTTTCGGACATGACGACCCTCGATCTCGGGTCGCGCCGACTGATCTTGCGCGCCTGGCCGGCAGGGCACAGCGACGCCGATTTGACCGTGTTCGATGAGACGACCAAAACTTTGTTCGCGGGCGATCTCATCTTTCTCCGCCACATTCCGGTCATGGACGGCAGCGTCCGCGGCTGGCTCGACACGCTGAAGGGATTGGAGGCCATTCCGGCGCTGCGCGTCGTTCCCGGTCACGGCCCCGTGAGCGACTGGCCTGCTGCACTGACCGATGAGCGACGCTACCTGTCGACGCTGCTGTCCGATGTCCGCGCTCTGAACAAGAAGGGCGAACCGATCCGAACCGCCGCCGACAAGGCCGCCGCGTCGGAACGGCCGCGCTGGGAGTTGTTCGAGGAGTACAATGCCCGCAACGCAACCGCAGCATTCTCGGAAATTGAATGGGAGTAGCGGGCGCGCTACGATGGGCGAAACGCCCGCAGGACCGTGACCATGATGGCATGCACTCGCCGCCTGACCTTGACCGCCGTACTGCTCGGCATCGCCTTCGCCGTGCCGGCGCAGGCGGAAGAGGCCTATGATCCCTGGCCGGGCCTGGTGCAGGACATCTTCAATAGCCGTCCGATGAACGACGGCAGCACCGTCATCGGCATCGAGATGCCCTATCGCGCCGAGGACGCAGCCATCGTGCCGGTGACCCTGCGCAGCAAACTGTCGCCCGGCGATGCGCGCCGCATCCGTTCGATCACGCTGGTGATCGACCGCAACCCGGCGCCGATGGCCGCCAAATTCGAGCTCGGGCCGGATGCCAATGTCACGGAAATCTCGACGCGCGTGCGCGTCAACAACTACACCGACGTGCATGCGGTGGCCGAGCTCAGCGACGGCCAGCTCTATGTCTCGAAGGTCTATGTGAAGGCCTCCGGCGGCTGCTCGGCGCCGGCGGGCAAGAACATCGAGGAAGCCAGGAACCGGCTCGGCCAGATGCGCTACCGGCAATTCGCACGCGAGGAGGCGCCGGCGAGCCGCGTGCGCGAGGCGCAGATCATGATCGGCCATCCCAACAATTCCGGCCTGCAGATGGACCAGGTCACGCAGCTCTATCTCCCGGCCTTCTTCATCAACCAGCTCAAGCTGACGCAGGACGACAGCCCCGTGCTGTCGATGGAAGGCGGTATCTCGATCTCGGAAGATCCCAATCTGCGCTTCACCTATGTCTCCAACGGCGCCAAGCGCTTTCGCGCCGAGGCAAAGGACACTGATGGGCACGTGTTCCGCAATGAGTGGGACGTGGAGAAGCCGGGGACGTGAAGATTTCTTACCCTCTCCCCCCGTGGGAGAGGGTGCCTCGCGAAGCGAGGCGGGTGAGGGGTCTCTCTCCGCGAGCGCAACTCTCAACGTCTGAGCAAGAGGAGAGATACCCCTCATCCGGCGCTTCGCGCCACCTTCTCCCACAAGGGGAGAAGGATGACACCGTCTGTGCCGCTACACTAGAAACACCGCACCTCGGCTTCGGCCTGTGCGCGCCTCAAATCATTCACCGCCGCATTTGCCTGCTCCGAGGTGCGGAACTGGACGCCGAGATTACCGCGCACCTGGGACATGCTGAGCGCGGTCTCCGCGGTGACGTAGCGCGCATAGGGCACGATCGAGGCGACCACGTCGATCGAGCAGGAACATTGCTCGATCGTGGACCGCGTCTCGCCATTGGCCTTCATGCAGCCATAGACGTACTCAGCGCGTGCCGACGTCGGATAATCATTGGCGTCCTCGGCCCGCGCCCCGCATGCGGTCGCCGCCAATACCGCCAATGCGGCGACAATCGGTCGTAGCCGTCCCGCCAGTTTCATGCGCATCCTCCCGATGGTTGCGACCAAAGCTATGCTATGCGTATTGTCCTGAAAAGCACTCCGTCAGAGGAAACGGCTCACAAGGTGATGAGAGCACTTGGTGCGATAAAGGTACTTGGTCGAACATTGGCGCTCGCGGTGACGCTGGCGTTGACCCTAGCCGCACCCGCCCGCTCCGCGGAGACCATCCGCCTTGCGGTGCAGAAAACCGGAACATTCTCCTGGGAGCTGGCCGCGATCCGCGCGAACGGTCTGGACAAGGAGGCCGATTTGTCGCTGGAAGTCAGCGAGCTCGCGAGTACCGAGGCCGGCAAGATCGCGATGCGCGCAGGCAGCGCTGACATCATCCTGTCGGACTGGCTGTGGGTGTCGCGCGAGCGCGCGCTCGGCGCCAAGCTCACCTTCTATCCCTATTCCAGCGCGCTCGGCGCGGTGATGGTGCCTGCGGCTTCTCCAATCAAGACGCTCGCCGACCTCAGGGGACGCAAGCTCGCCGTCGCCGGCGGAGCAATCGACAAGAGCTGGCTGATGCTCCAGGCCCGCATGAAGCAGGACGGCATCGACCTGAAGTCTGCGGCGACGATCGTCTATGGCGCCCCGCCCCTGATCGCCGCCAAGGCGCTCGACGGCGAGATGGATGCAAGCCTCAACTTCTGGAATTTCTGCGCGCAGCTCGAGGCCAAGGGATTTCGCCGCCTCGCCGGCATCGAGGACATCCTGCCAAAGCTCGGTGCCAAGGGCGCGGTCGCCGCGGTCGGTTATGTCTTCGAAGAGAACTGGGCGGCAAGCCATCGTGATGCCGTGGCGCGATTCATCGCGATGACCCGGAAGGCCAAAGAGCTGCTGGTGACCTCGGACGCGGCCTGGGACAAGATCGCACCGCTTACCGGCACCACCGATCCGGCCATGCTCAAGACCTATCGCGACCGCTATCGCGAAGGCATCCCGCGCCGGAGCATCGCCGACGAGGAGGCGGATGCGCGCGTGCTCTACCGCGTGCTCGCCGAGATCGGTGGCCGCGACCTCGTCGGGCCGGCGACCGAGCTCGATCCCGGCACCTTCTATCACGCGGTCCCCGGAGACTGAGGTGCTGCGTCTTCTCTCGTTTGTCCTGTTTCTCGCAATCTGGTGGATCGCCGCGCTGTTCGCCGGCGGCGCAAAGCTGCCATCCCCGCCCGCCGTGCTCCAGGTCATGATCGCGGAGGCCGCGAGCGGCGCGTTGTTCCTGCATCTCGGCGCCACGCTGGCGCGCGTCACCCTCGCCTTCGTGCTGGCGATGTCGCTCGGCAGCGCCATCGGCTATCTGATGGGACGGGTGAAGCTAGCCGACCGGCTCGGCGATCCCTGGCTGATCCTGCTGCTCAATTTACCCGCCTTGGTCGTGATCGTGCTGGCCTATATCTGGGCTGGCCTCACCGAGGCCGCCGCGATCGCGGCAATCGCCATCAACAAGCTGCCGACCGCCATCGTCACCTTGCGCGAGGGCGCCCGCGCGCTCGACCGCTCGCTCGACGAGATGGCGAGCGTGTTCGCGATGCCGCGCTGGCGCGCCTTCCGCCACGTCGTGCTGCCGCAGCTTGCGCCCTATATCGCAGCCTCTGCGCGCACCGGATTGTCGCTGGTATGGAAGATCGTGCTGGTTGCCGAGCTGTTGGGACGTCCGAACGGCGTCGGCTTCGAGATCGGCGTCGCCTTCCAGCTGTTCGACACGCCGCGGCTGCTCGCCTATTCGCTGACCTTCGCCGCCGTCGTGCTCGTCATCGAAACCTTGCTGGTGCAGCCGTTCGAAGCCCGCGCAACACGGTGGCGGCCCCGTGCGGCTTGAGGTCGAGATCACAGGCAAGACGTTCAAAAGTGCCGCCGGCGGAACGCACGAGGTGCTGGCGCCGGTCAAGTTCACGCTTGAATCCGGCGAGGTCGGTGTGCTGATCGGCCCCTCCGGCTGTGGCAAGAGCACGATGCTGCGCATCATCCTGGGGCTCGATCACGAGTTTCAGGGGCGGATCGAACGGCCGCCGCAGGCGCGGATCGGCATGGTATTCCAGGAGCCGCGGCTGCTGCCGTGGCGTTCGGTCGAGCAGAATGTGCGGCTCGCTGCACCCGATGTCAGCGACGCCAAGCTGTCGGAGCTGTTCAAAATCCTAGAGCTGGAGGCACATCGCAGCCATTTCCCCGGCGAATTGTCGCTGGGGCTTGCCCGGCGCGTCGCGCTGGCCCGCGCCTTTGCCGTCGAGCCGGATATTTTGGTGCTTGACGAGCCGCTGGCATCGCTCGATGACGCTCTCGCTGGACGCCTGCGGGATGAGATTGCGACGCTCGTCGCGAGCCGGCCAGTGATGACGCTTTTGGTGACACACAGCCTGGACGATGCAGTGCACCTGGGCGATCGGCTGTTCTTCCTGTCGGCCCGGCCAACGCGGATTGTGGCAGAGGTACCTATCGACATCCCGCGCGACACTCGCGGCGAAGCCGAGATTGCGGCGATCAAGGCCGGCCTCGCCCAACGAACTCAAGGCGACCGCGCCGAGCGAGATATCTCATAGCCGGTCGCTTGGCGGATGTGCTAGATTGGCCGGCGGCGGAGTTGATGATGACGCGGACGGTCGCCCTCTCAACGCTTGCAACGCTTGGTCTTGCACTCGTCACGATGACGGCGGGCGCGCAGGACATGATGCGTGACGTCGACCTCACCTCCCCCGCGATGGTCTCGGCCGAAATGACCAGGCCAGAGGTCGAGGCCGTGCTGGCCAAAGCGAGCGCCGCGCAGCCTGCCGATTTCACCGGCAAACGCCTGTCGGGCCTCGATCTCTCGGGGCTGGACCTGTCCAACGCGGTTCTCCGCGCCGCGCGGCTCAACAAGACAATACTTCGAGACGCCAAGCTCGACCGTGCAATCCTCGATCAGGCGTGGCTGCTGGACGCGGATCTTACCGGCGCAAGCCTGAAGGGCGCCAATCTGTTCGCATCGCAAATGGCCCGCGCGCGTCTCGACGGCGCGAACCTGTCGGGAGCACGCATCGCTGCGGATCTCACCGGCGCAAGCATGGTCGGCGCCTCAATCGCGGACGCGAAGCTTGGCGCCGACATGCGCAACCAGTCGATGGGGCTGATGCGCGCGGTGCTCAGATCCGCCAACCTGGAACGGCTGAACGCGCGCAACGCCGATTTGTCGCGCGTCGACCTCCAATTCGCGGCCCTGAGGGGCGCCGACCTGAGCGGCGCATCACTGAAAAACGCCGAACTCGGCGGAGCCGATCTGACCGGCGCCACCTTCATCGACGCCGATTTCGACGGCGCCGATCTCGTGTCGGCGAAGCTGATCGCACCGAACGGCCTTGACCGCGCCAAAAATTTCGACAAGGCAAAGAACCGCGAGCGCCTGATCAGGGAATGACGGCCCGCCTTTGGGAGGACTGGCTGATGCGTTGGGTTCTAGCTTTGATCGCGTTGTTGACGCTTGCCGGCGAAGCCGCCGCGCAGGCCAAGGGCAAGGGCATCCGGCTCTGGAATCTGACGACTGAGACGATCTCCGGCTTCCAGCTCGCTCCCGCCGGCAGGACCGACTGGGGTCCGAACCAATGCTTGAACGACAAGGACAAGGAGGTCGACCACGACGAGCGGCTGCGCATCACCGGCATCGAGCCAGGCCATTACGACGCCAGGGTGAGCTATCCCAATGGCCGGCAGTGCATCGTCCGCGGCATCGAGATCAGGGCCGACGCGGTGTTCTCAATCGCCGATAAGGATTTGAAGGATTGCACCAAGTAGCGCCGCCGCTCACGCCTTGTCATGCGTGTGCGGGTATTCGCAGCGCCACCGCACCGCCTGCCACTTCGGATGTTCGCCGACCCATTGCGCGATATAGGGCGGCGCGGCCATCGCGCATTGCCGCGGCGACCCGGAATAGTTGAACACCAGATGCTGCTCCTCGCAGGTCGCAGGCGAGAGCACCGCACACACAGTCACCACCAGGTCGATCGGGTTCATGCCGGGATCCTCTCGCCTCCGCGATCAAGAAGTAGCACAAAGGCTACGTCCACAGCAGACGGAAGTTTCAATTCCGTGCGAGTAGAACCGGGAACCTGGCAACTGCGGCCTCTCGTGAAAGTGCCCCGACCTTTGCCTATGCTGGCTAAGGTCAAACGGCGCCTTGTCGCCACTTGATTTCGTCAATAAGCTGGTTCCCCACAATTGCTAACAGGCTGATGGCTTTCACGGAAACCTCTTGGCGCGGCGTCGCGGTAACTCTGTGCCTGCTGGCGTTCAGCACCGGCACCTTGGCCATCTCTGGTCAAGGCCGACGAGCCGTTGCGGAGCCGGCGCAGCCGGACGGCGCGAATTCGGGCCGTACCGAGCCCTCCCGCACCGCAAACAGCGATCAGGCGGTAGTCAAGCTTACGCGCAGCCAACAGGGACAGATCGGACTCGAAACCGCAGTTGCCGAAACTGCTCCGCATCCTGAGCAATTCCGCGCATATGGCGCGGTGCTGGATATCTCCCGCATTACGGAGCTCACGAACAGCTACGCCAATGCTCAGGCTCAACTCCAGACGGCGCAGGCCAAGCTCGAAGTCGCCAAAAGCGCATTCGAGCGAACGAAGAATCTCGTCGAATCCGCAGCGCTCCCGAAGAAGGAGGCCGAGACCGCAGAGGGAACGTTGCGGACCGATAAGGCCGCGCTCGCCGCTGCGGAGTCGCAGCTCAGGACTCTCGCGGCCACGGCGCAGCAGGAATGGGGGCCGGTGATCGGCCGGGGAATCATCGAGCGCTCGCCCGGAGTTGTCAGGCTGATCGAACGCGATCAGTTTCTCGTTCAGGTGACGCTGCCGTCCGGCATGACTGTCATTGGGACTCCGGGAACGGCTCTCGCGCAGGCCCCGACGCGAAACGCGAACATCGATCTCCAGTATATCTCCCCGGCAACGCGCACAGATCCCCGTATCCAGGGATTGAGCTATTTCTTCTCCGCGCCTGGCGACAGCGGTCTGCTGCCCGGCATGAACACCATCGTTTACGTGCCGTCAGGCAACACTTACGAGGGAGTCTTCGTTGAAGATACCGCGATCGTCCGATGGCAGGGTCGATCATGGGTCTACCTGCGCGTGAACTCCGATAGCTTCCGACGTCATCCGATCAGCACGGATCAACCCGTCTCGGATGACGACTACGTCGTCCGAGACATCCCATCGGGTTCCGAAATCGTGGTCCGGGGCGCGCAGGTCCTGTTGTCCGAGGAGGCCAGGAGCGAGCTTCGGGGCGGCGGTGACAATGACTGACGGCATCGGCTCCAACAGGCCTGGGCCGCAAGCCGCTCTTGTCGCGTTCGCCATCCGCTTCCGCGGCATCGTGCTCGCTCTTGCATGTGCGCTGCTGGGCTATGGCCTGTTCGCCCTCGGCGAAGCCAAATACGGGGTCTTCCCTGAATTCGCGCCGCCACAGATCACGATCCAGACGGAAGCTCCCGGGCTCAGTCCGGAGCAGGTCGAAATTCTGGTCACCCAACCGATCGAAACGTCGATCAACGGCTTGGCCGGCGTCGAAAGTTTGCGATCGTCGTCGATCCAGGGCCTCTCCGTGGTGACGGTCATCTTCCAGCCGGGCAGCGACATCTACCGGGCGCGCCAATTGGTGACGGAACGTCTCGCGGCCGTGGCCGCGCGGCTGCCGCAAGGCGTGCAGCCGCCGTCGATGACACCATTGACCCCGCTAGCCGGTACGGTGCTGGTCATCGGCCTGACCTCCGACCAACTCTCGCTGATGGATTTGCGCACCATCGCGGACTGGACCGTGGCGAGACGGCTCCTGGCCGTACCGGGCGTGGCGCAAGTATCCACTTACGGCAAAGACGTCAGATCTCTGCAGGTGCAAGTCCGTCCGGACGACTTGATCCGATTCCGGGTCGGCCTGAATGACGTCTTGGCCGCAGCGCGCAAGGCGACCGGCATACGGGGCGCCGGCTTTATCGATACGACCAATCAGCGCATCACGCTGCAAACCCATGGGCAATCTTTGACGCCCGACCAGCTTGCCCGCACCGTTCTCCTGCACGAAGGCGGCGCGAGCGTGGTTCTCGGCGACGTTGCAACGGTCGTGACCGCTCCCGAGCCGCCAATCGGGGCCGCCCTCATCGACGGTGTCCCCGGCATCATGCTCATGGTCAGCCAGCAATACGGAGCGAACACGCGAGAGGTCACCACGCGAGCAGAAGCCGCGCTGCAAGGACTGCGACCGGGACTCGAAGCCGATGGGGTTCAGCTCCATGCGGACATATTTCGCCCTGCCAACTTCATCGACACGGCGACGGAGAACGTGCTGTACGCCCTGTTGATAGGCGGGGCGCTCGTGATCGTCGTTCTGTTCCTATTTTTGTTCGACTGGCGCACCTCGATCATCAGTTGCACCGCTATCCCCCTATCGTTGATAGCGGCCGTGCTCGCCCTCCAATGGATGGGCGAAACCCTCAACACGATGACGCTGGGCGGCCTTGCGATCGCCATCGGCGAGGTCGTCGATGACGCCGTGATCGGCGTTGAAAACGTCGTACGCCGATTGCGCGAAAATCGCCGGGCAACCGCGCCCAGATCCGAAGCTCGCGTCGTGCTCGAAGCCTTCCTTGAGGTACGCACGGCTGTAGCCTATGCGACCTTTGCGGTGCTGCTGGTCTTCTTTCCGATCCTGGCGCTCTCCGGCATTGCCGGCCGTCTGTTCGGCCCCTTGGCTATCGCCTACATCCTCGCGGTGCTAGCCTCGCTCGCGGTCGCCCTTACGGTGACCCCCGCGCTCTCTATGCTGCTACTCGTCGGGACGACCGGCGGACAACGCCTGCAAGAACCGCCTACGGTGCGGTGGTCCCGTCGCCACTATCAAGCCTTGCTACGTCATATCGGGCGTTTCCCGAAACTCGTGATGACGGCGGCCGCGGTTCTGACGATCGCCGGTGCAGCGATGCTGCCTTTCTTCGGCGGGACCTTCCTTCCGGATCTGCGGGAAGGCCATCTGATTCTGCACGTCTCTGCGATCCCCGGCACCTCGCTCGACGAATCGCTTCGCATCGGGAAACTGATGACGGACACGCTCCGACGTATCCCAGGCGTACGCAGGGTGGCGCAGCATGCAGGCCGAGCTGAGGCCGGCATCGACACGGTGGGTCCGCATTCCAGCGAGTTCGAAGTCGACCTGCAGCCGGGGCTCTCGGGTCAAGAGCAATCGGCGACAGAAGCGCACATCAGGGCCGCTTTGGCCGACTTCCCCGGAGTTTCTTTCTCGAGCAAGACCTACTTGACGGAGCGCGTGGAGGAGACCGTCTCCGGCTTCACCGCGGCGGTGGTCATCAACATCTACGGGCCCGATCTCGATTCACTTGAGAGCGCTGCGCGCGACGTCGCCCGAGAGCTCGACGAAGTCGCGGGTGCGATCGATGTGCAGCAACGATCCCCGCCAGGGATGCCGCAGCTTAATGTGACGCTCCGCCCGACCGATCTGCAGCGCTGGGGCCTCGATGCCGTCGAAGTGCTCGAGCTGATCCGCACCGGCTATCAGGGTGACATCGTCGGCCAGGGATACGAAGGCAATGCCGTCTTCAACGTTGTCGTTATCCTCGACCAGCATGCCCGCGCCCGGCTCACTCAGATCGGTGACCTGCCGGTGCGCACGCCGAGCGGGGCTTACATTCTGCTGAAGCAAATCGCCGACGTCTACGAAACCTCGGGCCGCTATCAGATCCAGCATCAGAATGCACAGCGGGTTCAGACCGTAACGGCGAACGTAAGCGGGCGCGATCTCGAATCTTTCGTGGCCGCCGCCAAGCGCAAGCTGGCCCGCGAGGTCGCACTGCCGCCCGGTGCGCATGTCGAATTTGCAGGAGCGGCCGAGGCACAAGCCCGGTCGCGCCGCGATCTCATCGTCAACTCCTTGCTGGCTGCGACGGGTATTTTCGCGCTGCTCGCGATGGTGACCGGCCATTTGCGAAATCTGTTGCTGGTGATGATCAACCTGCCGTTTGCGTTTGTCGGTGGCGTGTTCGCACTAGCGGTAACCGGTGGTCTGCTTTCGCTCGGATCGATGGTCGGCTTCGTCACGTTGTTCGGAATCACGCTGCGCAATTCCATCCTTATGATCTCGCATTACGAGCACCTCGTCCTCGTCGACGGTCGCGTGTGGGGACCCGATACCGCGATCGAGGGCGCTGCCGACCGTCTCGTCCCGATCCTGATGACGTCTCTTGTGACTGGTCTGGGATTGCTGCCGCTCGCACTCGGCGCAGGAGAACCGGGGCGTGAAATAGAGGGCCCGATGGCGATCGTCATCCTCGGGGGGCTCATGACCTCGATGGCACTTAGTCTGCTGGTTCTGCCCACCCTTGCGCTTCGATATGCACGTTTCAAAACGCGCTCCGAGCGCACGCAAGGCGCGTGACGGTCTAGATCACGTTCGCTGCGAAAGCGGAAACAACACTGACCAAGCAGCGTCCCCGACCGTCACTGTGGCCCGACGTCCACCGCGGCGGCCTTGATGAACTCTCATGAAGAGGAGGAGCGCATTGAATTGCGCTGAATAAGCAGAAAGCCGCGAGAGTGGCGGCCCGACACTGCCACGGCTTCGACGGCGTTTGCCATCGAAGCCGCGGCAGGTCGTCAGTCTTACTTGCGCGAAGCGCAGGCGTACATGTTGATTTCCATGCCGACCGGCACTTCTACGATCTTCGGAGCTTTCCAAGCCATTCGGGGTCTCCCAAGGTATTGAGCGCGACATCGCGCGGGGCAAAACCTAGGGCTCGGTCCCCTATAGTTCAAGCGCCGATTCGAATGCCGAACGCGTCTGTGTCGATTCTTCGCGGCCGCATTTCTCTCTCGGGCAAAGCCAGTTCCCTCTTGGTCAAGCACAGACCTGGAGGACATCACCTTGCGCGACACACCGCGCCTCGAATCGACACGACCAGCGCCACGTCGTCAGCAGTCCTTGTCGGCCATTGCCGGATTCGGCTTGGCGCCTTCGGCCTGCTGAGCAGCCGTCGGTTCACTCTGCATCTGCCGCTGCGCATCCTCGGATGAAGCCGGCGTTTCGCCGCTCGCACGATTCATCGTGCTGGTCGGCGGATGCTGACTGGTGTCGCTCGCCGAACTCGATGGATGGGATTGCGCCGAGCCCACGGTGACCGGGCCAGACCCGGCATCCTTGTCAGTGGCTGCACTGCCGGTTTTGCAGGGGCCCGCGACGGCGACACCGGCGCTCAACGTCAGGATCGCGCAGGCAGCAAGAACGGATCGTTTGGTGTTCATCTGCATGATCTCCTCTCCTCCCGCCGCGCAGCCCCACAACGCCAGGCAGGCCATTTCGGGGAGAACAGGCCCGGCAGCCCGATGTTCCGAGTGTCGGGGCGGAATTAATCGCAATGCCGCCGCCGCCACGTCCGTTCCAGGGGCACGCGCTCAGCGCAGCAGCCGCAGCAGCGCGCGGCCGGCCCGCGAGTTCAGCTCTTTTGCATCGAGCGTGCCATCCTTGTCCGGATTGGCCGCATTGAAGCGCTTCTCCACCACGGACAGGTATTCGTCGAGCGTAAGAGTCCCGTCACGATCGGGATCGGCGGCGGCGAGCTCTTTCGCCGACAACCGCCCGCGCAACTCGCGTGCATCGAGCGTGCCGTCATGATCGGGGTCGAGCTTGGCGAATAATGCGCTGGCCGCCTTCTTCACCTCGGCGAGATCGAGCGTGCCGTCATTGTCGGTGTCGAACATCTTGACCGCGTTGCCGGATGCCGCAAGGGCCGGACCGGACAGCAATGCAACCGTGAGCGCAAGCGTAATTGAGCGACGTGACCTCATTGAAACCTCCTGCCAACCTCGATTTGAGCGAGCACGAAACTGACATAAGTCCACAATCAAGCCCCGGTTCAAGTCGAAAATTACAACCTGCGCGCGCCAGACTTACGGAACCCCGCGGCGTCAGCCTAGTCGCCTCCGTCGGACCGCTTCGCGTCGCGGAATTTCTCCAGCGTCTGCGCACAAGTGAGAGCGGGCTGTCAGGTTTCCGTCAGGTGACTGGCCTCTGGCATTCAACATGTTGGCGTCGCACTCGCGACTTTCGTATTGACGCGTTTTGCATTCGGGCGGAGTGTTGTTCCCGCAGCGTCAAAAGACGCGCATATTGGGAGGAACGGATGAAACGCTTTGCGATGGCCGCGAGCCTCGTCATGCTTGCATCGACTTGTGCAAGCGCACAGACCACCGAGCAACTGGTCAAGGGCGCGACCGATACATCGAACGTTCTCAATTACGGGATGGGCTACAATCTCCAGCGTTTCTCGACGCTGAACCAGATCAACAAGGACACCGTCAAGAACCTCGTCCCGGTCTGGAACTACTCTTTCAACGACGATCGCAGCGAGGAATCGCAGCCGCTGGTGTACCAGGGCGTGATCTACGTGACCTCGCACAATGCGACCATGGCGGTGGACGCCAAGACCGGCAAGCAGATCTGGAAAACCAAGGTCGAGTATCCCGCCGAGACGCCGCGCATCGTCTGCTGCGGCATCATCAATCGCGGCGCCGCGCTCTACGACGGCAAGGTATACCGCACCACGCTGGACGCCAACGTGATCGCCCTGGACGCCAAGACCGGCAAGGAGCTGTGGCGGCAGAAGGCCGCCGACATCAAGGAAGGGTATTCGATGACGGTGGCCCCGCTGGTCGCCGACGGCGTCGTCATCACCGGCATCTCCGGCGCCGAATTCGGCACGCGCGGCTTCATCGACGGCTGGGATCCGGCGACGGGCAAGCATCTCTGGCGCACCCATTCGATCCCCTCGCCGGACGAGCCCGGTGGCGACACCTGGAAGGGCGACACCTGGAAACTCGGCGGCGGCTCGACCTGGATCACCGGGTCCTACGATCCCGAGCTGAACACGGTCTACTGGGGCATCGGCAATCCCGGCCCGTTCAACTCGGCGGTGCGACCCGGCGACAATCTCTACACCTGCTCCGTGCTGGCAATGGATCCAAAGACCGGCAAGATCAAGTGGCACTACCAGTTCTCGCCGAACAATCCGTTCGATTATGACAGCGTGGCCGAGATGGTGCTCGCCGACATGAACGTCGAGGGCAAGCCGACCAAGGTGCTGATGGACGCCAACCGCAACGGCTTCTTCTACGTGCTCGACCGCACCAACGGTAAGCTGCTCGCGGCCAACCCATACGTGAAGGTCAACTGGGCGACCAGCATCGACATGAAGACCGGACGTCCGATCGAGACCGACGTTTCGAAGGACGCGCGCGAGGGCAAGAAGGTCACCGTCTATCCGTCGATCCTCGGCGGCAAGAACTGGGAGCCGATGTCGTTCAATCCGCAGACCGGCCTGGCCTATGCCAACACGCTCGCCTTCGGCGGCAGGTACAAGACCGAGCCCGTCACCTTCAAGCAGGGTGAATGGTATCTCGGCATGGACCTGACCGACCTCTGGGAGTACGGAGACGGCCCGCGCGGCCATCTCAAGGCGATCGATCCCTTGACTGGCAAGGCGAAGTGGGAGGCCCCCGTCGACATCCCGCGCTTCTCCGGCGTGCTGTCGACCGCAGGCGGCGTCGTGTTCACGGGCGCGCTGACCGGCGAGTTCGAGGCCTTCGATGCCGACAGCGGCAAGAAACTCTGGCAGTTCCAGACCGGCTCCGGCATCGAGGGACAGCCGGTCACCTGGCAGCAGGACGGCGTGCAATATGTCGCAGTGACGAGCGGCTATGGCGGCGTCTACTCGCTGTTCTCCGGTGACGAACGACTGGCCAAGGTGCCGCCCGGCGGCTCGCTGTGGGTCTTTGCAGTCAAGCAGTGACCACAGGCACGATGCTGAAGGAGATATCTCACAAGACGGCGGCGATCTTCGCCGCCGTCGCGGTGCTGACGGTCGCGTTTGTGGCGACCGTTCGTGCCGCGGACGACGCAACCGGCAATCCTCTGCAGGCACAGATCGACCACGGCAAGTCGACCTATGCCGAAAAGTGCTCGCACTGCCACGGCCCCAACCTGATGAACTCCGGCACCATCACGCCGGACCTGCGCGCGATCCCCGACGACAAGACGCGCTTCATCACCACGGTGAAGAACGGCAAGAACAACAAGATGCCGCCCTGGGGCGACATCCTCAACGACGACCAGATCGGGGACCTCTGGGCCTTCATCTCCAGCCGGAGGAAGCCATGAGGCGTTGGCTCGCCGCGTGGAGCGTTGCCGCGATCCTCGCGGCGGCGCCTACGGTTGCGCACGCGGCCGATGATCCGCTGAGGATCTGTCTTGATGAAGGCCGGCCGCCGCTCTCGGTGCATCAAAAGGGCAAGCCGGATGCGGGCTTCGACGTGCTGCTGGCGCAGGCGGTCGCCGAGCGCCTGCGACGGCCCCTGACGATCCAGTGGTTCGAGAGCAAGCTCGATGAGGATTCCAGCCCACAGCTCGAGGCCAATGCGCTGCTCTCGGACGGGCGCTGCGCGTTGGTCGGCGGCTACGCGCTGACGCAGGATTCGCTCGTCAAGCCCGGCATGAAAACGGCGCGCCTGCCGGATTTCGCCGGCGCCACGCGCGAGGACCGGCGGCGCCGCGTCGCGCTCGGCGTGCTCACGCCGAGCCAGCCCTACGTCTATTCGCCGATGACGGTGGTGCTCGGGCCGAAGGCGAAGGGCCGCAAGATCGGCGACATTGGCGATCTCGCCGGCCTTCACCTCGTCATCGAAAGCGGCTCGCTCGGCGATGCCATCCTGATGACCTTCGACAAGGGCCGCCTGATCGACAACATCACCCATCTCGTGCCCGGCCGCGACGACCTCCTCGGCGCGCTCCAGCGCGGCGACCATGACGCGACGCTGATCGATCTTGCGCGCTTCGATGCCCATCGCGCCGCGCACCCCGATACGGCGATCACCGCGTCCGGCTACTATTATCCGATCGGCGCCAATCGCGGCTATGTCGGGCTTGCCAGCGATCCCGCGCTGATCGAGGCCGTCAACACGGCGCTCGGCCAGCTTGCCGCCGAAGGCAAGATCGCCGAATTCGGCGAGCAGGCCGGCCTCACCTATCTGCCGCCGCGCGAGCCTGCGATCCTCGGCGACGTCTGGATGAAGATCATTCAGCGGTGAGAGTTGGTCGCGAAGAGCGATGGCGCCGCCACGCGCTCCATTGTCATCGCCCGCGAAGGCGGGCGATCCAGTATCCCAGAGGCGGTTGCGATTGAACCGAAAGGCCGCAGCGTACTGGATGCCCCGCCTTCGCGGGGCATGACAGCGAGCGTGCGGCGAATGCGCGCCAAAATCGGCTCGCTGGCTTAGGAGGCTCCCGACATGCGGAAAGCGCGGCCGCCCGGATGAGCCGAACAGGACAACCTCCCTCCAATGCGCCAATCTGTCTCGCCCGTCGGCCATGGCAGTGACGGCTTGATGCAGTACCAAGGAAACCAATGCGCTGTATCAGCGCGAATTGCCGGTCTGGATCGAGAGCGCGAAGTCGCTCGGCCTCGAGCCGGCTTGAACCGGGAGAAGGCGCGGTCGCGCTTGCTTGCCGCTCTCTTGGCCAGCCTTCCCTATATCGCCATGTCGGCGTGACAGGCGTCGCAGCCGACGCCACGCGGCCGGCACAACGTCGTCGGCGACCGGCCGCAGCGCGACAAGCCTAAAGCGAGATGGGATTAGGACGAGTCGTCGTCGCGCTTGAGGTTATTGTTTGAGCATGATCTTTTCGGAAAACCGCTGCACACTTTTCCGGATCATGCTCTAATGCTCGTTCGAGCTCGCGGTGCCCTGCTGCGCCTTGTGGATCGAGGACGGCACCACGCCAAAATATTTCCGGAACACGCGGCTGAAATGCGATGAGCTGGAGAAGCCCCAGGAGAACGCGACGTCGGTGATGGTCTTGCCGGCGTGGGCCTCGAGCTCCTGGCGGCAGTTCTGCAGGCGCGCCTGCCAGATGTAATCGCTCACCGTGGTGCCGCGCTCCGAGAACAGCATGTGCAGATAGCGCTTGGAGCAGCCGAGCTCGGTCGAGATCTGATCGATGCACAGATCCGGATCGCGCAGATGCTCGCGGATGAAGAACTGCGCGCGCACATACATCGCTTCCGGTCCGACACGGTCGAACATCGTGTCGGCCTCGCGCAGCGGCAGCAGCAAGAGGTCGATCAGCGAATCGGCCACGCCGACCGCGCTGTTCGCCGACAGCTTCGCCGCCTCGTCGAAGGTGGCGTGGACGAAATCATGGGCGATCCGCCCCGTCCCGGTCTTCGCCGACAATTTGCACGCCGGCATCCGCTGCGAGGGGAAGCCGCGGTCGCGCAGCAGCGCCTTCGGCACGATCACCACGTCGTGGCGGGTGAAGGCGGGGCTGATGATCGAATGCGGGCAGGAGACGTCATAGGCGATGATGTCGCCAGGGTTGAGTTCGATGTGGCGGCCCTCTTGTTCGAAATAGGACACGCCGTAGGTCTGGAAGTGAATCTTGATGTAGGGATGTTCGTTGGCCTTGGCGCGCGCCATCGTGTGCGCGATGCGGTGCTGGCTGACCTCGATCTGGCAGAGCTTCAGGCGCGAAACGGTGGTGTAGTCGATGCGACCTTCGAGCGAGGAGGCCTCCAGCGGATCGACGTCGAAATAGCCGCACAGGCTCGTCAGACCATCGATCCAGCTCTGGATCTGCCGCTTCGGCGTCAGCCCGGTCGTCGAGAGCGTGTGAATTGTGTCGGACATTGATCCAGCCACTGGTTTGATCCGGAGATTCGACGCGAATCGCGACCAGCGCTGCTGGAGCCCTCAGCCGTGATTGCGTGACGTTTACCTCAAACTTAGGCGATCTTTTGGAACTTGCGCCTCCGTTCCACTGCCACCTTTGAAACTTAATCCTCCGCCTTAGTTGCAGCGCCGTCAAGGGGAACATAGGCGCGGACCGCCGTGCAAGCCGGCGCGGAAATCGCTGAATTCGCTACTGCAAAATCAAAATCTTCGTGCCCGTGCGCTGTCGAGCAAACCGGCTTCTCTCTTGGGCAAGTTTCCCGTTGACGAAGTCGTTAGGGATTGCGGCAGGAACAACAAGAACGGGCCGCTCCTGCACACACGGACCCGTGGCTCTCATCAGGAGGAGGAAACAGCACAGCATCGTTTCTGGTCTCGATCGTGACCGCCCTGCACGAGCAGACGCCGGACGAGAAGCCCGGTGATTAAGCAATGCTTCGGAAACAATAAACGACCAACGGAGGAATTAACTATGCGCAAGGTGCTACTGGCGACCTATCTTGGCTCCGCGGCGGCTCTCGCCGTCGGCAGCGCCTCAGCTAATGACGAGCTGATCAAGATGTCGCAGAACCCGAAAGACTGGGTGATGCCGGCGGGCGATTACGCCAATACCCGCTATTCCAAGCTGAACCAGATCAATGCACAAAACGTCGGCAAGCTCCAGGTCGCCTGGACCTTCTCGACCGGCGTGCTGCGTGGTCACGAAGGCGGCCCGCTGATCATCGGCAACGTGATGTACGTCCACACGCCGTTCCCGAACAAGGTCTACGCTATTGACCTTTCCAACGAGAACAAGATCATCTGGAAGTACGAGCCGAAGCAGGATCCGAACGTCATCCCGGTGATGTGCTGCGACACGGTCAACCGCGGCCTGTCTTACGGCGACGGCAAGATCATCCTGCATCAGGCCGACACCAACCTCGTCGCGCTCGACGCCAAGACCGGCCAAGTGGCCTGGTCGGCGACCAACGGCAATCCTGCGAAGGGCGAGACCGGTACGTCGGCCGCGCTGGTCGTCAAGGACAAGGTCCTGGTCGGCATCTCCGGCGGCGAATTCGGCGTGCAGTGCCACGTCACCGCTTACGATCTCAAGAGCGGCAAGCAAGTCTGGCGCGCCTATTCCGAAGGTCCGGATGATCAGATCAAGCTCGATCCGGCCAAGACGACGTCGCTCGGCAAGCCGGTCGGAGCTGACTCCAGCTTGAAGACCTGGCAGGGCGATCAGTGGAAGATCGGCGGCGGCTGCACCTGGGGCTGGATCTCCTACGATCCCGCTCTGAACATGGTCTATTACGGGTCGGGCAACCCCTCGACCTGGAATCCGAAGCAGCGTCCCGGTGACAACAAATGGTCGATGACCATTTTCGCGCGCGACGCGGACACCGGTATGGCCAAGTGGGTCTACCAGATGACGCCCCATGACGAGTGGGACTATGACGGCGTCAACGAGATGATCCTCACGGATCAGCAGATCAATGGGCAGCCCCGCAAGCTCCTGACCCATTTCGACCGCAACGGCCTCGCCTACACCCTCGACCGTGAGAATGGCGAACTCCTGGTCGCCGAAAAGTACGATCCGAAGGTGAACTGGACCTCCGGCGTCGACATGAACAAGAGCTCGCCGACCTACGGCCGTCCGAAGGTGCTTGACGCAGCTTCGACCGACAAGGCGGGCGAGGACGTCAACGTGAAGGGCATCTGCCCGGCCGCGCTCGGCACCAAGGACGAGCAGCCGGCAGCCTACTCGCCCGACACGCAGCTGTTCTACGTTCCGACCAACCACGTCTGCATGGACTACGAACCGTTCAAGGTGAGCTACACCGCGGGCCAGCCCTATGTGGGTGCGACGCTCTCGATGTATCCGCCGCAGGGTGAAAGCCACATGGGCAACTTCATCGCCTGGGACGGCAAGACCGGCAAGATCGTCTGGTCGAACAAGGAGCAGTTCTCGGTCTGGTCGGGTGCGCTCGCAACCGCCGGCGGCGTGGTGTTCTACGGCACGCTCGAAGGCTACCTGAAGGCAGTCGATGCCAAGTCCGGCAAGGAGCTCTACAAGTTCAAGACTCCCTCCGGCATCATCGGCAACGTCACCACCTATGAGAACAATGGCAAGCAGTACGTTGCCGTGCTCTCCGGCGTGGGTGGCTGGGCCGGCATCGGTCTGGCAGCAGGTCTGACCGATCCGACCGCCGGTCTCGGCGCCGTCGGTGGCTACGCGGCCCTCAGCAACTACACGGCGCTCGGCGGTACGCTGACCGTGTTCTCGCTGCCGAACTAGGCCCCGCTCAGCATCGCTCCGGCGCGTGGATCAACTCCACGCGCCGGCTCGTCTCCACCGAACGCCTTCGAGGAAAAATCTCTTGCGTAAAATCTGCTCTGCCATTGCTGTGATAATCTTCGTTGCGTCCGGAGGAGTTGCGGTCGCGGACGGTCCGGGAGACCCGACCGCGGTGAAGAAGGAAGACGACGGGAAGTGGCTCGATAAGGAAGGAAACCCGACCTACAAGATTTCGGCCGACGGCACCGTGGACTGGTTCACCTATTCCGGATACCGCCGCTATCACTCAGACTGCCATGTGTGCCACGGCCCCGACGGCATGGGATCGACCTACGCACCGGCGCTGAAGGATTCCGTCAAATCGATGAGCTATGGCGACTTTATCGGCGTGATCGCCTCCGGTCGCAAGAACATCTCGACCGCGCAGGAGAACGTCATGCCGGCCTTCGGCGACAACCCGAACGTCGCCTGCTACATGGACGATCTCTATGTCTATCTGCGCGCCCGCTCCACTGACGCGTGGGGCCGGCAGCGTCCCTCCAAGAAGGAGGAGAAGACAGAAGCCTACACCAAGGCGGAAGACGCCTGCATGGGCAAGAAATGAACGTTGCCAGGATCGCCGAGACGACGTCCTGGCGTCCTACGAAGATTTGAGGAGTTTACGATGAAGACACGTGCAGCCGTTGCTTTCGAAGCCAAGAAGCCGCTCGAGATCGTCGAGGTCGACCTGGAAGGACCGAAGGCCGGCGAAGTCCTGGTCGAGATCAAGGCCACGGGCATCTGCCATACCGACGCCTATACGCTCGACGGCTTCGACAGCGAAGGAATCTTCCCGTCGATCCTGGGCCATGAGGGCGCCGGCATCATCCGCGAGATCGGTCCCGGCGTGACCTCGGTGAAACCGGGCGACCACGTCATTCCGCTCTACACGCCGGAATGCCGGCAGTGCAAAAGCTGCCTCAGCCAGAAGACCAATCTCTGCACCGCGATCCGCGCGACGCAGGGCAAGGGCGTGATGCCCGACGGCACCAGCCGCTTCTCCTACAAAGGCAAGCCGATCTACCATTACATGGGCTGCTCGACCTTCTCGAACTTCACCGTGCTGCCGGAGATCGCTGTCGCCAAGATCCGCGAGGACGCGCCGTTCGACAAGAGCTGCTACATCGGCTGCGGCGTGACCACCGGCGTCGGCGCCGTCGTCAACACTGCGAAGGTCGAGCCGGGCTCTAACGTCGTCGTGTTCGGCCTCGGCGGTATCGGCCTCAACGTGATCCAGGGCGCCAAGATGGCCGGCGCCGACAAGATCGTCGGTGTCGACATCAACGATTCCAAGGAAGATTGGGGCCGCCGCTTCGGCATGACTCACTTCGTCAACCCGAAGAAGGTCACCGGCGACGTCGTCCAGCACCTCGTCGGCCTCACCGACGGTGGCGCCGATTACACCTTCGACTGCACCGGCAACACCACGGTGATGCGCCAGGCACTGGAAGCCTGCCATCGCGGCTGGGGCACCTCGATCATCATCGGCGTCGCCGAAGCCGGCAAGGAAATCGCCACACGGCCGTTCCAGCTCGTTACGGGACGCAATTGGCGTGGCACCGCGTTCGGCGGCGCGCGCGGCCGCACCGACGTGCCGAAGATCGTCGATTGGTACATGAACGGAAAGATCCAGATCGATCCGATGATCACCCACACGCTCAAGCTCGAAGAGATCAACAAGGGTTTTGACCTCATGCACGAGGGCAAATCCATCCGTTCCGTCGTCGTGTTCTAGCTCACTGCCATCACACCCCAGGAGGATCGACCCATGACTGTTGCACTCCATCCATCGATCGACAACGGCATCAAACAAGGCAGCGGCAGCTTCGCCGGCGGCACGCTGGTCTGCAAATGCAAGGACCATCCGGTGAAGGTCGGCATCAAGGGCGACGTCGCGCACAACCACGCCTGCGGCTGCACCAAGTGCTGGAAGCCGCCGGGCGCGACCTTCTCGGTCGTCGCCGTGGTGCCGCGCCAGAACGTCACCGTGCTCGAGAACGGCGACAAGCTCCAGATCGTCGATCCCTCCGCGGTGATCCAGCGCTATGCCTGCAAGGCCTGCGGCACGCACATGTACGGCCGCATCGAGAACAAGGGCCATCCGTTCTATGGACTCGACTTCATCCATCCCGAGCTGTTCCAGGAGCAGGGCTCGCAGGCGCCGCAATTCGCCGCCTTCGTCTCCTCGGTAATTGAATCGGGCGTGAAGCCGGAGCAGATGGCGGGCATCCGTTCGCGACTGAAGGAGATCGGGCTGGAGCCCTATGACTGCCTGTCGCCGGCGCTGATGGACGCGATCGCGACCCACGTTGCGAAATCCAAGGCCGCCTAAGAAGGCCGCCTGAGCGGGGCCGCCGAGCCCTCTCAAGCCCTATCGGTTCGCTGGTGCCTATCACCGCCAGCGAACCGGATCGGTCCCATCCGGGACCATCGCGGCGATGCCGCGCTTTTGCACCACGCGTATGTGAGGGCCATCAGCTCCTCAGTCCTGGTCTCTGAATGACTGCGCAGGGCCAGCCGGCTTCCGGCTTGAAGTTCGCGGTGCTGCGTTCTCCCTCCCTCGACTGAGGCATCCTGCTTCGTCCGCGCAGTCTCTTCCTGGCGGACGAAGCTTTTTTGGTTGCGCCCGTCTCATAAGCAGCGCGGCATCAAGCCGCGCCCTGCTTTTGACAAACCATCGATGCAATCTTTCCGGGTGAGAACACTCGGCTGTGAACGCCGGTCCGGCGCGATCTCTGCTACGGTCGCGCCGTCACGATGCCGCGCGAAATGCAAACAATTAAGAACAAAACGGGAGGTATCGAGCACATCCGGACATTGCGATTTGTATTCCTGCCGCCTGCCGGGATCTGCCCGCGCGGGATAATGCGGCCGGAATGCGGCGACACGACGCAACCGGCATACGCCCGGTCGGCGTCGTTAGTTTTGAATTGAACAGGCTTATGAAGAGCGAGGGACGATCATGATCAAGGTGAAGATCAACGGCCAGGAACAGAGCTGGGACGGCGACCCGGATCTCCCGCTACTCTGGTTCCTGCGTGACGAGGCCGGACTGACCGGCACCAAATTCGGCTGCGGCCAGGCCCTGTGCGGTGCCTGCACCGTCATCGTCGACAAGCAAGCCGTCCGCGCCTGCATCACGTCGGTGAACGACGTTGCCGGACGCGACGTCACGACGATTGAGGGACTGCACCCTACCGGCGATCACCCGGTGCAGAAGGCCTGGCGCGAGCTCAACGTGCCCCAATGCGGCTTCTGCCAGGCCGGCCAGATCATGCAGGGCGCAGCACTCTTGATGGACAACCCAAAGCCCTCGCACGACCAGATTCGCGAGGCGATGTCCGGCAACATCTGCCGCTGCGGCTGCTACCAGCGCATCGAGAACGCCGTCCATCTCGCATCGACTGGAGTGTGACATGAATTTCATCGACAATCCCCGCAAGCTTCGCGGCTTCGAAAAGCACATCAGGGTCGAGAAAGTCTCGCGCCGGAGCATCCTGAAGGGGCTCGGCGTCACCGGCGGCTTCGTGCTTGCAGCACCCGTGATGTCGCGCCAGGCATTCGCCTATGAAACAGGCGCGGGAAAGATGCCGCACGGCGTCGTGGTCGATCCGCGGGTGTTCGTTTCGGTCGCGCCGGACGGCATCGTCACCATCGTCGGGCACCGTTCGGAGATGGGCACCGGCGTGCGCACCAGCCTGCCACTGATCGTGGCCGAGGAGATGGAAGCCGACTGGTCCAGGGTCAAGGTGCAGCAGGCCCATGGCGACGAGGTCAAGTTCGGCAACCAGGACACCGACGGCTCGCGCAGCACGCGGCACTATTTGATGCCGATGCGCCAGATCGGCGCCTCGGCCCGCACCATGCTGGAGCAGGCCGCGGCCAAGCGCTGGGGCGTGCCGGCGACCGAGGTCAAGGCCGTCAATCACGAGATCGTCCACAGCGCCAGCGGACGCAAGCTCGGCTTCGGCGAGCTCGCCGCCGATGCCGCCAAGGAATCGGTGCCTGCTATCGAAGGCCTCAAGCTGAAGAACCCCAAGGACTTCCGCTATCTCACCAAGGGCCAGATCGGCATCGTCGATCTCCACGACATCACCACCGGCAAGGCGCGCTACGGCGCCGACGTGCGACTGCCCGGCATGAAATATGCCGTGATCGCCCGTCCGCCGGTGACCGGCGGCAAGCTTGTCAATTTCGATCCGGAGGCCGCGCTGAAGGTGCCCGGTGTCGAGAAGGTGATGAAGGTTCAAGGCTGGCCGTGGCCGTCAAAATTCCAGCCGCTCGGCGGCGTCGCCGTGATCGCGCGCAACACCGGTGCGGCGATCAAGGGCCGCGACGCGCTGAAGCTCGTGTGGGATGACGGCCCCAACGGCAAATACGACTCCGTCGCCTACCGCAAGGAGCTCGAGGAGGCCTCGCGCAAGCCCGGTCTCGTCCTGCGCCAGGAGGGCGATGCGGACGCCGCCTTGAAGAGCGCCGACAAGGTCATTGTCGGCGAGTACTACATCCCCCATCTCGCCCATGTCAGCATGGAGCCGCCGGTGGCGGTCGCCGACGTCAAGGGCGACAAGGCGGAGATCTGGGCGCCGGTGCAGAGCCCGGGCGGCACCCGCGAGGACGTCGCCAAGACGCTCGGCATTCCCGAGGGCAACGTCACCGTCAACGTCACACTGCTCGGCGGCGGTTTCGGACGCAAATCGAAATGCGACTTTGCGCTCGAAGCGGCCCTGCTCTCCAAGGAGCTCGGCGCGCCGGTCAAGGTGCAGTGGACGCGCGAGGACGACATCCATAACGGCTTCCTGCACACCGTCTCGGTCGAACGGATCGAGGCGGGCCTCGACAAGAGCGGCAAGGTGATCGCCTGGCGCCACCGCAGCGTGGCGCCCAGCATCGCCTCGACGTTTGCCGCCGGCACCGTGCACCAGGCGCCGTTCGAGATCGGCATGGGACTCGTCGACATGCCGTTCGAGATCGCCAACATCTCCTGCGAAAACCCGGAGGCGGCCGCGCATACCCGCATCGGCTGGTTCCGCTCGGTCTCGAACATCCCACGTGCCTTCGCGGTGCAATCGATGGTCGGTGAGATCGCGCAGGCGACCGGCCGCGACCAGAAGGAGACCCTGCTCGCGCTGATCGGCAGCCCGCGGATCGTCAAGCCCGCAGTGAAGGACCTCTGGAACTACGGCGAGCCCCAGGACGGCTACCCGATCGACACCGCGCGTCTGCGCAAGGTGGTCGAGCTGGTCGCCGAAAAGGGCGAATGGGGCCGTCAGGTCCCGAAGGGCCACGGCCTCGGCATCGCCGTGCACCGCAGCTTCGTCAGCTACATCGCGACCATCGTCGAGGTCGCGGTCGACGACAAGGGCAAGCTGACCGTGCCAAGGGTCGACACGGCGATCGATTGCGGCACCTATGTCAACCCCGAGCGCATTGCCTCGCAGATCGAGGGCGCGGCGATCATGGGGCTCAGCATCGCCAAATATGGCGAGATCACCTTCAAGGACGGCAAGGTCCAGCAGAAGAATTTTGACGACTTCCAGGTCGTCAGGATCGATGAATCTCCTGTGGTGACCAACGTCTACATCGTGCCGCCCGCATCAGACACGCCGCCGAGCGGCGTCGGCGAGCCCGGCGTTCCGCCGTTCGCGCCGGCGCTGATCAATGCGATCTTCGCCGCGACGGGAAAACGCATCCGCTCGCTTCCGATCGGCAAGCAATTGCAAGCGTGAGCCGGAACACAAGCGGCCTCGGGCCGTTTGCATCGATCTGACAGGAGCGGATCGATGACCAACATCTTAAAGGCGCTCGCAGTCTCGCTGTCGGGCGCCTTTCTTTTGACGACCGCCGGCGCGTTCGCCCAGAGCAACACCGCCCCGCCAACCACGGCGACGCGCCCCACCGCGCCGGACCAGAACTCCCTGCCCAACGCAAACGCTCCGCCCGCCTCGACCAACCAGACCACCGGACAACGCAACCCTGATCCGAAGGTTCGGGATATGAACCAGAAGGAAAAGGACAAGGTCGAGCGCCAGGGCAAGTAGCGCTCCGAGTTTGGTGCACTGATGTTACCACGCCGTCATGGCCGGGCTGGTCCCGGCCATCCACGACCTTTGTCTCAACACGAAGAACGTGGATGCCCGGGACAAGCCCGGCCATGACGAGATTGCGCAGCAAGGGCGTCATCACTTTAGCAAAAATGCGACGGACGTTACCGTCCGCCGCATTCGCCACCCCCCGGCTGCTCCGCTTCTTTCGATCCGCCTGCGGAGCTATTTCTTCAGCGCGAACACCCAGATGACGCCGCCCTGCGGGACGTTGGCTTCGATGCCAATGTTGTTGGTCGCAAGTGCATCCTGGATGCGCTGTGCGTCCACACCCCATCCCGACTGGATCGCGACGTACTGCGTGCCGTCGATCTCATAGGACACCGGCATGCCCATGATGCCGGAGTTGGTCTTCTGCTCCCACAACAATTCGCCGGTCTTGGCGTTGAAGGCGCGGAAGTTGCGGTCGTTGGTGCCGCCGACGAAGACGAGATCGCCTGCGGTCGCCGTCACCGATCCGAACAGTTGCGACTTCGGGAAATTGTGCTGCCAGACCTTCTTGCCCGTTGCGGGATCCCAGGCCTGGAGCTCGCCGAAATGATCCGCGCCGGGCTTCGCCTTGAGACCGATATCCTCCGGCTTGGTGCCGAGCCAGAGTTCGCCAGGCTTCAGCGCGACTTTCTCGCCGGTGAACCCACCGCAGAAATTCTCGTTGGCGGGCACGTAGACGAGGCCAGTCCTCTGGCTGTAGGCCGCCGACGGCCAATCCTTGCCGCCCCAGAGTGAGGGGCAAAACTCCACGCGCTTGCCGATCACCGGCTTGTGCGCGGGATCGACGATCGGCTTGCCGCTCTCCGGTTCGATGCCTTTCCAGACGTCCGTGGAGACGAACGGCCAGCCGGCGACATAGTTGATCTTGGTCGGCGTGCGCTCGAGCACCCAGAAGATGGCGTCGCGTCCCGGATGGACCAGGCTCTTGATGTTGCGGCCGTCGCGCTGCAGGTCGATCAGCATCGGCGCATCGACCTCATCCCAGTCCCAGGAATCGTTCTGGTGGTACTGATGATGGGTCTTGATCTTGCCGGTATTGGGATCGAGCGCGAGCACCGAGGAGGTGTAGAGATTGTCGCCGGGATGGGTTTCGCCGGGCCATGGCGCGGCGTTGCCGACACCCCAGTAGATCGTCTTGGTCTCCTTGTCGTAATTGCCGGTCATCCAGGCCGAGCCGCCGCCATTCTTCCAGTCCTCGCCCTGCCAGGTGTCGTGACCGGGCTCGCCTTCGCCGGGGATGGTGAAGGTCCGCCACAGCTCCTTGCCGTCCTTGGCATCATAGGCGGCGACGTAGCCGCGCACGCCGAATTCGCCGCCGGAGCCGCCGACAATGACCTTGCCGTCGACGATCAGCGGCATCAGGGTCATGTACTGGCCCTTCTTGTAGTCCTGCACCTTGGTGTCCCACACCACCTTGCCGGTCTTGGCGTCGAGCGCGACGACGTGGTCGTCGGTGGTGGCGAGATAGAGCTTGTCCTCCCACAGGCCGACGCCGCGGCTGGTCGGATGCAGCTGGAACAGATCGTCGGGGAGCTGCCGCTTGTAGCGCCAGTATTCGTCGCCGGTCTTCGCGTTCAGCGCGATCACCTGCCCCATCGGGGTCGCCACGAACATTACGCCGTTGTTGACGATCGGCGGCGCCTCGTGGCCTTCGACGACGCCCGTAGCGAAGGTCCAAGCCGGCGTGAGGTTTTTCACGTTCGAGGCGTTGATCTGGTCGAGCGGACTGTAGCCTTGCCCGTCATACGTGCGCCGGTAGAGCATCCAGTTGCCGGGTTCCGGATTTTCCAGCCGTTGCGTGGTGACCGGAGAATAATTCTCGATCGGGCCTGATATGGCGGCGGTCGAGGCAAGACACGTGAAGGCGACGAAGCCGGACAGTAACCATTGCTTCCTGGACATGGACGTTCCCCTTTTCATCCGTTTGAATTCTTGTTGTGAATTCTTGTCGTTCGTCCCGTCCGCCATCGGCGGATGCGGCCTCTCGTGACGCGGGCACGGCCCGCACCGTCCGTCATCCTGGCTGCGCGCCACCTACCTTTCCGATGAAATTGCCGGCAACGCTGAGCGAACCGTCAGCGAGCGCCAGCGGCAGCGCTGCAAGCCGTCGCGGCGCCGGCCCGAACACGACCTGCGCGCCCGCGCGGGGATCGTATTCGGAATTGTGGCACATGCACTTGAACACCTCCTGGTCGCCGACATCGCTCTTCACCCAGGCGGTGACGGGACAGCCCGCGTGCGAGCAGATCGCCGAATAGGCGATGATGCCGTCGACGGCACGCGCACGGGTCTTCTCGTCGAGCTCGGCGGGATCGAGCTTGATGATCAGGATCTCGTTGAGGCGCGAGGCGCTGCGCACCACCGACGTGTTGGGATCCTTCGGCCAGGCATGGACTGGCGGTCCGCCAGCCGTCACATCGGCCGCAGTGATGAGTTTCCCCTCCTTGTCGCCTTCGGAGAAGACCAGCACGTCACCCTTTTGCGGTCGTTCGTCGGAGCCGGGCGGATCTTCACCCGCGCGCGCCGGTGGCGAACAGCCGAGGCAAGCGGTGCTCGCAAGCGCGCCGAGCAGCAGCGTTCGCCGCGTCTGCTCGATGCCCGCGTCGACTTCGGGTTCCGTGGAATTCTCGGAGGATGCAGAATTGGGAGTGAACGATGAGCGCGACATGCACGCTAGCAGGCGCTGGAACTCTGCCGAAAACAAGGCGAAGAGTTGGCGCCGCAGTGCATCAATATGGCTTTGCTCGCTTTGATTGAGCGAGGGTGAACGCATTCAAGCGCGTTTTCGCAATTTCAACGTCATGCCACGCGATTGGCATGATGATTTTGCAGATCAGGCCGATGCTGTTGGAATTGGTGCACCGCGATCTCAGTCGCAACGCAAAAGCGAAGCAAAGGAGCTGCGTATTTTGCAGACAGGCCGATCAGTCGTCAGGACCGGAGCACGTGACGCGGAGACGCGATACGGCCTGCGACTGTCGCCGACGCCATTTCGAAACTGTCGGCGATGCGCCGTGCCTTGTCGATGAAGAGCGCGGCCGCCGCCGGCGGGCAGACCTCGCGCGCAGTCTGCTCGAACAGGTCGAGCCAGCGATCGAAATGATCGCCAACCAGGCTCAGCGGCAAATGCGCCCGCATCGGCGAGCCATGATAGCAGCCGCTCATCAGGACGACCGACGACCAGAAATCCCTGAGCTTGACGAGATGCTCATCCCAGTTCAGGACGATCGCAAAGACCGGACCGAGCAGTGCGTCCTCGCGCACGCGTCCGTAGAAGCGGGTGACGAGTTCCCCGATCATCTCCTCGGTGATCCCGGTGCGCTCGATCGCATCCTGGGTGAGCAGGTTCCGCCGCGCAGCCGCCGCCTCGCGCTCGGCCTTCAGTCGATCCGACATGTCCTTCGTTATCCGTTCCGATGTTCCCGCGATCCGCCCATTCGACATTGTCGGGCCAATTGCGCGCGGCGTCTTTGTCGCAGCGCAAATTGCGGAATCTGGCGGCGGACGCTGAGTGCCCGCCGCCGATGCCTTTCTTCAGGCGCTATAGATGTAGAAGCCCTGCCCGGTCTTGCGGCCGAGATGGCCGGCATCGACCATTTCCTTGAGCAAGGGGGCTGGGCGGTATTTGGGGTCGTTGAAGCCTTTGTAAAAGACCTCCATCACCGAAAGCATGGTGTCGAGGCCGACGAGATCGGCCAGCGCCAGCGGCCCGATCGGATGGTTGCAGCCGAGCTTCATGCCGGCGTCGATCTCTTCCGCTGTCGCGATGCCCTCCTGGAGCGCGAAGATCGCTTCGTTGATCATCGGACAGAGGATGCGGTTGACGGCGAAGCCCGGGCTGTTCTTGGCCGTGATCGCCACCTTGCCGACGCGCTTGGCGAAATCCAGCGCCTTGGCGTGGGTGTCGTTGGAGGTCTGCAGGCCGCGGATGAGCTCGAGCAGCGCCATCACCGGCACGGGGTTGAAGAAGTGCATGCCGATGAACCGGTCGGGACGATCGGTCGCCGCGGCGAGCTTGGTGATCGAGATCGAGGAGGTGTTGGTCGCCACCAGCGTGCGCGGCGACAGCGTCGCGCAAAGATCCTTCAGGATCTTGACCTTGAGCTCCTCGTTCTCGGTCGCTGCCTCGATGACGAGGTCGCAATCCGACAGCTTCGACCGGTCGGTGGTGCCGGTGATGCGCTTGAGCGTCGCCTCGCGATCGGCAGCCGACATCTTCTCCTTCTTGACCAGCCGCTCGAGACTGCCACCGACGGTCGAAAGTCCGCGGTTCACCGCAGCATCGGAAATGTCGACCATCACGACCGAAAGCCCGGCCGCCGCGCAGACCTGCGCGATGCCGTTCCCCATGGTCCCTGCCCCGATGATGCCAACGGTTTGGATCATTGCCTCACATCCTTCATTCTTGGGGGCCAGGACGGCCCAGCCCTGTTGTTCCTGCACCAGGGTCTAGCACCCCCACCGGGCGGGCGCGACCTGATCGTGCCCCTTCCATAAAGCATCCGAGGCGGGAATAAAGCGCCAAGCGCTGAACGGCGGCGACCGACCGTCAAATCGAGATTGGGCTAGACCCACCACAATCTCGATTGACAGCCGCTCATTATTTCCATAATCGTTGAAATATGGAAACGAAAGATGCCGTCGCGGCGCTCGCCGCGCTTGCACAAGACAACCGTCTCGAGGTCTTCCGCCTGCTGGTGCAGGCCGGCCCCGACGGCATGACTGCCGGCGCGGTCGCCGAAACGCTGGATCTCGCCCCCAACACGCTGACCTTCCATTTCGACCGGCTGCGGACGGCCGGACTCGTGACCGTCCGGCGCGAGGGACGCTCGATGATCTATGCGGCGCGGTTCGAGACCATGAACGCGCTCGTCGGTTTCCTGACCGAGAACTGCTGCGGCGGCGTGTCGTGCGCTCCGGCCATGCCTTCGAAACCCACGCGAAAGCGCAGCAAAGTGCCAGCCTGAAAGGAACGACCATGAAGCGCCTGCACGTTCACGTGTCCGTCGAGGATCTCTCCCACTCGATCGGGTTCTACTCCGCCTTGTTCGCCAGCGAGCCCTCGGTCGTGAAATCCGACTATGCCAAATGGATGCTGGAAGACCCCCGCGTGAATTTTGCGATCTCGACGCGTGGCCGCGCGGCTGGCCTTGACCATCTCGGCATCCAGGTCGAGACCGGCGAGGAACTCCAGGAAGTCTATGCGCGGCTGCGCCAGGCCGGCGGCAACGTGGTCGAGCAAGGGCAGACCACCTGCTGCTATGCCAAGTCGGAGAAATCCTGGATTGATGATCCAGCCGGCATCGCCTGGGAAACCTTCTACACCACGGGCGAGAGCACCGATTACGGCGACGGCAGCGGCGAGAACCGGGCGCGCGTCGCTCACGAGAAGCAGGAGCCGCAATCGGCCTGCTGCGCGCCGCAGGCAGCGCCCACAGCGTCGCAGGCGTGCTGCTGAGCACGAGGATCCCACCATGGATGCGATCATCTATCACAATCCCGATTGCGGCACCTCGCGCAACACACTGGCGATGATCCGGAACGCCGGCATCGAGCCGCACGTGATCGAATACCTGAAGACGCCGCCATCGCGGACGCTGTTGCAGCAGCTCATCGCGCGTATGGGAATTTCGGTGCGCGAGGCGGTTCGCGAGAAGGCGGCGCCCTATGCGGAGCTCGGGCTCGACAACGCGGCGCTGACCGACGATCAGCTGCTCGACGCCATGATGGCGCATCCAATCCTGATCAACAGGCCGATCGTAGTGACGCCGAACGGCGTCAGGCTCTGCCGCCCCTCCGAACGGGTGCTCGATCTGCTGCCGGCGCAACAAGGCGAATTCGTCAAGGAAGATGGCGAGCGCGTCAGGCTCGATCGCGGCGCCTAATGCCGGGCCTGGGACAGCGTGCCTTCGCCGAATCGCTAGGGACGGCGTTTCTGCTCGCCGCCGTCGTTGGCTCGGGGATCATGGCGCAAAAGCTCGCCGGCGGAAACGTCGCGCTGGCACTGCTGTGCAATACGATTGCCACGGGCGCAATCCTCGTCGTGCTGATCCTGATGCTCGCTCCGATCTCGGGAGCGCATTTCAATCCAGCGGTGACGCTGGCCCTGGCTTTGCGCGGCGAAACGTCATGGACGGACGCCGCGATCTATCTTGTCGCTCAGGTGGGCGGCGGCATCGCCGGTGTTGAGATCGCACATCTGATGTTCGAGCTTCCGGTCCTCCAGCGTTCGCTCACGGAACGCGCCGGCGCCGGACAATGGCTGGCCGAGGCCGTGGCGACCTTTGGCCTGCTGTCGACGATCCTTGGCGTCCGGTATCGGACACCCGCCGCGGTTCCTTACGCCGTCGGCCTCTACATTACTTCGGCTTACTGGTTCACGTCATCCACGTCGTTCGCCAATCCTGCGGTCACCATCGCCCGCGCACTGTCTGATACGTTCGCGGGTATCGCGCCGCGAGACGTGCCAGGCTTCATCGCTGCTCAATTCGTCGGGGCAGTTCTTGCCGTTGTGCTGGCGCGCTGGCTCTGGAGCCCAGCCTCTGTAAAGCCGAACGCCGCCCGGACCGCGTCGGGAAAGCCTGCATAACGCGGCACTTGACGGTTATTTTCCGCTAAATCGCCTGTCCAAATCGTCTCGCCCGAGTATTCTGTCGATGTCAAAAAGACTCGCAGAGACCAATCCGTGATGCGATTGCGCGATATCGACGATCCCGCGGCATCCTGCCCGACGCGGAAGCGCCCGGCCGGATGAACGATTTCGCACGATCCACCGCTGCTGCCTTCACGCTGATCGGCGAAGCCGACGCCGAACTGCTCGGCATCGTCGCCTTGTCGGTGCGCGTCAGCCTGACCGCGAGCATCGTCGCGCTGCTGATCGGTGCACCATTCGGGGCCCTGCTTGCGATCACGCGCTTCCGCGGACGTCAGGTCATCATCATCCTGACCAATGCCTTGCTCGGCCTTCCGCCGGTCGTGGTCGGGCTCGCGCTCTACCTCCTGCTGTCGCGGTCCGGCCCGCTCGGGGCGGGAGGACTATTGTTCACACCGACCGCCATGGTGATCGCACAGACGCTGCTCGCGACGCCGATCGTGGTGGCGCTGGTGCACCGTCCGGCCAGCCTGCTGTGGGCGGAGTATGGCGATCTGGCGCGGATCGACGGACTGTCTGCTCTGCGCAGCATGGCACTGCTGTTTGCACTCGGCCGGACCTCGCTGCTGACGGCTTTTCTCGCGGCTTTCGGCCGCGCCATCGCGGAAGTCGGCGCCATCATCATCGTCGGCGGCAACATACGGGGCTTCACCCGCACGATGACAACCGCGATCGCGCTGGAGACCAGCAAGGGCGACCTGCCGCTGGCGCTGGGACTCGGGCTGATCCTGCTCGCGCTCAGCGTCGCGGTGTCGACCATCGCATTCTTGCTAGTGGGACGCGTTGGGGAAAAATAGCTGCTCGCCGCCTACCTTGTAGCCTGCGATCGCATCCTGCCCCTTCGATGAGATGAGCCAGTCGATGAAGGCCTGCCCATCCTTCGCCTTGACGTTCGGATGCTTTGCCGGATTCACCAGCATGACGCCATACTGGTTGAACAGTCGCTTGTCGCCCTCGGTCAGGATGGCAAGTTCGCCCCTGTTCTTGAACGAGAGCCAGGTGCCGCGGTCCGACAGAAGATAGGCATTCGACGACGAGGCCATGTTGAGCGCCGGTCCCATGCCCTGGCCGATCTCCCGATACCAGCCGTCCTTGCCCGCTGCGATATCGACACCCGCTTCCTTCCACAATCGCAGCTCGGCCGCATGGGTGCCGGATTTGTCCCCGCGCGAGATGAACGGCGATTTCGCAGCCGCAATCTTACGCAGCGCATCAGTGACCTCCTTGCCGCCGGCGATCTTCGCCGGATCGCTCTTGGGACCGACGATGACGAAGTCGTTGTACATGACGTCGAAGCGCTTCACGCCCTGGCCTTCGGACATGAACTTGTCCTCGGCAGCCCTATCATGAACGAACACCACGTCGGCATCGCCGCGCCGCCCCATGTCAAGAGCCTGGCCGGTGCCGACGGCAACGACCTTCACCTCGATGCCCTCGGCCTTCGAGAACAGCGGCAGCAGATAGCCGAACAGCCCCGACTGTTCCGTCGACGTCGTCGAGGCCACGGTGATGGTGCGATCCTGCGCGAAAGCGATGGTGGACCAGAGCAGAACCGCTCCGATGGCAGCAATCTTTCTCATACGTCCTCCCTAAACGAATGATGAGGGTCCTGAATAGCCGCTGGCGATGAAGACGGGAACCCCGACGTTAGGCCGCAAAGAGTTGAAGCGGTGGTGATAGATCGGCAGGAACGTCGTTGGCGGAGGCGGATTGTCCGGGATGCCAAGTCAAGGAGAATCCAATGAAGAAGATCATTCTGGCATCCGCGTGCATCATGGCGCTGGCGACCGGTAGCGCCTTCGCGCAGACACAACCTGCTCCAGGCGCATCCAGTCAGGGCGAGGTTGGTCCCTCTTCGCGGGGGCCCGCGACCAAAGGCATGACGACGGGCCGCGCATCGAACATGCAGAACGAGGCCAGCGACAGCAAGGGCGCACAGTCGCCATCCGCAGGTGGCACCAATACGAATAACATGGGCAGCCAGGCCGGCGGCGGCGCGGGTTCTGGCAGCGGTGCAGGCTCCGGTTCCGGCGGGAAATAGCGCGAGAGAGGACGTTGCAGCTTCATTGGGGGTTCGCTGCCAAGCACGAGCCCCCCCACTCATGCCGATCGCTAACCACCGCTATTCGCACGTTTGGCGTCCGCTTCGGAATTCGCTCTTCCAGTTGAGCTGGGCCGTCACCAGACGATCGCGCAACGCGCACGATGGCGCGCGGATGTTCTGCAATTGGTCCCACCTAGATTGACATCGGTGTGACGGCCGGGGCAGTTTTTCACATTGCTGACGAATCAGCGATTGCCTCACGCCGAGTACCTCCTGGACAACTCCCAGTGCTTTCGAGACTGATATCGTTGCTGCGCCGCATCCCTGCGGTGAAATGGGCGTTCACCCGGCTTCGGCCCCTGCCGCACAGCGGCAGTGTCGACGTCGCACCGAGTGCCGCAAGCGACTCACCCGCCATCACCTCCGACATTGCAGAAGCAGCTCCGCCTCTCGACACCGGTCTCAGCACCGCTCCGTGCTGCAGCGATGCCGAGATCGCGATCGCGACTCCGGTCGCAGGGAATGATACCGTCATCGCGGAAAGCTCGTCGGCAGCGCCAATCGATGTCGACGTCAGCGACCATCCAACCCTGGAGACGCCGGCAGACGTCGAACCGGTCGTCATCGCAGAGGTTGCGGTCTCGTCGGCCGAGAGCGACCCGGTTGATGTTCCTGAAGTCATCAGCAACGATCCGCCCGCAGACCTCCCGGCGAACGTTGACCCCGCCGTCGTGGACGAGGCAGCGGTCGCAACCGCCACCGTCGAGGTCGAGCCGGTCGATGTTCCCGAGCCCATCATCAGCAGCAATCCAGCTTGCGAACTCCGGGCCAACGTCGCGGACGAGGTGCCGGTCGCGGCCGGCGAGGTCGCGATTGCCTCGGCTGACACACCCGTTCTCATCGTCAACGATGACACTTCCGCCGGCCTCCCAGGGGATGTCGAGCTGGCCGTCGTGGACGACTCGCGTGTCGCGCTTGCCGATAGCCAAGTCTCGGCGGAGGATATTGCCGAGAGCAGCATCGACAGGGCTGCGTCTCCCAGTGTCGCCGTAGAGATCGAGCCCGGCTTCGCCGGCGATTCCGCGCTTGTCGCAACGATCGTCGCAGCGGACGCTTCCGCCAACACACCGATCGTCCTCACGGATGTCGCGCCGGAGCCGATCCTCGAGTCTCCCGCTGCGAAGACACCCAGCACGCGGAAGCCTCGGCAAAAGGTCGCAGAGCCCACCGACCGCGCCGCGTTGATCCGGCAGCGCTGGGCCGAGACCGGGATCAGGATGTGGAATCCGCGCCTGCACGGCACCGGCGATGCCACTCTCAACATCCAGGGCAGTGTCGGACTGCTGCCGCCGGCGCCCGGCGAGACGATGCCGCGCTACGACAAGCTGGAATTCAGGATGCTCGGCAGGCAGATCGTCTGCGAGGGCGTCATCGTCGAGGCGCCTGCGCATGCGAGCCAGCGCAGTTTCACCCGGCTCGCCGAGCCTGGGAAAAACGACCGCGCCCGCGAGCCGGTGCGGGAGCGCCAGGCCGCCCTCGCCTGATCCTTTCTTCTGCGGCACACCGGTGCGATGTGCTAGGTTGATGTCCCGACATGGGAGATCGCATATGCGCGCAAGGTCATTGTCTCTGATCCTGATCGCCGCCTTCTGCATCTCGCAGCCCGCTCTGGCCGCGGGCAAACGGCCACGTCATGCGGCTGCTCCCGCCACCGATCCGGCCGCGCCTTACAAGGCCGATCGGCTCTCTTCCTCGCACGGCGAGACGATCCTCAACACGCCCGGCCAGACCACCGTGCTGACGCGGCAGATCCTCGACGACATGAACGCGACGAGCCTCCGGGACGCGATGCGCTCGACCGCCGGCGTGACGATCGGGCGCTAGGCGTCTCGCACCGCTTTCGGCCGACCGGCGTTGTTCCCGCGCGGCACATCGATATTTCCAGGCACGAAGCAGTTGCCCGCAACGCCGGCCACGACGTAACTTGCACAACGGGTCGCGCCACACGACGTCCGCGCCCGATCAAAACGACAAAAACACTGTGGGAGGCAAACTATGACGAAGCTCGCGGCCGCGCTATGCGCGCTGGCATTGTTCGCAACGGGCGCGCAGGCGCAGACCATCAAGGATTTCCTGGCGGCCGCCATGCAGAAGTGGACAGCGCCGTTCGAGCCGTTCCAGCTCATCGGCAACATCTACTATGTCGGAACCGGCGGCATCGCCCTCTACGTCATCAAGACATCCCAGGGCCTGATCCTGATGGATACCGCGATGCCCCAGTCGACCGGCATGATCGAGGACAATATCGCGAAACTCGGCTTCAAGGTCGCCGACATCAAGATCATCCTCAACACGCATGCGCATCTCGACCACACCGGCGGTTTTGCCGAGATCAAGAAGGAGACCGGCGCACAGCTCGTGGCCGGCGAGCGCGACAAGCCCCTGCTCGAAGGCGGCTACTATCCCGGCGACGAGAAAAACGAGGACCTCGCCTTCCCCGCGGTGAAGGTCGACCGTACGGTGAAGGAAGGCGACAAGGTCACGCTCGGCGACGTCACGCTGACGGCGCATGCAACGCCCGGCCACTCGCCGGGCTGCACGAGCTGGGAGATGAGCGTCAAGGACGGCGATCAGAACCGCGAGGTGTTGTTCTTCTGTAGTGGCACGGTTGCGCTGAACAGGCTGGTCGGTCAGCCGACCTATCCCGGCATCGTCGACGACTATCGCGCGACATTCGCCAAGGCCAAGGCGATGAAGATCGACGTGCTGCTCGGGCCGCATCCGGAGGTCTATGGCATGCAGGCCAAGCGCGCCCAGATGAAGGACGGCGCGCCGAACCCGTTCGTCACGCCGGGGGAGCTTACAACCTACGTCACCGGCCTATCGGAGGAGTTCGACAAGCAACTCGCCAAGCAGACGGCCGCGCTGGAGAAAAAATAGCGGCGATCAGACGCCGCACCACACCGTCGCCCGAATGGAGGCGTGGTGCGGCATACGTTATGCCGCCGCACATGGTTAGCAGAACGTAGCCGCACGGTTTGACCGGCGGCGAAGCGCCCGGCTCTGCCGCCGCAATGTCCTTAACAGACCCTCACCAATGCACGCCGACGGAAAATGCCGCAGTCACGTGCAACCTGCGCCGGCTTTTCGCGTGGAACCCACCTAACGCGACCTTTACCCGCGCCATGCAAGATCGCCCGGTTTTGAAGGACCCGGGGCGCGTATTGCAATGCCTGTTGCCGATTTGAAGTCTCATCTCGCCGCCGCGATGCGGCTGTTTCGCGTACCGGCCGACAACCCGGATCTGACACGCGCGCAGTTCGACGCCTTCTCCAAACAGGTCCCGCTCCTCTACTTCCTGCTTATGAGCAACTCGATCGCGGTCGCCTACACCTATGTGAACGTGGCGCCGGACTGGCTCACGATGATCGTGCCTTCTGTGCTGACCGTGCTCGCGGCGCTCCGTACGTTCTGGTGGCTGCGTCAGCGCCACCTCGTGCGCAGCGATGCCGATATCCTGCGCAATCTGCGCGCTACCAACTGGCTGACAGTGCCGATCGGCGCCGGCTTCACCGTCTGGTCCTTCGCGCTCTACCCCTACGGCGATCCGTTCGCCAAGAGCCAGGTCGCCTTCTACATGGCGGTCACCGTGATCGGCTGCATCTTCTCGCTGATGCATCTACGCTCGGCGGCGCTGATCGTGACGCTGATCGTTGACGTGCCCTATGTGCTGTTTTTCTTCGCCACGGGCGAGCCAACGCTGAAGGCGATCGCCGTCAACAATTTGCTGGTCTCGGGCGCGATGGTGACGGTGCTGTTCATCTATTACCGCGACTTCGCCGATCTCGTCGCGAGCCGCAAGTCGCTGCTTGCGCAGCAGGCGGCGACACAGGCGCTCTCGGACGAGAACTTCCGCCTTGCCAATCTTGATTCCCTCACCGAGCTGCCGAACCGCCGCCGTTTCTTCGCCGAGCTGTCGAGCGCCTATACCGACGCCGAGCGCCGGAGCGTTCGCGTCGCGGTCGGAATCATCGACCTCGACGGTTTCAAGCCGATCAACGACAATTACGGCCATAGTGTCGGCGACCGCGTCCTGATCGAGGCGGGCCGCCGCATCCGTGAAGTCTGCGAAGGCTTTGGCCCGCAGCGCGTGGAATTCGCAAGACTCGGCGGCGACGAGTTTGGCCTCGTCGTGTGCGGCGATCCCGATGATGCCGATCTAATGCGGCTCGGCGAGCGCATCGGCAGCCAGGTCAAGCTGCCCTACCAGCTCGACACCGCCCATACCGGGCTGTCCTGCTCGATTGGTTTTGCGCTGTTCCCGACCTCGGCGACGACGTCGGAAGCGCTCTATGAATGCGCCGACTACTCGCTGTATCACGCCAAGCGCCATCTGCGCGGCCGCACCGTGATCTTCTCGAGCGAGCTGGAGGCAGAGATCCGCAGCCGCGGCGTCATCGAGAATTTGCTCCGCAGTGCGGATTTCAGCACCGAGATGGACCTGGTGTTCCAGCCGATCGTGGACGCCATGAGCGAGCACACCGCCGGCTTCGAAGTCCTGGCGCGTTGGCATAGCTCGCGCCTTGGTCTGGTGTCCCCGGCCGATTTCATTCCGGCTGCCGAGCGCATCGGCCTGATCCGGCCGCTGACGCAGGCGCTGCTGGTTCGCGCGCTCGCGACCGCCAGGACCTGGCCCAACCACATTCGCCTGTCGTTCAACCTCTCCGCGCACGATGTCTGCGCGGCCGAAGGCATTCTGCCGCTGATCGCCATCATCGAGAAGAGCGGGCTGCCGCCGCACCGGATCGATTTCGAGATCACCGAGACCGCCGTCACTTTCGACTTCGTGCGCGCGCAGCAGTCGATCGCGACGCTGAAGGCAATGGGCTGCGGCATTTCGCTGGATGATTTCGGCACCGGCTATTCCTCACTCAGCCACGTGCACCGGCTGCCGCTCGACAAGATCAAGGTCGACCGCAGCTTCGTCGCCGACATCAACGACAATCCCGTGAGCTACAAGATCATCAAGTCGCTTACGGGCCTGTGCGACGACATGGAGATCGCCTGCGTCGTCGAGGGCGTCGAGACTCGTGCTCAGCTCGACACCCTGCGCCGCCTGGGATGCGACTTCATCCAGGGTTATTATTTCGCAAAGCCCATGCTGGCCGACGCGATCGGCGACTATCTCGCCAAGGAACAGCTGCGCCTCGACGGCGCCGGCGCCAAGGTCGTGGCCTGAGGCGCAGCTACTTCGCCAGGCTCGGCAGATCGAGACCCTTGTCACGGGCGCAGTCGATCGCAATGTCATAACCCGCGTCGGCATGGCGCATCACGCCGCTGGCGGGATCGTTCCAGAGCACGCGTTCGATGCGCTTTGCGGCTTCCGGCGTGCCATCGGCGACGATCACCATGCCGGCGTGCTGCGAATAGCCGATGCCAACGCCACCACCATGGTGTAGCGAGACCCAGGTCGCGCCACTGGCGCAATTGAGCAGCGCGTTGAGCAAGGGCCAGTCGGATACCGCGTCCGATCCGTCCTTCATCGCCTCGGTCTCGCGGTTAGGGCTTGCCACCGAGCCGCTGTCGAGATGATCGCGGCCGATGACGATCGGCGCTTTCAATTCGCCGCGCGCCACCATCTCATTGAAGGCAAGGCCCAGGCGATGGCGATCACCAAGGCCGACCCAGCAGATCCGCGCCGGCAGGCCCTGGAACTTGATGCGCGCCTGGGCCATGTCGAGCCAATTGTGCAGATGCCTATCGTTGGGTATCAGCTCCTTGACCTTGGCGTCGGTCTTGAAGATGTCCTCGGGATCGCCCGAGAGCGCGGCCCAGCGGAACGGCCCGACGCCGCGGCAGAACAAGGGCCGGATGTAGGCGGGAACGAAGCCCGGGAAATCGAAGGCGTTCTTCAGGCCCATGTCCTGCGCCATCTGGCGGATGTTGTTGCCGTAGTCGAGCGTCGGAATGCCCTGCGCATGGAAATCCAGCATGGCCTTCACGTGCTCGACCATCGACGTCTTCGAGGCACGCTCGACCGACTTCGGATCGGCGGCGCGCTTGGCTTCCCACTCGGCCAGGGTCCAGCCTTTCGGCAAGTATCCGTTGATCGGATCGTGCGCGCTGGTCTGGTCGGTGACGATGTCGGGCTTGACACCGCGGCGGACCAACTCCGGGAAGATCTCGGCGGCATTGCCGAGCAGGCCGACCGAGACCGCTTTCTTCGTCTTCGCGGCCTCTTCCATGATGGCGAGCGCTTCGTCGAGCGTTGCGGCCTGGCGATCGAGATAGCCGGTGCGTAAGCGCATCTCGATGCGGCTCGGCTGGCATTCGACCGCGAGCATCGAAGCGCCGGCCATGGTCGCGGCCAGCGGCTGCGCTCCGCCCATGCCGCCGAGGCCGGCGGTGAGAATCCATTTGCCGGCGAGGCTGCCGCCATAGTGGCGACGACCGACCTCGACGAAGGTTTCGTAGGTGCCCTGCACGATGCCTTGGCTGCCGATATAGATCCAGGAGCCCGCAGTCATCTGGCCGTACATCATCAGGCCCTTCCGATCGAGCTCGTTGAAATGATCGAGCGTCGCCCAGTGCGGCACGATGTTGGAGTTCGCGATCAAGACGCGCGGCGCGTCGGCATGGGTGCGGAAGACACCGACCGGCTTTCCGGATTGGATCAGCAAGGTCTGGTCGTTTTCGAGCTTGCGCAAGGCCGCCGTGATCCGGTCGAAGCTTTCCCAGTCGCGCGCGGCGCGGCCGATGCCGCCATAGACGACGAGCTCGCTCGGCCGCTCCGCCACGTCGGGATCGAGATTGTTCATCAGCATGCGCAAGGGCGCTTCCGTCAGCCAGCTCTTGGCGCTGATGTCGCTGCCGCGGGGCGCGCGGATGGTGCGGTCATTGTCCAGTCGGCGGTTCATGCGGACCTCTTAGTCAAGTCTCGGAAACGGATCGGATGGAAGTGCGGTGATCGCGATGGCCGGCAACACGTCGGCCTCGATCAGTACAGCTGCCTTGGCGAGATCGCCCGCCATGTAGCGGTCGGCACCGAGTGCGGGCACTTGTTCACGAAGCGCGGCAATGACGGCAACGAGCGGCGCGCTGGTCGCATGCGGCGCGCGCAGCGTGATGCCTTGTGCGGCGACCAGAAGCTCGATGCCGAGTATGGCAGCGAGATTGTCGGCCATGTCGGACAGGCGCCGCGCGGCATGCGCGGCCATCGAGACGTGATCTTCCTGGTTCGCGCTGGTCGGGGTCGAATCGATCGAGCAGGCGAGCGCGCGCTGCTTGTTCTCGGCATAGAGCGCGGCCGCCGTGACCTCGGCGATCATGAAGCCGGAATTGAGGCCGGGGTCGGGCGTCAGGAACGGCGGCAAGCCGAAGTTGAGCGCGGGGTCGACCAGCGTCGCGATGCGCCGCTCGCTGATCGCGCCGATCTCCGATAGCGCGAGCGCAATCGCGTCGGCGGCAAAGGCCACCGGCTCGGCGTGGAAATTGCCGCCGGAGACGATCTCGCCCGTCTCGACCAGCACCAGCGGATTGTCGGTGACGGCGTTGGCCTCGATGATCAGCGTGCGCGCCGCCTGCGTGATCAGGTCGAGCGCCGCGCCCGCGACCTGCGGTTGGCAACGCAGGCAATAAGGGTCCTGCACGCGCTCGTCGCCTTCGAGATGCGACAGGCGGATGTCGCTGCCGTCGAGCAGCGCCGTCAACGTCGCGCCCGCCGCGATCTGCCCGGCATGACCGCGTAGCGCCTGGATTTCAGGGCGGAACGGTGCCGTCGAGGCCATCGCGGCATCCACCGACAATGCGCCGGTCACGAGCGCTGCGCGGGCCAGGCGAAACGCACGCAGCACGCCGGAGATCGCGTAGGCCGTCGACAATTGCGTGCCGTTGATCAGCGCGAGGCCTTCCTTGGGCCCGAGCGTCAGCGGCGCAAGGCCGGCGGCCTTTAGTGCCTCAACGCCGGATACAGTTTTCCCGTCAATGATGGCCTGCCCTTCGCCGATCATCACTGCCGTCATATGCGCAAGCGGTGCAAGATCGCCGGAGGCGCCCACGGAGCCTTGCTGCGGCACCAGCGGATAGACACCCCGCGCCAGCATTGCCTGCAGTTGCTCGATCACCTCGCTGCGCACGCCGGAGGCGCCGCGGCCGAGCGAGACGATCTTCAGCGCCATCATCAGCCGCACGATCGATTCGGGTGTCGCCGGGCCGACGCCGCAGCAGTGCGAGACGATCAGGTTGCGCTGGAGCAGCGCGGTCTGGTCCGGCGGAATGCGCTTCGACGCAAGCTTCCCGAAGCCGGTGTTGATGCCATAGACCGGGACATCCGCGCGCGCGGCTCTTGCGACGATCTCCGCCGCGGCTTCGACGCGCGGCCAGAATGAGGGATCGAGCACGACGGGCGCACCATCGAGCACGCAGGCGAGATCATCGAGACTGACCGTCCCCGGTCTGACGACGATCGCTGTGTCCTGCTCCGTCACTGCCCCCTCCATATCCGCTCGTGCAGCGGATTGAAGCCGATGCGGTAGACCAGCTCGGCCGGCCGCTCGATGTCCCAGATCGCGAGGTCGCACCATTTGCCGGCCTCCAACGTGCCGGTCTCATCCAGCACATCAAGCGCCCGCGCCCCCTCGCGCGTCACGCCGGCAAGGCATTCGGTCACTGTCATCCGGAACAGGGTCGCCCCCATGTTCATCACGAGCAGCAGCGAGGTCAGCGGCGAGCTGCCCGGATTGCAGTCGGTCGCCAGCGCCATGTGGACGCCAAGCCTGCGAAACGTCTCGACCGGCGGCTTTTGCGTCTCGCGGATGAAGTAGAAGGCGCCGGGCAGCAGCACCGCCACCGTTCCGGCCTTCGCCATCGCGGCAGCGCCGGCTTCGTCGGTGTGCTCGAGATGATCGGCCGAGAGCGCCGAGAATTTCGCGGCAAGCGCGGCACCGCCGAGATTCGAGAGCTGGTCGGCATGGAGCTTGACTGGAAGTCCAAGCCCCCTCGCCGTCTCGAACACCCGCGCGGTCTGCTCGGCGGAGAACGCGATGCCCTCCATGAAGGCATCGACGGCATCGGCAAGGCCTGCCTTAGCGACCGCGGGCAGCATCTCCTTGCACACGAGATCGATGTAACGATCCTTGTTGCCCTCCGCCTCCGGCGGCAGGGCATGCGCGCCAAGGAAGGAGGTGCGGATCGCAACCGGCCGCTGGCCACCGAGGCTGCGCGCAGCGGCAAGCTGACGCATCTCGGTTTCGGTATCGAGGCCGTAGCCGGACTTGATCTCGACCGTGGTTGCGCCCTCGGCGATCAATGCATCGAGCCGCGGCAGCGCGCCTGCGACGAGCTCGGCCTCGCTCGCCTTCCGCGTCGCAGCCACCGTCGAGACGATGCCGCCGCCGGCGCGCGCGATCTCCTCGTAGCTCGCCCCCTTCAGGCGCAGCTCGAACTCGTGCGCGCGGTTGCCCCCATAGACCAGATGGGTATGGCAATCGACGAGGCCGGGCGTGATCCAGCGTCCCTCGCAATCGATCCTCTCGGCCGCATCGGCATCCGACGGAAAATCGGTCTGCGCATCCGCATAGACGATACGGCCGCCGCGCGTGGCGATTACGCCTCGCGCGATCTCGCCAAGGTCAGGACAGTCAGCCCGCATCGTGGCGAGCCGGGCATTATGCCAGATCCGGTCGAAGCGCTCTACCATGCAACGGCCCCTTCGTGGGATGCTTGACTTATATGTCTAGACATATAATCGTGGGGCGGTTCTGTCCAGCCGGCGTGTAATCATGACCCGACTGCATTTCGCTTCCGCGCTCCTGCCCTCGGGCTGGGCCAATGACGTGCAGGTGGTCGTCACCTCCGGCGCGATTGCGGCGGTGACGCCGAATGTGGCGCCGGCAGCCGGCGACGAGCGCCACGCAATCGCGCTTCCGGGATTGGCGAGCCTGCACAGCCACGCGTTCCAGCGCGGCATGGCGGGCCTCGCCGAGTTGCGCGGCGACAGCACCGATACCTTCTGGACCTGGCGCGAGACGATGTATCGCTTCGCGCTGGCGATGACGCCGGACGACGTCGTGGCGGTCGCAACGCTGCTCTATGTCGAGATGCTGGAGCACGGTTTTACCCGCGTCGGCGAATTCCACTACCTCCATCATGATCGCGACGGCTCGCCCTACGCTGATCTCGGCGAGATGGCCGCGCGCATCGCACAGGCTGCCGAAGCGTCAGGCATTGGCCTGACACTGCTGCCAAGCTTTTATGCGCATGGCTCCTTCGGCGGCGCAGCGCCGCATGCCGGCCAGCGCCGCTTCATCTGCTCGGTCGATCAGTTCGCCGCTCTGATGGCCGCATCACGCAAGGCCATCGCAACGTTGCCGGGCGCCAATATCGGCATCGCGCCGCACAGCTTGCGCGCGGTGACGCCGGACGAACTCGCCGCGATCATTCCGCTGGCCGATGGCGCGCCGGTGCACATTCATGGCGCCGAACAGGTGAAGGAAGTCGAGGATTGCCTGGCCTGGTCGAGCCGGCGACCGGTGCAATGGCTGCTGGAGCACGCGCCCGTCGATCAACGCTGGTGCCTCATCCACGCCACCCATACGACCGATGAGGAAGTCACCGCATTCGCCAAGACCGGCGCGGTCGCCGGTCTCTGCCCCATCACCGAAGCAAGCCTCGGCGACGGCATCTTTCCGGCGCGCGAATTCCTCGCCGCCGGCGGCGCATTCGGTGTAGGCACCGATTCCAACGTGCTGATCGGCGTCGCCGACGAGTTGCGCCAGCTCGAATACGGTCAGCGTCTCAAGCATCGTCAGCGTAACGTACTCTCCAGCGGTGCGGGGCGCTCGACCGGACGCACGCTGTTCGATCATGCGCTCGCGGGCGGCGCGCAGGCGATGGCACAGACGACCGTCGGCCTCGCGCCGGGTGCGCGCGCTGACATCGTCACGCTCGACACGGCACATCCGTCGATGGCGGGACGCGCACGCGACGCCATCATCGACGGCTGGATCTTTGCCGCCGGCGGCGGCGCGATCGATTGCGTTTGGGCCGGCGGCGCCAAGGTCGTCGAGAATGGCCGGCACAAGCTGCGCCAAGCCGCACGCGAGCGCTTCAACGCCTCCATCCGGAGGCTCGTCGCATGAGCCTCGCGACCGATGCGACCGACAAGCCCACGCTCTACAAGCGAATCCGCGCCGATATCGAAAAGCGCATTTTGACCGGCGAATGGCCGCCCGGGCATCGCATCCCCTTCGAGCACGAGCTGGTCGCGCGTTACGGCTGCTCGCGCATGACGGTGAACAAGGCGCTGTCGGAGCTGGCGCAAGCCGATCTGATCGAGCGGCGGCGGCGCGCCGGCTCCTTCGTGCGCCGGCCGCAGCACCAATCCGCCGTGCTCAAGATCGCCGACATCCGCGCCGAAATCATCTCGCTCGGCCGCGCTTACGGCTACGAGCTGATCGGCCGCAAGCTGCGCACGGCGACCGCCGCTGACCGCGACCGCCTCGGCGTCAAGAAGGCCGGCAAGGTGGTCGCGATCGCCTGCCGGCACAGCGCCGACAACGTGCCATTCGCCGTCGAGGACAGGCTGATCGATCTGTCATCCGTGCCGAATGCTGCGACCGCGGATTTCTCGCGCGAGCCGCCCGGCTCGTGGCTGCTTCACCATGTGCCATGGACGGAGGCCGAGCATACCATCAGCGCCATCGTTGCGGATGATCGCGCGGCGAAGGCGCTCGACATCGCAATCGGCGCGCCCTGCCTCGTGATCGACCGCTATACCTGGCGCAGCGCGCGCACGATCACCGCGGTGCGCCTGCTTTATCCCGGTGACTCTCACCGCCTTGTCGCCCGATTCAAGGGAGGCTGAGAGAATGATGTCGGCACAATTCGTGCAATGCTTCGGGCAACGGTCCAAATGGGACCGACAAGGATCAACAGGACGTCAATCCATCGATCGGCAAGAGGACGACAATCATGCGTAGTTCGAAAGTATTTGTGACAATCATTGCCCTCGCGACCGCCACTCCGGTGCTCGCCGACGACGTCAAGGTCGGCATCGGCATCTCCGGATGGACCGGCTTCGCGCCGCTGACGCTGGCGAAGGAGACCGGCATCTTCAAGAAGAACGGCCTCGACGTCACCATCAAGAAGATCCCGCAGAAGGACCGTCACCTCGCGATTGCCTCCGGCGACGTCCAGTGCGCGGCAACCACCGTCGAGACCTGGATCTCCTGGAACGCCAACGGCGTTGCGACCAAGCAGATCTTCCAGCTCGACAAGAGCTACGGCGCCGACGGCATGGCCGTGCGCAACGACCTCGCTTCGATCAAGGATCTGAAGGGCAAGACCGTCGCGGCCTCCGCGCCCGGCACCTCGCCCTATTTCGCGCTGGCCTGGATGCTCAAGAAGAACGGTCTGTCGGTGAAGGACGTCACCGTCGTCAACCTCGAGCCGGCTGCGGCTGCGCAGGCCTTCGTCTCCGGCCAGAACGATGCCGCGATGACGTATGAACCGTATCTTTCGACGGTTCGCGCCGCGCCCGACAAAGGCAAGATCATCGCGACCACGCTCGACTACCCGATGGTCATGGACACGTTCGGCTGCACGCCGAAGTTCCTCACCGAGAACCCGAAGGCCGCCAAGGCGCTCGCCGACAGCTATTTCGAGGCGCTCGACATGATCGCCAAGGATCAGGCAAAGGCCTACGAGATCATGGGCGCCGACGTGAAGCAGTCCGGCGAGCAGTTCGGCAACTCGGCGAAATATCTGCGTTGGCAGGACAAGGCGGCGAACCAGAAGTTCTTCGCCGGCGATTTCCTGACCTTCAACAAGGAGGCCGCCGAGCTCCTACTCGAGATCGGCATCATCAAGACCGCGCCGAAGGTCGAGGACCTCTTCGACGCGAGCTTCATCAAGTAACTTCTGCAAGCTGCCGGTTCCGCCAGGAGGCGGAGCCGGCACATGATCGACTATTCGGATAGACAGTTTGATGCGTCCCCTGGATCCCGTGACATCGAAGCAACGCATGGCGTACGGCCTTGCATTCTTCGTGCTGTTCGTTGCCCTCTGGTCCTGGGCGACGCTCGGCGGCCATGTGTCGAAGACGTTCCTCGCGAACCCGCTGACCATGGTGCAGGAAGGTTATGATCTGCTAGCCAAGCAGGGCTTCGTGTACGACATCGGCATGACGGTCTGGCGCGTCGTCGGCGGCTTTGCACTCGCGGCAATCATCGCTGTGCCGCTCGGCGTGCTGATGGGGGCCTACAAGCCGGTCGAAGCGTTCCTGGAGCCGTTCGTCTCATTCGCGCGCTATCTGCCTGCGTCCGCCTTCATTCCGCTGCTGATCCTCTGGGCCGGCATCGGGGAATTGCAGAAGCTGCTGGTCATCTTCATCGGCTCGGTGTTCCAGGTCATCCTGATGGTCGCCGTGACGGTCGGAGCGACGCGGCGTGATCTGGTGGAGGCGGCCTATACACTCGGAGCCAGCGACCGCGGCATCATCCGCCGCGTGCTGCTGCCTTCCTCCGCCCCCGAAATCGCGGAGATCCTGCGGCTGGTGCTCGGCTGGGCCTGGACCTATGTCATCGTCGCCGAGCTGATCGGTTCGTCCTCGGGCATCGGCCACATGATCACCGACAGCCAAGCGCTGCTCAACACCGGCCAGATCATCTTCGGCATCATCGTGATCGGACTGATCGGCCTCCTCTCGGACTTCATGTTCAAGGCGTTCAACGCCTGGCTGTTTCCGTGGAGGCTCGCATGACGATCCTCAAGATCGAGCAGGTCTCGCGTACCTTTCCCGCGCGCCACGGCAATGCGCCGACCAGGGCGCTGGAGCCGACCGATCTCGTCATCGGCAACAACGACTTCGTCACCATCCTCGGCCCGTCCGGCTGCGGCAAGTCCACGCTGCTCCGCATCGTCGCTGGCCTCGATCGCCCGACCAGCGGGCGTGTCACGCTCGACGGGCGTGAGGTGACCGGCCCGGGCGCCGATCGCGGCATGGTGTTCCAGTCCTACACGCTGTTCCCCTGGCTGACCGTACGCGAGAACATCGCCTTCGGCCTGCGCGAGCGCGGCGTGTCGCAAGACGAGCGGAACAGGATCGCCGACGCTTTCATCCGCCAGGTCGGATTATCCGGCTTCGAGAACCACTGGCCCAAGCAGCTCTCCGGCGGCATGCAGCAGCGCACGGCGATCGCCCGCGCGCTCGCCAACGATCCGAAAATCCTGCTGCTCGACGAGCCCTTCGGAGCGCTGGATAACCAGACCCGCGCCTTGATGCAGGAGATGCTGCTCGGGATCTGGGAGCGTGACCAGAAGACCGTGCTGTTCGTGACCCACGACATCGAGGAGGCGATCTTCCTCGGCAGCCGCGTCATCGTCATGAGCGCGCGCCCCGGCCGCATCAAGGCCGAGATCCATGTGGACCTGCCGCATCCGCGTTCCTACAAGATCAAGACCACGCCGGAATTCGTCCAGCTCAAGGAGCGGCTGGTCGAGGAGATCCGCACCGAGGCGCTGAAAGTTGCCGAACATGCCTGACACCCAGCCCCGCGCCGACGGGAAGCGCGTCCTCGCCGACCTCAATGCGCTGCGCGCAATCGGCGCCTATAAGACCGGCGTGCACAAGCCGACCTTCTCCGAGCCGCACAGGCTTTCGCTGGACTGGCTGGTGCGAAAGCTGCCTGACGCCGGCCTCTCCGCCACGATCGACGGCATTGGCAATGTCTTCGGTACCAGCGCAAAGCCGGTACCGAAGCTGCTGGCGGGATCGCATCTGGAAAGCCAGAATTACGCCGGCTGGCTCGACGGTCCGCTCGGCGTCGTCTATGCGCTCGAAGCCGCACGCGTGCTCAATGCCGATCCCTCGTTCAAGGGCGCGGTCGAGCTCGCCGCCTGGTGCGACGAGGAAGGACATTTTGGGCATTTCCTCGGCTCGCGCTCCTATGTCGGCCAGGTGACCGAGGCCGACGTCGATGCTGCCCGCGACCGCACCAGCGGCCGCACCATGCGCGATGCACTCGCCGAGATGGGGCTCTCGGGCCGCCCACGCATCACCGCCCCGCCAGGCCGGCACGTCGGATATCTGGAGGCGCATATCGAACAGGGCGACACGCTCGAAAGCGGCCGCCTCGCGATCGGCGTCGTGACCTCCATCGTCGGCATCTGGCAATACCGGATCAACTTCGTCGGCGAGCAGAATCACGCCGGCACCACCCGCATGGCCGTGCGAAAGGATGCCGGCCTGGCGCTGGCCAAATTCTGTGTCGCGATCGACGAACGTTTCCCTGATGCCTGCGGCCCGCGCACGGTGTGGACCACCGGTCGCATCACGCTCGATCCCGGCGCTCCGAGCATCATTCCGGGTGGAGCAGAAATGCTGTTCCAGATCCGCGACGACGACCCGGCGGTCATCGCGCGGCTCGAGCAGTTGCTGCGGACCATGGCGGACGAGGTCAACGCGAAGGGGCCCTGCACCGTCGCCGTGGAGAAACTGCGCACCGGGGCGCCGGCCATGATGAATGCTGGCTTTCAGGATGCCATCGAAGCCGCGAGCAGGGCCCTAGCTAGTGGACGGTCGATCCGCATGCCCAGCGGCGCTGGGCACGATGCGCAGATGCTGGCAACGATCATGCCCGCGGCGATGCTGTTCGTGCCATCGATCGGCGGCATCAGCCACCACTGGACCGAGAACACCGCCGATGCCGACATCGTCACCGGCGCGCAGGTGTTCGTCGACGCCTCCCGCCGCATTCTCGGCGGCTGAGCATACGGGTCGTCGCTGCCCGATCGATCGAGCATCGATCGTGGCGGGATCGGGCAAATCGTGCCCGCTTTGGGAAAGACTCATGACCCGAAGCGTGCCTAGAAGCGGGGCTCGCATGCGAGAGGTCCGCCTTGTCAGAGAGCCCGAACGGCGTCGCAACACCCGCCTCCATCGTCGGCGCCCTGAACGCCGTCGCCGGCAATCCGCCGAAAGTGCGCGCGAGCTTCGCCAAGGGCTGGTGTGTTCGCGGCACCTACACCCCGTCGGACCGCGCGGGGGACGTCACGAGATCGCAGAGCTTCACGAGACCGTCGCGCGTGCTGGCACGCTTCTCGGTGGGCGGCGGCAATCCTAACGTCGCTGATACCGACAACCACGTGCTGCGCGGCTTCAGCTTCAGACTGGGCGACGGGGATCATCGATCCGACATCCTCACGGAAAGCGCTCCCGTGCATTTTGCAAGGACGCCCGACCAGATGCTGGCCTTCCTCGAGGCGCGCATCCCCGGGTCGGACGGCAGGCCAGACGAGGCGAAGGTCGCAGCTTTCTCGGCGGCTAATCCCGAAACGCTCAATCAGGCGAACTACGTCGCCGCGCGCCGGCTGCCCGGGAGTTTTGCCGGCACGACCTATTGGGGCGTGCACGCCTTTCCGGCGACCAGCGCGCGAGGCGAGACGCGCTTTATCAAGTTCAAGGTCGCCCCGGTCGGCGACGACATCACGCTGACCGAGCAGGAAGCCGAGACGAAGCCGGCCGACTTCCTGCACGACGACCTGAACACACGAATCGCTACCGGCGATGTCCGCTTCAACGTGATGGCGCTGCTCGACCGTCCCGGCGACCCCGTCATGGACGTGACGATACGCTGGCCGGACGAGGACAGCCGCGAAGAAGTGCGCCTGGGTACGATCGTGATCACGGGGTTCGAGCCGAACCGGGCTTGCGACGCCTCCATCTTCAATCCGGCCAACCTCGCCGATGGCATCGGTCATCCGCCGGACGAGATCTTTGCGGCGCGGCGCACCGCCTACGCCATTTCACTGGCGAAACGCCGTTGAGGGCACTGGCGCCCCAGATCAGCGGGGTCACGTCCCGGCGCGCAAGACGCCGAGCGCCTCGCGGCGCCACACCGCCGGGCTGACGCCGGCAATCGAGGAAAACACGCGCGTGAAGTGACTCTGGTTGGCGAACCCGGCCGAGATCGCGATCTCCGTCAGCGGCAGGTCGCGAACGGTCATCAACTGCTTGGCGGCCTTCACCCGCTGATGAAGCAGCCATTGGTGCGGTGGCAGGCCGACGGAAATTCGAAATGCGCGGGAGAAATGGCTGACCGAGAGGTCGAGCTCGGTCGCGATCTTTTGCAGCGAGAGCTTGCCGCCGAGGTCGGATTCCAGCCTCTCGCAGGCACGTTTCGCCTGCCACGGAGCGAGCCCGCCGCGGGTGGGTCCGGCCCTGCGCTGGAGCCCACCATAAGTCTGGGCGACATGGGCAGTCAGCCCGAGCATCATGTGGTCGATGAAAAGCTGGTTGGCCTCGTCCGGCCTGCGCAGGCCTTGCTGCAGCGACGCGCCGATGTGGCGGATGATTCCGTCGTCATGGCCGACGCCGATCTGACAGTCGAGTTCGTCGATCCGCGACGCATTGCACTGCTCGGAGATGCTATCGAGTGCCGATCGCGGAATGTAGAAAAACAGCGAGTGGAACGGCTTGTCGATCACATAGCGCGGATCGCGCTTGAGATCGTAGAGATAGGTCGTACCGGCGTGGACGTCCGCCTTCATGATACACTTGCCACGCTCCCAGAGCTCGCAATCCGGGTAGTCGTGAAGCTTCAGGCTTACGAGAAAGGCGTCTTCGGCGGTCAGCGAACCTGACAGACCGGGCACCGGGTGATCATTCCGGGTTTCGGTGACCGCCAGCTCGGCGCTGCGCAGCGAGCGCGTGACCAGGGCGGGCGGCGCCTCCTTCAGACGCAGGAACTGCCCGAGCCTCTGTCCATAGGCGCCTGCCTGCGTCATCGGATTTGCCTTTCTGTGGAAGCCGAGTGCAGGCCACAGTGTCCTGCAATTTCAGGCTCACATTATCCAACATCCGGAAGCGACTGTCCACGTGCGCGCACGAGGCGAGCTTCACACGTTTTCACAAACGCACGATCAAATGGCGAACGTGCGTCACGCGACACGAGAATTGCGGTGCCGGCGCCGCATCGCTAGAACGACGTGCCGCCGCCGAACCTGAACTCCTGGACGATGTCGTATTTGCCCTTGGTGATCGGCACGGCATAGTCGAAGCGCAGCGGCCCGAATGGCGAGGCCCAGATCAGGCCGACGCCGACCGACGATCGCACCACATTGCCGTCATCATATTGCAGCCCGCAGGTCGGACAGGCCGCCGTGTTGACTTCGCCGGTGGCCGTCCATGACGTTGGCCCCTGATAGCCCCAGAGTGAGCCGGCATCGGCGTAGATCGCGCCCTTCAGGCCGACCTCCTTGGGCAGGAACCAGAACGGCATCTGCAACTCCATCGACGCGCCCCAGTATTTCGTGCCGCCGAGCGCATCGCCGCTCGCGCCCAGGCTCCAGTAAGTGATGTCGCGCGGACCGATGCCGTTCGAAGCGAATCCGCGCACGAGGTTCGGTCCCATCTGGAAATGGTCGAGCATGCGCAAATCCTGGTCGCCGATCTTGCTGAGGATACCGCCCTGAAGGTGGATCACGCTGACGATTTCGGACACGAGCGGCGCGTAATACTTCGTGTCAATCGCAGTCTTCAGATAAGTCACATCGCCGCCGACTCCGGCGAAATCCTGCCGGAAGTCGATCAGCAAGCCGTCGGTGGGGTTCTTGGTGTTGTCGAGCGTATTGTAGTTCAAGGTGTAGCCGAGCGCCGACGTCCAGGTCGCGCCGTTCGCCAGCTCTTTCCGGACCGGCAAGCTCGATTCGCCGTCGCCGTAGCAGCCGTATCCATAAACGCCGGAGTCCGTGGAATTGGTCGGGTCGACGCCGCCCAGAACATTCTTGATGTAGGCCGGCGTCGGGTTGAAGGCCAGTGACGTGTTCGATGCGCTGTTGTTACAATTATTGTACGCGCTGGAGAGCGTGATGCTCTGCTGATAGAGCGAGTAGCGGAGCTGGAGTGAGAGGTCCTCGCGCAACGCAAAGCCCAGGCGCGGAGAGAAGCCCAGCGTCGTCACGCCGTAGCTCGTATAGCTGTTCGACAATTGCTGGCGCCAATAGGTGTCGAATCCGAGCGCCAGCCTATAGTCGAGCAGGTAGGGCTCGACAAAGGATAGAGATATGCCACGCGAGTACTGGCCATAGCTGACGGACGCCTTGGCGTAGAGTCCCTTGCCGAGCAGGTTGCGCTCGGAGACCGAGACCTCGGCCAGTGCGCCATCCGTCGTGGAGTAGCCGCCCGAGATCGAGAAATCGCCGGTCGATTTCTCTTCCATGTCGACGATCAGGATCACGCGGTCACTCGACGAGCCGGGCTCGGTGACGATCTTGACGCTCTTGAAGTAATCCAGGTTCTTCAGCCGCCGCTCGGCGCGGTCGACCAGGGCGCGGTTGTAGGCATCTCCTTCCGAGAGGTCGAATTCGCGGCGGATCACGTAGTCGCGCGTGCGGGTGTTGCCGCGCAGGTTGATGCGCTCGATATAGGTGCGCGGTCCCTCGTCGATGTTGAACACGACCGAGACGGTGTGGGTCTCGAAATTGCGGTCGCCGCCGGGACGGACCACGGCGAAGGCGTAACCGCGGCGCGAGGCCTCGATCTGCATCTCCTCGGTCGACTTCTCGACCGATTCGACGTTGTAGAGCGAGCCGACATTGACGCGCGAATAGGTGCGCAGCGAGCCTGCATCGAAATCGAGAATGCTGGAGCGGAAATTCACCGCTCCGACCCGATATTGCTGGCCTTCCTCGATCTTGAAGGTGACGAGAAAGCCCTTCTTCTCCGGATCGTATTCGGTGAGCGCGGCCACGACCTGGACGTCGGCGAAACCATTCTTGAGATAGAAACGACGGATCAGGTCGCGGTCGGCTTCGACGCGATCGGGGTCGTAGATGTCGTTGTTGCCGAGGAAGCTGAGCAGATTGCTCTCATGCGTCTTGATGACATCGCGCAGGCGTGAGGCCGAGAAGGCGCTGTTGCCGATGAACTCGACCGATTTGACCGAAGTCTTGACGCCCTCCTCGACCGTGAAGATCAAGTCGACGCGATTGTTCGGCTGCTCGATGATTTCAGGCGTGACGCGCACGTCGTAACGGCCGGACCGGCGATAGATCTCGGCGATGCGCAGCGTGTCGGATTGCACCAGCGCCCGCGAGAAGGTGCCGCGCGGCTTGGACTGGATCTCGGCCGAGAGTTGCTCGTCCTTGATCTTCTTGTTGCCCTCGAAGGCAACACGACCGATCACGGCGTTTTCGACCACCGACACCACGATGCGGCCGCCGGCCCGGTTGATCTTCACGTCCTGAAACAGGCCGGTCCCGATCAGCGCCTTGAGGCCCTCGTCGACCGCCGATTGATCGAAACGCCCCCCGGGCCCCGGCCTGAAGTAGGAGCGGACCGTCTCGGCCTCCACGCGACGATTGCCTTCGACGACGATCGTCTCCACCGCCTGCGCGGCCGCCGGCCGCGGCAACAGCGCAAGCGGCAGTGAGCTTGCAATCGACACGCCACTTACCGCCGCAACGACCAGCCAGGCCCGCAAAAACGACATTCCACACCTCAACAGTACCTCGCCTGCTCTGAAACGAGACGGCTGTGGCCGCGGTGTGGCTTTGAGATTGCTGTAGTGTTTCCGGTCGTTGAATTTGATTGGTTGATCAGTGGCGTGAACGTGGAGGCCACGACAAGCGCGCGGGCTGTCAATGGCAACCGACCGGCGTCGAAGCTGCCGCGCAGGCGGCTTGCCCTTGCTGACGTTCAGCAACATCGCGCAACGCCCGGATTCTTTACAGGCCCTTAAGCCGGTGCGAGAGGCGGCGACATCAGGAACCCGCAAGGATGTTTGCCGATGAACACGATTGCCATGACCAGAGCGGTGCTGGTCGCCCTTCTCGCTTCGACCTTCACCGCATATGCCGCCACCACCGGCAAGCGCGACCAATCGCGAACGGCACAAAATGCCGTTTATGAGTATGGCCCGCACGGTCCCAATCGTTCCTACCAGTCCGGTCCGCATACGCGGCTCTATGTCAGCAAGCGGTCCTGGCTGGATGGCGGGACCGAGGTGCTCCCCGGCGAGCGCAAGTTCAGCGACTATGCCTTGCCGCCGGGCGCCTCGTTCGCGCGCGAGAACAACAACCGGCCGCTCGACCGCCAGCCGTTGAGTCCTGATTCGGATTTGGGTGGATTTGCGCAGAGAATACCGATTTCGTGGTGATGGGACGCTCTCGTGTCCGTCCGGTGTACGAGCGCGCAGCGTGGCGCTCGCTCTCTCAACATCGTCATTGCGAGCGCAGCGACTTGTCCGCCGAAGCCTTGGCGTAGGCGGAAGCAATCCAGAATCTCTCCGCGGAAAGACTCTGGATTGCTTCGTCGCAAGGGCTCCTCGCAATGACGGAACAAGGGGCGCCGCCGTCGTCCTCCAATTCACGCCGGTCGAGCCGGGCGATGACAGCGAGTGTGTGGTTAGCGCTCGCCCCAATCTCGTCATTGCGAGCGCAGCGAAGCAATCCAGCATCCCTCCGCGGCAAGATTCTGGATTGCTTCGTCGCAAGGGCTCCTCGCAATGACGGAGCAAGGGGCAACGGCGTCGTTCTCCAATTCACATCTGCGTTGCAGACACGGCTTCGCATCCTCGCGGCGCATTTCGCCCGAGCTTTGCTCTCTCCATCGCCCCCAAAGAAAGAGGGTGCAGGGAAGGCCGGGTGCCGGCTGGCACCCACGGTCCGCTGTGCGAAGGCACACGCAGAAAAACTGCACAGCGGCATACAGGTGAAGCCGAACACACGGCCTTCCCTGCGCAGTGGTCGGACGGCTTATGCCGCGCTCTCCCGGGAGCCGAGTTCCTTCTGGCCTCCCTCACCCCAGCGAAAGTCGCCGGCACCGCGCCGGTTGACACGAATGCCGCATCCGCCAGGGCTTGACCGTAGCAACGACGGCCAGGACCACACGGTTTTGCCGTACGCGCGGTTCGCTATTCGCAGCAGTTTTTCCAACCCCTGTCGACGGAGCCGGAAACTTGCTGGCGAGACGAACCTGACAGCGCCGTTCGTCCGCACGAAGCCTTGGGCTCACGGAGAGCAATCCGCCCTGCCCTTAGCTTTCGCGCCCGACACTGCCGCGTCCACCGCTCCCCGGCTCTGCGATCATCACGACACATGATCGCCCCTCAAGGGTAAGCCAGGATGGGCAACACATACGATAAATCCGAATTTCGGTAAAGCATAATCTTTTTGCAGGCGCGGCTTGACACCGATGCGTGTCGGAATAGCGCGGTGTTTTGCCCGACGGGCAGTCTCGCCCGGCGCCGAGATGTCGGGCAACATCTGTTCATATCCAGCAACATTCCGCCTGTCGAAAGGCCACGATCCCCCGGCTAGTGGCCCTGTCTCGTCCTTCCCCTCGGAAGGTCGCCGGAGCCCTTTCCCGGGGTCAGGCCAATGGATTTCAGCCGATTTGATGCCGTCACACTTGTTCTTCGTCGTTCCCATGCCATCCGCAAAGGAGAACCATCATTCGACGCCCCGCCTGCTGCACGCAGCTCGTTCGCACGCCGGATCGATTTGCGTCGCGCTGATGATGATCGGCTCACTGACGGGCTGCGCGGTGGGGCCGGATTATGCCGGTCCGCCCAGGCTGGACCTGCCTTCGCATTGGAGCAAATCCCTCTCCCGACGGCAGACCAGCCATCTCGATCGTTGGTGGCTGCGCCTGCGCGACCCGCTGCTCAACCGGCTTATCGAGCAAGCCGTCGAGGCCAACCCCGATGTCGCGAAGGCAAAAGCGGTCGTGCGCGAGGCGCGCGCCACGTTGCAGCAGACCACCGCAGGCCTGCTTCCCTCCGTGAGCGGAACGGCCTCGGTGACGGACAACAAGACCAGTGCGGGATCCAGCTCTGTCCTCGTCGACAGCGCGCCCTACGCGCTGCACCAGGCGAGCTTCGATTCGAGCTGGGAGCTCGATCTGTTCGGAGGCACGCAACGGAGCATCGAGGCGGCGCTGCGCTCCGAGCAATCCGCCGTCGAGGATCTGCGCGACAGCCTCGTCACGCTGATCGGCGACGTTGCCGCCTATTATGTCGACGCGCGCGGCTATCAGGCCCGGATCGCATTGGCGCAGCGCACCTCGGTCTCGCAGCGCGACACCGAAAAACTCACCCGCAGCAAATATGAGGCCGGCAGCGGCAACGCCGTCGATCTCGCCAAAGCCACTGCGCAAGCCGCCAGCACCGAAGCCAACGTTCCAACCTATCAGGCCGCGCTCGCGTCCGACATCCACCGGCTCGGAATCCTGCTCGGACGGCCGCCCGATGGTGTCGCCTCGCTGCTGGCGCAGTCCGCACCCGTGCCTGCGCCGCGGATGCCGCTGCCGACGGGCATACCCGCCGATCTCTTGACCTGCCGTCCCGACGTTGCAAGCGCCGAGCGCAAGCTGGCGCAGGCGACCGCCAAGATCGGGCAAGCCGAAGCCGACCGCTACCCGGCGGTGTCGCTGACCGGCTCGGTCGGCACGTCGGCGCTGCGGGCCGGCGATCTCGCCAAATATTCCAGCGTGAGCTGGTCGGTCGGCCCCTCGGTCACCGTGCCGGTGTTCGACGCCGGCAAGCGACAGGCGGCGGTCAGGATCGCCGAAGCGCAACGCGACCAGGCCTTCGCCACCTTCCATTCGACCCTGCTCACCGCGCTCGAGGATGTCGAGAACGCGCTGGTTTCGCTGTCGCGCGAACGGATACGCGCCACCAAGCTGTCCGAAGCAGCCAAGAACTATCGCGAGGCTGCGCGCCTGTCGCGATCGCTGTTCGAGACCGGCAGCGCCAGCTTCATCGACGTGCTGGACGCCGAGCGTTCGCTCTATTCAGCCGAAGATTCACTGATCCAGAGCAAGGTGTCGGCGGCCAAGGACTACATCGCGCTGGCAAAGGCGCTTGGCGGCGGCTGGGCCGATCCGATCGATGTATCGGCGCCGATCATCGTCGACGCGGGCACGGGACCTCACCGGCGGGAGACGGTCAAGTGACTGCCATCATCACCGCCAGGCGGCTGAAGATCACTGCCGCGCTCATTGCCGCCGTGGTCACCGGCGTCGTCGCGGCGACGCGCTTTCCGGGCACATCGAACAAGGCGCAATCCTACATCACCGCGCCCGTCACCGTCAGCGATTTGCGCGAGGAGGTGCTCGCGAGCGGCACGCTGAAGCCGGCGCGACTGACCGCCGTCGGCGCGCAAGTGTCGGGCCGGATCACCGCGCTCAACGTGCGCGTCGGCGACAGCGTCAAGGCCGGGGACGTCATCGCCCAGATCGATCCCGTCACCAAGCAGAACGATTTGCGGAGCTCGGAGGCGTCGCTGAAGAACTACCGTGCACAGAAGGTCGAGAAGGAGGCCGCGCTCGTGCTGGCCGAGGCCAACCTGGCACGCCAGCAGGCGACATTGGCGCAGCGTGCGACGTCGCGCAGCGATTTCGACAGCGCGGATTCGACCGTGCGCCAGACCCGGGCCCAGATCGCGGCCCTGGAGGCGCTGATCGTGGGTGCCGAGGCCAGCGTCGAGACGGCGCGGGTGAACCTCGAATACACCCGCATCACCGCACCGATCGACGGCACCGTGCTCGCCACCGTGGTGCAGGAGGGACAGACCGTCAACGCGGTGCAGTCAGCGCCGACCATCGTCGTGCTCGGCCAGCTCGAGACGATGACCGTGCGGGCGGAGATCTCAGAGGCCGACATCGTCAAGGTCAGGCCCGGGCAATCGCTCTACTTCACCATTCTCGGCGACCAGGACCATCGCTACGAGGCCCGGCTGGAGCAGATCGAGCCGGCGCCCGAATCGATCAAGAGCGACGCCAGCTTCTCTTCGACCACCACCAGTTCGACCTCGAGCACGAGTTCGTCGAGCTCGACCAGCACGGCGATCTACTACATCGGTGTCTTCAACGTCCCGAACAAGGACCTTGCGCTACGAACCTACATGACCGCCGAGGTGCATATCGTCACCGGCGAGGCCAAACGCGTGAAGGTCATCCCCGCGCTTGCGTTGACACGCAAATCCGACGGCCGCAGCACCGTCCGCACCCTCGACGCGTCGGGTGACGTTCGCGAGCGCGAGGTCAAGACCGGCCTCAACGACCGCACCACGGTCGAGATCAGGTCCGGTCTCGACGAGGGCGAACGGGTCGTCACCGGAGAAGCGAACGAGCAGACCGCATCGCACGGCATGCCGGGCGGCCCGCCGGGAGGTCCGTGACATGACCGATCCGATCATCGCGCTTCAGAACGTCCGGCGTGAGTTCGCAGCCGGCGACACAAGTGTGATCGCACTCGACGACTTCTCGCTCAGCATCCAGCCCGGCGAGATGGTCGCGATCATCGGCTCGTCCGGATCGGGCAAATCGACCCTGCTCAACATCCTCGGCTGCCTCGACCGTCCGACCTCCGGCACCTATCGGGTCGCCGGCAAGAACGTCTCCGAGCTCGATGCCGATGCGCTGGCGGCGCTGCGCCGCGAGCATTTCGGCTTCATCTTCCAGCGCTATCATTTGCTCGGCGACCTCTCGGCTGGCGCGAACGTCGAGATCCCCGCCGTCTATGCCGGAATGAAGGCCCGGGAGCGCCGCACGCGCGCAGAGAAGCTGCTCGCAAGACTGGGCGTGAACGACCGGCGCGGCCATCGCCCGAACCAACTTTCGGGGGGCCAGCAGCAGCGCGTCTCGATCGCGCGCGCACTGATCAACGGGGCCGAGGTCATCCTGGCGGACGAGCCCACCGGCGCCCTCGACCGACGTAGCGGCGAGGAAGTCCTGCGTATCCTCGGCGAGCTGCACCGCGAGGGGCGAACGATCATCATCGTCACCCACGATTCCGAGGTCGCCGCGCGGGCCGAGCGCATCATCGAGCTGCGCGACGGCAGGATCGCCGCCGACCGCCGCGCCGCGACCGCCGTCATCGCGGAGCCGTCCGCTCCGATTGTCCGGACGTCCTGGGACGGCGACTCCGGCTGGTCCGGTGCGTGGCGACGGCTGCGCGAAGCATCGCGGATGGCGCTGGTGGCGATGGCCGCGCACCGGCTGCGCGCCTTCCTGACGATGCTCGGCATCATCATCGGCATCGCGGCGGTATCGTCTGTCGTCGCGCTCGGCAACGCCTCGCAGCGCAAGGTGCTGTCCGATATCGCAAGCCTCGGCACCAACACGATCGAGGTTTTTCCGGGCAAGGACTTTGGTGATGCCCGTGCCGGCAAGATCAAGACGCTGGTGCTCGACGATGCCCGCGCGCTTGACCGCCAGAGCTTCATTGCCGGGGTCACGCCGACGGTCTCCACCAGCAGCACCGTTCGGTACCGCGGCAACGAATCCAACGTGCTGGTGAACGGCGTCGGCGAGAGCTATTTCCAGGTCAAGGGCGCCAAGCTGGCGAAAGGACGCCTGTTCGACACCGATGCGGTCCGCAATATCGAGCGGCAGGCCGTCATCGACGACAATACCCGCAAGACCTTCTTCGCGGACGACCAGACCTCAGGCATCGGCCGCGTCATCTGGCTCGGCAAGGTGCCCTGCCGCATCGTCGGCGTCATCGCCCAGCAGCAGGGCGGCTTCGGTTCGAACCAGAACCTCTCGGTCTATCTTCCCTACACCACCGTGCAGGCGCAGTTCACGGGCGACCGCTCGCTCCGCAGCATCCTGCTCCGGATCAGCGACGAGATCTCGACCGCGCTGGCGCAGGATGCGGTCACCACGCTGCTAACACGGCGGCACAACGTCAAGGATTTCGTCATCCTCAACACCGACGACATCCGCCGCACCATCACGAGCACGACGCAGACCCTGGCCTTCCTCGTGGCGGCGATCGCGGTGATCTCGCTGATCGTCGGCGGCATCGGCGTGATGAACATCATGCTGGTGTCCGTTTCGGAGCGGATCAGCGAGATCGGCGTACGCATGGCGGTCGGCGCCAGGCGCACCGACATCCTCCAGCAGTTCCTGGTGGAGGCGACCTTGATCTCGTCCATCGGCGGCATCGCCGGCATTGTCGTCGCGATCCTGCTCGGGACCGTGATCAACATCGCGATCCCGGGATTCCAGGTCAGCTATTCGCCGTTCTCGATCGGCGCGGCGTTCCTGACCTCGACGGGGATCGGGATCGCCTTCGGCTTCTTCCCGGCCCGGCGGGCCGCCTTCCTCGACCCCGTGGTGGCGTTGAGCCGTGACTGACCGTAGGATTGCCCCATGACCGTAGTTCTTCGGACGAGACAATCGTCCGCACATCGACCAACGATCGGCAGCCCCGATGCGATCTCAATCATGACAAACGGCACGCAGAGCATCCTGATCGTCGAAGACGATCAGCAGACTCGCGACCTCATCGCGCGCTATCTGCGCGATCACAAATTCTCGGTCGACGCCGTCACGAACGGCAAAGAGATGGACCGTCACCTGGCGCAGAACCGCGTCGATCTAATCGTGCTCGACCTGATGCTACCGGGCGAGGACGGCTTGAGCCTCTGCCGTCGCCTACGCATGGACTCCACGACCCCGATCATCATCCTCACCGCGAGGGGCGAGGATCTCGACCGGATCCTCGGCCTCGAGATGGGAGCCGATGACTATCTGCCGAAACCCTTCAACCCGCGCGAACTCCTCGCCAGGATCAACGCCGTCCTGCGCCGGCAATCGAGCGGCCTTGCGGCCAGCGCGACGGCGAGCCGGCTGAAATTCCAGGGCTGGACGATCGATCTGCGCTTGCGGGAATTGCGCGATCCCGAGGGCGCGCAGGTGCCGCTGACCAGCGCCGAGTTCGACCTGCTGCAAGCCTTCTGCGAACGGGCCGGCCGCATCCTGACCCGTGACAGCCTGCTCAGCATGACGCGGGGACGTGCCGGCGCAAGCTTTGGCCGCAGCATTGACGTGCTGGTCAGCCGGCTGCGCCGCAAGCTCGACCGCACGGAAGGGACGTCCGTGATCAAGACCGTCCGCACCGGCGGCTACATCTTCACGCCTGTGGTGGAGGAGGCATGAGCCGCGCCGCCGACATCGTCACGCTGTTCAGCTTCAGGCGGATCAGCGGCCAGATCGCGGCCCTGGTGCTGGTGTCGCTGATCCTCATCCATGTCCTGATCGCCGGCTATTTCCTGCTCAACCGTCCGAAAATTCTGGCTGACAGGCCGCTCGAGCAGTTTGCGCTGATCGTTCGGATCATCGCCAACACGCCACAAGCCGAGCGAGCTCTCGTTCTCGAGAACGTCAGCCGAACCTTTCCCGCGTTGAAGCTTCAATTGCTGGAAGGCGTTTCCGCCTCCACCGTGCCATTGCCGGAGCGGACACTGAACGTCCCGTCGCCGCTCGACGGTGAGGTCGACCTCATTCGCGGCAGCACGTCAGAACACGATCGTGTGTGGTTTCACCTCTCAAAGGACGACGTGCTCGAGGCCACGATCGGATCGCCCAAAATGCCGGCCTTCGTCAGCGGCCTCTGGACCTCTACGTTGCTGTTCCTGGTGGCGAGCGTGACGCTGCTCGGCGTCTGGGCCGGTCGCGCGCTCTCCTCGCCGTTGTCGGCCTTCGCGCGCGCTGCAGAGGACTTCAGCTTGAACGGATCATCTGCGCCGCTGCCCGAAAACGGTCCGGAGGAGATCAGGTCCGCGGCAAGAGCGTTGAACCGGATGCGCGAGCGCATCACCACGCTGATGAACGACAGAACCCGCATGCTCGCAGCCATCAGCCATGACCTGCGCACGCCGATCACGCGGCTGCGGTTGCGCTCGGAATATATCGAGGATGCGGCGCAGCGCATGCAGACCGTGCGCGACCTCGACCAGATGCAATCGATGCTCGAATCGGTGCTCTCGTTGCTGCGCAACGAAAGCTCTGTCAAGCCGACCCTGGTGGACGTTGCCGCGCTCCTTCAAATGGTCTGCGAGCAGTTCTCGGATTGCGGACACGCCGTGACTTATTCCGGCCCCGACCGTGCCGCGTTCGTCATGCGGCCGGACGAGATCATTCGCGCGGTCACCAATCTGGTCGAGAACGCAACGCGATTCGGAACCGACGTCCGCGTCGAACTGTCGACGCCCGGAAACGAGATCGTCATCGACGTCTCCGACGACGGACCCGGCATTCCCGATGAGAGGAAGGCGGCGATGCTCGAGCCCTTCGTGCGCGGAGAGGACGCCCGCAACATGGACGAGAGGGCCGGATTCGGCCTCGGCCTTTCGATCGCGCAGGCGATCGTGATCGCACATGATGGAACGCTTCAGCTGCTCGACAATAAGCCCAGCGGCCTGCGCGTCCGCTTGCAGCTTTCGAGCGCTGCCTGCGACAATTCGGGCAAACCTCGGACATAAAGGCGCGGCAATTCTGGGGCCTCTGGAGCATCCCACCCTTGCCTGCTTCCCCGGAGTTCCCATGCATTCTGCCGACCGGCCGGCGACGCGCCTTGCGACTCGGCTCGCCTTCCTCGTCGCGGGCTTCGGCATCGCGTGCTGGGCGCCGCTGGTGCCGTTCGCGAAGACGCGGCTCGGCGTCGATGATGGCGTTCTCGGGCTGCTGCTGCTCAGCCTCGGCATCGGCTCGGTCCTCGCCATGCTTCTGACCGGCGTCCTGAGTGCGCGCTACGGCAGCAGGCCGATCATCATTGCGGGCGGCTTCGGCCTTGCCCTGGTCCTGCCGTTGCTCGCGATCGCGAGCTCGCCAGCAGCGCTGGCGTTGGCGCTCTTTGCGTTCGGCGCCGCGCTCGGCTCGATCGACGTCGCCATGAACATCCATGCGGTGGAGGTCGAGCGCGCCGCGAAACGTCCGCTGATGTCCGGCTTCCACGCTTTGTTCAGCATCGGCGGCTTCGCCGGGTCCGCGCTGATGACGGCACTGCTCTCGCTGCAGCTCGGCGCGCTCACTTGCACGCTGATCTGCTCGATCCTGATGCTGATCGCGATGTTTGTAACCTGGCCGCGTCTGCTCCGTTCGGCGCAGGTGCAGGAGGGTCCCCTGTTCGTCCTGCCGCGCGGCGCCGTGCTCCTGCTCGCGCTGCTTGGCGCCATCACCTTCCTCGTCGAAGGCGCGATGCTCGATTGGGGAGCGCTGCTCGTCATCGGCGCGGGCCTCGTCTCGAAGGCACAAGGCGGCGCCGGCTATATCGTGTTCTCGATCGCGATGACGGTGGGGCGGCTCGGCGGCGACGCCGTCGTCGCGCGCATCGGCGACCGCACGACGCTGTTGTGGGGAAGCCTCATCGCCATCGCGGGCTTCGTGGTCCTGCTCACGGCTCCGATCGCGGCGGTGGCCATAGCCGGCTTCCTGCTCATCGGCCTCGGCGCATCGAACCTGGTGCCGGTGCTGTTCCGCCGGGCGGCCAAGCAGACCGCCATGCCCACGGGCCTCGCGGTCGCGGCGATCACGACCGCCGGCTATGCCGGCATCCTCATCGGTCCCGCCGGCGTCGGCTTCGTTGCTCGCGTCAGTGGGCTGCCAATGGCGTTCTGGCTGCTGGCCGCGCTGATGGGTCTCGTCACGCTGTCGGCAGGCGTCGTCACGAAGGAGCAACGCCGGACATCGCGCGTCAGCGCGTGAGCGGCCTCACAACTGATTCAGCCCGATCGATTTGATCACGGGCGCCAGGCTTGCCGTTGTCGCCTCGACGATGCGCTGGAATTTTTCGGGGCTTGAATCGGCGTCCGGCTCCATGCCCTGCGCGCGATAATTCGCGAGCAGCGTCGGATCGGCCATGGCCAGCCGCGTGGCCTGGGCGATCCGATCGATGATCGCATCATCGGTGCGCTTGGGCGCGAACAGTCCGAACCAGCCCTCATATTTGAGATTCGGCATGCCGGATTCGACCGCCGTCGGGATATCAGGCGCGCCGCTCAGCCGCCTTTCGGTGGTGACCGCGAGCAGCCGGATCTTGCCGGCCTGGCTGAGCTGCTGCAATTGGACCGACATCACGGCAATGACGAGCGAAATCTGGCCGCTGACGAGATCATTGGTCGCCTGCGCAATGCCCCGATAGGGCACGTGGACGATGTCGAGCGCGCCGGCCTGCTGCTTGAAGGATTCGCCGACCAAATGATTTCCCGTCGCGACGCCCGGCGTCCCGTAGGACAGCATTCCCGGATTGTCCTTCGCATAGGCGATCAATTCGCGCAGATTGGCCGCGGGCAATGAAGGATGGACGGCGAAAACCAGCGCGCTGTTGATCAGGCGGTAGATGGCGCGGAAATCGCCGACGGAATAGCCGGGATTTGCCGAGGTCAAGGGAATGATGACCTGCGTGCTGCCGTTTCCGAGCAGCAGTGAATAGCCATCGGGCTCCTCGCGCGCGACCGCGGCAGTCCCGATCGCGCCGCCTGCGCCGCCGATATAGTCGACGAAGGTCGGCCCGAGCAGCGCTGACATCTTGTCGACCCATGGGCGCCCGATCTGGTCACCCGATCCGCCAGCCCCGTAGGGAATCACCAGTCGAATGGGACGGGACGGATAGTCGGCGGCTTGTCCGCTGCGTGGGATGGTCGCCAGCGCCGCTGCGCCCGATAGCGCAGAGACGAACCGTCGCCGCGAGAAGGAAGGCATGTTCGAATTCCGGAAGCGGTAGTTACTGTCGAGGCGGGACCGGCTCCCCGTCATCCCATCGCAGCAATCCGCGACCGCCGTCAATGCTCCGGTCCGATCGAGCGGCAGCATCACCGCCGTGGCATGCTGGTCTAACCCATTCCTTTTCAAGAACTATTTCAATCAGCCGAGGCCGACCCAAGCCATCTGTGCAGGTCTGCCAGTCATGCGGCTTTCGGCCAGTTTACTCGGCGCCTCGTTCTGCTAGACCAGAACGAAATACCTTTTGACTCCCGCGAGGGGGCAATGGCGCGTGCCAGCACATAGTAACCAAGACTCAGCCATTTCATTTGGGCCATTTCGGCTGTTTCCCAAGTCCCGGCTCTTGGAGAAGGAGGGCGCGCCGCTTCACGTCGGCGGCCGCGCGCTCGACATTCTGATCTTCCTGGCCGAGCGTCCCGGTGAAGTCATCGACAAGCGCGAGCTGGTCAAGCGCATCTGGGCCGACGTCAATGTCGACGAAGGCAGTCTGCGCTTTCATGTCGCAGCGCTGCGCAAGGTGCTCGGCGATACCGGCAAGTCGGCCCGTTATGTCGTCAATGTACCCGGCCGCGGCTATTGCTTCGTCGCCTCGTTCGCGCAAGCGGCGCCGCAAATCGCCCCACCCTCCGCCGAAACCGCGCTTCCTCGCTCCCTGCCCGCTCAGCTTGCGAAGATGATCGGACGAGAGGAAGTCATCGAGAAGATCTCCAATGGACTTTCGCTGCATCGCTTCATGACCGTGGTCGGCCCGGGCGGCATCGGCAAGACCGCCGTCGCCGTCACCGTCGGGCATCGCCGATCCCAGGATTTCGGTGGGCGCGTGTTCTTTGTCGACTTCAGTCCGTTACGGGACGCCAGCCACATCGCGACCACCATTGCTTCGGCGCTCGGCCTGACCATCAGCGCGGAGGATCCGACGCCGGCCCTGCTGACATTTCTGAAGACCGGCCCAGCCCTGCTGATCTTCGACAGTTGCGAGCACGTGCTGGATGCGCTGGCGCCGCTGGTCGAGCACATCGTTCGCGAATCAACGGAGCTTCGCGTTCTCGCGACCAGCCGCGAGTCGTTCCGCAGCGAAGGCGAGCGGATATTCAGGCTCTTCCCGCTGGATTGTCCGCCGGAGCGCGAGGACCTTGATGTCGCCGATGTCCTTGCCTACCCCGCCGCTCAGCTCTTCGTCGAGCGCATCGCGCAGAGCTCGGGTCCGTTCCAGCTCAGCGCCGAAGAGGCGCCGCTTGTCGCCAGCATCTGCCGGCGCCTCGACGGCATTGCGCTGGCGATCGAGCTCGCGGCAGGTCGCGTCAATGCGTACGGCATTGCCGGCACCGCATCCCTGCTCGACAGCCGCTTCTCGCTGCAATGGCGGGGGCGCCGCACCGCGGTGCCGCGGCACCAGACCCTCGCCGCCGCGCTCGACTGGAGCTACGATCTGCTGCCCGCGGCGGAGAGCGCCACCTTGCGACGGCTGTCCGTCTTCGCCGGGCCCTTTGCACCGGAAGCGGCCGCCGCCGTTGCGGCCGGCGATGGCCTCAGCGAATCGGAGACGCTGGAGGCGATCGACAGCCTGGTCACCAAATCGCTGATCTCGCCGTCCGGTTCGCGAACGCTGCGCTATCGCCTGCTCGACACCACGCGCACCTATGCGCTTGCGAAGCTGCACGAGCTCGGCGAAAATAGGCAGCTCGCGCGGCGCCATGCGGAGCATTTTCGCGATTTCTTCGAGCGCGCCGAGGCCGACACGACAACGCCGCTGCCCGAATGGCTGAACATCTACGGCGCAGAGCTGGACAATGTGCGCGCGGCGCTGGACTGGGCCTTCGCGCCCGACGGCGACGCTGCACTGGGAATCGCCCTGACCGCAGTTGCGGTCTCACTGTGGGTGCGCCGTTCGTTGTTCGCCGAATGCCGCGAGCGCACCAGAACGGCCCTCGCCGCGCTCGGCGATGCCGGCGACAACGACCATGTCCGCATGCAGCTGCTGTCGGCGCTTGGCTGGTCGCTGATGTATGGCGAGGGCCGCGCGCGCGAGGCGCGCCCGATCCTTGAGACGACCCTCGAGCTGTCGGACAGGCTCGATGACAAGGATTTCCGGCTGCGCGCGCTCTGGGGTTTGTGCATCGACCAGTTCAACAACGGGCAGTTCGGCAAGGCCCGCGCGCTTGCCGAGCGCTTTGCCAACGCGGCAGCGAACTCACCCGACAAGACCGATGTCATGCTGGGCGACCGGCTGATGGCCGTCGCGCTGCACTATCTCGGCGACCAGGACGAGGCGCGCGTGCGCATCGATCGGGTCAACATGTCGCTGCACGTGCTGGCGGAGAAGCCGAAAATCTTCCCGCTCGACCTCAGGATATCGACGCAATATTTCCGCGCCCGCATCCTGTGGCTGCAAGGCCTGGCCGATCAGGCCCAGGCGCTCGCCGCCAGGAACATCGAGGAAGGCCGCGCCAACGGTCACGCCCTGACCTTCTGTAGCGTGCTGGGACAAGCCGCCTGCCCAATTGCGTTCTGGGCCGGCGATTTCGACGCCGCCGAGCGCCATGGCACCGAGTTGCTCGAGCACACCGAGCGCCATGCGATCCGGCTGTGGGGCTTATGGGCAAAAGCCTTCAATGCAGCGATCATTGCCAAGCGAGGCGACGTCGCGACGGGCCTGCCGCTGCTGCGCGAAGAGCTCAATCGCGCCGGCGATGCGCGCTTCCTGCCGCGATTTCTTCCCTTGCTCGGCGAACTCGCGGCGGCCTTCCTGGAGACCGACCAGATCGACCGCGGCCTCGACGTGATCGATGACGTCCTGACCCGTTGCAACGACCGGCAGGAGCTCTGGTATCTGCCAGAACTGACCCGCATCAAGGCAGAATTGATGCTCAGGAGCGCGCGTCACTCGGCGGATGCCGAAGCACGCTTGCGCGGGGCCATGGACATGGCCGTTGCGCAAGGCGCTCGCTTCTGGACGCTGCGCTGCGCGATCAGCCTCGCGCGATTCATGTTCGGGGCTGGCCGGAGCGCAGAAGCACTGGCGGTTCTCGACCCTGTCTGCGGGAGGTTCGCCGAGGGCGCAGACATCGCCGATATGCGCAGTGCCCGCGATCTGATCGCGCAATTGCGCGCCTGACCGCGCGCGCTGACGCCGCGACGGCCGGCCTAGCCTCCGGCAGCAGCCGCACGCTGTGGCAGCTTCCAGCCCGGCCGGATGAAGTGGCAGGTGTAGCCGTCCGGATAGCGTTCGAGATAATCCTGATGCTCGGGCTCGGCTTCCCAGAACTCGCCGGCCGGCGCGATCTCCGTCACCACCTTGCCGGGCCACAGGCCCGACGCCTCGACGTCCGCGATCGTATCCTCGGCAATGCGCTTCTGCGCCTCGCTGGTATAGAAGATCGCGGAGCGATAGCTCGTGCCCCGATCATTGCCCTGGCGATTGAGCGTGGTGGGATCGTGGATCTGGAAGAAGAACTCCAGCATGGTCCGGAAGCTGGTCTTTGCGGGATCGAACATGATCTCGATCGCTTCGGCGTGGCCCTCGTGATTGCGGTAGGTGGCATTCTTCACCTGGCCGCCGGTGTAGCCGACGCGTGTGGAGACCACGCCGGGCTGCTTGCGGATCAGATCCTGCATGCCCCAGAAGCAGCCTCCGGCCAAAACTGCGCGCTCTGTCGTCATCTGTCCGCTCCCAATTGATCGCTCTGTCCGTTCTGCGCCTGTCGTATCATATGCTTTCGGCTGCCTGGCCGAAAGGCAGGTATTTGTCCACCCGGTCCTCTCATGGGCCCAAAGCTTCGACCGCTTCAGTTTCCCAACCAGAACCGGATGGACGCGAATTGAAAGCTCGCCGCTAGCCCAGCTTGGCGTCGAGCGTGATCGCGGCGTTGAGCACCTTGGACACCGGACAGTTCTTCTCGGCCTCGCCCGCGAGGCGCGCGAAACCTGCTTCATCGAGGTTCGGCACCTTCGCGCGCAAGGTGAGCGCTGACTTGCTGATCTTGAAACCTTTGCCTTCGGGTTCGAGCGTCACGGCTGCCTCGGTCGAGAGCTCCTCCGGCGTGAAGCCTGCCATTTGAAGGCCGAAGGCCAACGCCATCGTAAAGCAGCCGGCATGGGCCGCCGCGATCAACTCCTCGGGATTGGTGCCCTTCTCGTTCTCGAAGCGGGTCTTGAACGAATAGGGCGTCTCAGCGAGCACACCGGATTCGCTTGAGAGATGGCCCGTGCCATCACGACCAGTGCCCTTCCATACTGCTTTTGCCTTGCGGATCATCCTGGTTCTCCTTGTTTGTGTGCAGATCGTTCAGCCCGATCCCGGCACTCCGTGCCGGCGTCGAGGTTCCGTCAATTGCCGATTTGTCCAATGACTGGCGCAAGATGGAAGACTGCCTTCAACTCAGGACGGCAGCGGTAGACCGGCTTGCTCGCGCACGATGTAATCGGCGTACCAGTCGGCCCAATTCTCGTCGTGTCCGCCGATCCGCGTCTCGTGCTCACCATGCGCAACCGACGCACGGCGCAACGCCGCCGCCAGATCGCTCTGCGAGGCGAACGTCGTGCCGTCTGCCGTGATGCGTCCGGGCAATCGTGTCGTGACTTCCTGGAACAGCCAGCCATTGCCGTCGGGATCGCTGAACGAGGCAAACGAGCTGTAGCTGCCGCGCTTCGGGTCAGCGCCGCTGACCCGGGCGCTGCCAAACAGATACGGCTCGTCCGGACCGGCGTGAACATCGCCGGCACCGTGGAAGGGTTCGCTGACGGCGATGCCGCGGTCGAGCAGATCTTGTCGTGCAGCCTCCAGATCGGAGACGATCAGGTAGAGGCCGCGCGCCGAACCAGGCGCGGCCGCCGTGACGTTCCTGCCGAAAATCACCGAACAGGCCGAGCCCGGCGGCGTGAACTGGATCACGCGCCACTCGCTGCCCGACGCGAAGTCGGCATCCAGTCGCCAGCCGAGGCGCGTGTAGAACGCCTTGGCGCGGTCGACATCGGAGACGGGGATGACGACGACTTCGAGCTTGAGGTCAAGGTTACGCGAAGTCGAAGGCTTGGTCGCGACGTCACGGACGATTTCGATAGTGGCCATGATAACCTCCCCGTTGGAGTAGGATTTAACTCGAAGGCCATACTGGACGCGTCGCTCGGGTTTTGCCCGTTAGACGTTGCAAGATTCTGTTATGATCGGCGGCATCGCAATCTGGTGGCGGACACTGCGACCTCGACGGTCAAGCATGCTGACGAATTGTCGCAGTCACCGTCGTAAATCGCTCGCCTTTAAGCAAAATTTGTGACGGCTATTCCCCGTGCGTTCGGTGATCGCCACGCGATTTCGCCACTTTCGGCCAGTTTACTGGACGTCTCGTTCTGATAGATCAACGTGCAGACATCAGCCTTTTTCAGCGGACCATTGCTCGTGCCGGACACTAACGACCAGGATTCGGCCATTGCTTTCGGGCCGTTCCGGCTGTTTCCCAAGTCGCGGCTGATTGAGAAGGACGGCGCGGCGCTTCACCTCGGTGGCCGCGCGCTCGACATCCTCATCTTTCTCGCCGAGCGCGCCGGCGAGGTCGTGGACAAACGGGAGCTGATGCGGCGCGTCTGGGCCGACGTGAATGTCGACGAAGGCAGCCTGCGCTTCCACATCACGAATCTGCGCAAAGCCTTGGGCGATGCCGGCGAAGGCTCCCGCTACGTCGTCAACGTCCCCGGACGTGGCTATTGCTTCGCGGCCCCGCTGCTCCGGACAGCACCATTCGAGGACCGCACCAGCCTGCCTGCCGCTTCGCCCCACGCGCTTCCCTCGCCGCTTGCGAGGATGATAGGGCGCGACGATGAGGTCGAGAGGATCTCCGCAGAGCTGACTCAGCACCGCTTCGTCACCATCGTCGGCCCCGGCGGGATCGGCAAGACCTCGGTTGCGCTCGCCGTCGCGCACCGCGAGCTCGGGGCCTTCGACGGTCGGGTGAGCTTCGTCGATTTCGGTGCGCTGACGGATGCCCGCCTCGTGCCCGGGACGATTGCGGCTGCACTCGGCCTGACCGTCAACTCCGACGATCCCATGCCGGGCCTGCTGACGTTCCTGCGCAGCCAGCGGATGCTGCTGGTGTTCGACAGTTGCGAGCATATTCTCGATGAGCTCGCCCCCCTGGCCGAACGCATCGTCCAGGAGGCGCCAGAGCTGCATATTCTCGCCACCAGCCGCGAGTCCTTTCGCACCGAAGGCGAGCGCGTCCACCGGCTGTTTCCACTGGATTGCCCGCCGCAGCGCGACGGGCTCAGCATCGCCGACATCCTTGCCTATCCCGCAAGCCAACTCTTCGTGGAACGCATTGCCGAGAGCCTGAGCGAGTTCGAGCTCAGCGAGGAGGATGCCCCGCTCGTCGCCGAGATCTGCCGGCGTCTCGACGGCATTGCGCTTGCCATCGAGCTCGCGGCCGGACGTGTGAACGCGTATGGCGTTGCCGGGACCGCCTCGCTGCTGGATAGCCGCTTCTCGCTGTTGTGGCGAGGACGACGCACTGCGATTCCGCGACACCAGACCCTGAGCGCGGCACTCGCCTGGAGCTACGACCTGCTGCCGCCGGCCGAAAGCGCGACGCTGCGCGCACTGTCGGTGTTCGTCGGCCCGTTCACGCTGGAAGCCGCAATTGCTGTCGCGTCCAGCCAGGGCATCAGCGAATCCGAAGCGGTCGAGACGATCTCGAACCTGCTCTCCAAATCTCTGGTCGCAACGTCGCCCGCGGAGCGGCGGCTGCGCTATCGCCTACTCGACACGACACGCGCCTTCGTCGCGCACAAGCTCGTCGAGAACGGAGAAGCGGCCCGCGCTGCGCGCGCCCATGCCGAATATTTCCGCGATGTCCTGCGCGACATCGCTGTCAAATCAGCGGGCATGCAGAGCGCCGGCGGCTTCCTTCCTTATGCCGACTACCTGCCCAATGTCAGGGCCGCGCTGACCTGGAGCTTTTCGGACGGCGGCGACCGGACAATCGCGGTGGATCTGGCGGCCTCGGCAGCCCAGTTCTTCCTCGAGCTGACATTGCTGACGGAATGCTACCGTTGGACCCGGCAGGCGCTGGCCTCGCTCGACACGGATTCGATCGACAGCCGCCAGGAGATGACGTTGCAGGCGGCGCTCGGCGTCTCCGTGATGTTCACGCAGGGCAATACGGAAGCGGTCCGGGCGGCGTTCACGCGCAGCCTGCAGCTTGCGCGGGGGCTGGAGGATTTGCACTGGCAGCTCTGGCTGTTGCGCGGATTGCACATCTATCTCACCAGGGTTGGAGATTTTCACGGCGCGCTCGGCACGAGCGAACAGGGCGAAAGCGTTGCGCGCAGGCTGAACGATCCCGCCGCCGCGCTGAACGTGGAATGGATGCTGGGCGTTGCGCATCATCTGATCGGCAATCAGGACAAGGCCGTGCAGTTCTGCCAGAGCGCGATGGCGCACAATCCCGGCTCGCAGCGGCTGAACATCGGGCATCTCGGTTATGACGACCGCATCGTGGCGCTGGTGGCACTGGCGCGCGGGCTTTGGCTCACCGGCCGGCCCGATCGTGCAATTGAGGCGGCCAGGTACACCGTTCGCGAGGCCGAGTTGCTGGAGCAGCCGCTGACCCTCGGTATTTCCTTGATCTGGACGATCTATGTGTTCCTCTGGGTCGGCGACTGGGCCAATGCGGAAATCCTGATCGAGCGGCTGATCGAACATTCCGCGCGCCACTTCCTCGGCCCCTATCATGCGGTCGGCATCGGCCAGAAAGGCGAGCTGCTGCTGCGCCGCGGCGACGTCGCCGCCGGCATGGAGCATCTTCGCCGCAGCCAGGCCACGCTGTACGCCACGCGGCACCGGATCATGACGACGGTGTTTGCGACGGCGCTCGCGGAGGGGCTCTTGGCCCAGAACCAGCCCGACGAGGCCCTGCGGACCATCGATGAGGCCATCGCGCAGATTCCTGATCATGGCGAGTCCTTCGACATGCCGGAGATGCTCAGGGTCAAGGGCGACATCCTCGTACGGGCGGGCCATACCGCGGAGGCCGAGAGCGTCTTGCGCAGATCGCTCGATCTGTCGCGGCGCCAATGCGCGGTCGGCTGGGAACTCCGCGGCGCGATCAGCCTCGGCCGCATCTGGGAGCGCACCGGCAAGGCCGCGGACGCGCGCGACCTGCTCACCCCGCTCGTCGCGCAGTATCAGGAGGGCCTCCAGACCCGCGATCTGGTTGCCGCAAGAGGCTTCCTTGCCGCCCTGAATTGAGAGCATCTTCAACGAGATACCGCCATCCCGCGCGCTCGCAAGTCCTAACAACTTCTAACACGCCAAGCCGCACACGCCCCGCCATGGTGGAGGCACTTCACGGTGGATATGGCGGGACATGGCGCTTCTTGACGACGTAATCGATGCCAACGGCGGCATGGCCCGTTGGAACAGCTTGAAGGGGTTCACGCTCCACCTCTCCGTCGGCGGGACGCTGTTCTCCAGCGCCGGGCACGCCCGGGAATTCAAGGACGTGACCGCAGAAGGCTCGACCCGGACGCAATCGATCCGCTTCACCGGCATCACCGGGGGCGAACATTCCGGGTCGTTTCAACCGGACGCGATCACGATCGAGAGCCTGGATGGTGAGGTCCTGCGGACCTGGCGCAACCCGAGCTTCGCGTCTGCCGAGGCTGGCTCTGCTGCGCTCGCGGACGAACTGCACCTCGTCTTCTTCTGCGGCGTGGCGATCTGGAATTATCTGACGACTCCATTCCTGCTCGCCGACCCCGATGTCGTGGTGGAAGAGCTGACGCCGTGGCGCGAGAGCACCCAGACCTGGCGGCGGCTGCGGGCGCAATTCCCCCCGCGCCTGGTCACGCTCGCTTCCGAGCAGATCTTCTATTTCGACGAGAGCGCTCTGCAACGGCGGACGGATCACGATCTCTTCGGGATGAAGATCGCACATTCCTCCTGGGCCCATGATAGTTTCGGCGGCATCGTGGTGCCGACGCTTCGACGGGCGCAGACGCTGCGGCCCGACGGAACCGTGATCGCCAAGCCCGTGCTGATAGATGTCGAGATCTTCGACGCCGTCTTCGAGTAGCGGCGCATGCGCGCGCAAACGACGTCACGTGCTCGAACCTGCGCCGACGACGTCAACCGATGCGACGAATTGGGACGTTAATAGAGTCTCCTGCGGCGAGCTGTCACAGCGCTCGCACTCACACAACAACTAACAACTCCTAATCACCACTAACGGGCGTCCTGGCGCGCACACGCGTACTCTCGGACCATAGCGAACTTGCGCATTCGCAAGCCGCCGCTGAGACGAGAGGACGAACGATGTTCACCGACATGCAGGCGCACGCCTGGGCCGATCTTCGAGCCGTCAACCGGAATCGCGAAGCCATTCGAGCGACACAGGCATTCGCCCGGGAAAGCCGATGGCGTCAGATCGACCGCGGCGCGGAGACGTCCAGCGAGGACATCACGATCTCGCGATGGGAAGACTCCCGTGACGCTTCGTCGCACGAAGCGACGACCCCCGAGGATCGCTATTTCGTGGGCATCGCCTTGAAGACCACGCGCGCAAGACTGACCCGGGACCGTCAGATCGTTTTCGACGGCACCATGCCTGCAGGCACGCTCTATGTCACCGCACCGTCGAAGCCTCTCCGCGCGCAATTCCAGTCGCCATGCGCTTTCCTCCACTTTCACATCTCCACGGATCATTTTCCGGCGCAATTCCCCACGACCCAAGGACTGAATGACCTCGTCCTGTTGCGCGACCCGCTCGCTGCGGAGCTTGCCAAGGCGCTGATCGAACGTGGTCACGCCGCGGACCACCAGTTCATGCGCTGCCTCGGCCAGACCCTTGCGATGCATCTCGCCCGGTTGGAGCCGCCGCGCGTCAGGGTCAATGCCTTGCCGAAATGGCGGCTGCGGCGGGTCGAACACTATATCGCCGATCATTTCGACCGCTGCATCAGCCTGGCCGAGCTCGCCCATGTCGCCGGCTTGTCCAGAATGCACTTTGCGGCCCAATTCCGCGCCGCGACCGGTTACCGTCCCCGCGAATATCTACTCAATCACCGGATCGAACGTGCGAAGGCGCTACTCGCGACCACCGAGCGGCCCTTGGCGGAGATCGCGCTTGCCGTCGGCTTCAGCACGCAGGCGCATTTTTCCACCGTCTTCAAGCGCATCAGCGGCCAGTCTCCGGCACGCTGGCGCCTCGCCAGCAAGGGTGAGCGAACTGAGGCAGAAGCGCCTCCGCAGCGGCGTGCTGCTCGGGAGAGGGACTGGATCGCCAGCGTGGCCGCGTAGCGACGCGCACGCGGTCTCTACTTCATCATTGCGAGAGCCGTAGCCCGGATGGAGCGAAAGCGTAATCCGGGAAGGTGCCGATGAAGAGAGCGGTCCCGGATTGCGCTACGCTCCATCCGGGCTACGATAAAAGCCCTACACCGGATCGAATGCCCGGATCGGGGGCAGATTGCCCGTGAACTTCTCTACCTCGACTGTCGTCAGCTGCCCCGTGCAGCCTTGCGCCAGGGATGAGGTGCCGACGTCGCGGGTGAGCACGTTCGGATTGCCGTGAACGCAGAGCGGCGCGTCGTCCTCGGGATCCATCGGGTCATACCACGCTCCGGTCGGAAGCTGCACGACGCCGGGCGCGATGCCGTCGGTGACGTGGACCGCAGCGAGGCAGGCGCCGCGGTCGTTGAACAGGCGGATGATGTCGCCATCCTTGATGCCGCGCGCGGCCGCATCGCGCGGGTTCATGCGCGCGACCTCGCGGCCGCGATGTTTTGCGGCAAGCGAATGGCCGCCGAAATCGAGCTGGCTGTGCAGCCGCGTCACCGGCTGGTTGGCGACGAGGAAGCACGGTGCGCCAGGCCTCGGCATATCGGTCTTGTCGAGCCAGACCGGATGGCCCGGGCAATCTGCATCGCCATGGCCGGCGATCTTCGCCGAGAAAATCTCGATGCGGCCGCTCGGCGTCGGCAGGGCGTGACCTGCGGGATCCTCACGGAAGCGGCGCAGCCGGCCGCCGTCATCGGGCTGCTGCGGCACGACCAGGCTGCCGCGCTGCCAGAATTCGTCGAAGCTGGGCGCTTCCAGGCCACGCTTGGCGAGCGAGGCGCGGGTCGGCTCATACAGATGTTCAAGCCACTCCCGTGAGGTGCGACCTTCCGTAAAGGGTTCGCGTGCGCCGACACGCTCGGCGAGATCGGCGAAGATATCATAGTCGTCGCGCGCGAGCCCGAACGGCTCGGCGATCCGGTGCATCGCGACCATCAGGGGATCGTTGGTGGAATAGCCGATGTCCTCGCGCTCCAGCGTCATGGTCGCGGGCAGCACGATATCGGCGTGCCGGGCCGTCGCGGTCCAGCCGAGCTCGTGCACGACCAGCGTGTCGACTTTCGCGAATGCCTTGCGCAGGCGGTTGATGTCCTGGTGATGATGGAAGGGATTGCCGCCGGCCCAGTAGACGAGGCGAATGTCCGGATAGGTGCGCCTCTCGCCATTATAGCGATAGGTGCTGCCAGGGTTGAGCAGCATGTCGGCGATGCGTGCCACCGGAATGAAATCGGCAACGCCGTTGCGGCCCTGCCCCAGCGTCGGCCCCGGCACGTCATTGACGCGGCGGCCGTAATAGCCGATCGCACCCAGCGAATAAGCGTAACCGCCGCCGGGAAGACCGATCTGGCCGAGCGCTGCCGCCAATACCAGGCCCATCCACACCGGCTGCTCACCATGCTCGGCGCGCTGGAGCGAATGCGAGACGGTGATCAGCGCGCGTTTTCCGGCGAGGCGACGCGCCAGCGCGCGGATCGTGTCCGCTTCGACGCCTGAGATCGCGGCGGCCCATCCGGCATGCTTTGCTTGCCCATCGCTCTCGCCGGTGAGATAGCGCAGGAAGACGGGCCAGCCTTCCGTGTAGCGATCGAGGAAGGCCTGGTCGTGCAGACCTTCGCTCACCAGCGTGTGGACGATGCCGAGCATCAGCGCGGTGTCGGTGCCGGGCATGCAGCTCATCCATTCGGCACCGGCCTCGACCGGCAGATCGTCGCGCAGCGGGCTGACCAGGACGAACTCGCAGCCGCGCCGGCGCGCCGCCGCCATGGCACCGCGCTCGACATGCTTGCTGATAGAGCCGCCAGCGACCATGGAGTTCTTCAGCGCCATGCCGCCGAACGCCAGCACGATCTCGGTGTTATCAGCGATCTGCTCCCAGGTGACGTTGCGCTTGGTGATGTCCTCGTATCCCGCCAGGATCTGCGGCAGCAGCACCGAGGACGCGCCGGAAGAATAGGTGTTGACCGAACGCACATAGCCGCCCATCGCGATGTTGAGGAAGCGATGCACCTGGCTCTGGGCGTGGTGAAATCGGCCCGCGCTCGACCAGCCATAGGAACCGCCGAACACAGCGCCGGGGCCGCGCGTGTCGCGGATGCGCGCCAGTTCGTCCCCGAGGAGATCAAGCGCCTTCTCCCAGCTCACGGAGACGAATTCGTCGCGGCCGCGGCGATCGTCCGGGCCGGGACCGCGCTCGAGCCAGCCGCGGCGGATCGCCGGCTGGGCGATGCGGGCCTGATGGCGCAGCGCCCCGGGGAAATTATCGATGATGCCGTTCGGATCGGGATCCCCTGCATACGCCCTGACCTCGAGCCCGGTCGCACCTTGGCGCGCCGAGAACACGCCCCAATGCGAGGTGTGCGGCTTGAAGCCGTCGGACAGGTCGAGGCCAGGGTCGGGAAAGCCAATCGTATCGTCCATCGCCTGATCCTTGTTCCAGCACGTGGTGGCAGTATACCGATCCACACTGCGATGTCATCGAGATCAGGGCTGACGTCTACGCTGGGCTCCCGTGCACTCTGTAGCACCCGACGCCGCCGAATAGCGAGGTCAAGACTCAAGCCGATGTCGACGGTGCCACTCGGTACGTCACAGGGCCTCGTATTGATGGTGCAGATGTGCGATACGCATCCCTCCCCTCATCAGCAACATCGGTCTCATCATGATCAAGCGCGTCTTGCCCTACGAAGGTCTGCTCCACGAAGTGGTCGAGCATAATGGCGTGCTTTACATCGGTGGGATCGTCCCTGAAGACATGAGCCTCGATATGTCGGGCCAGGCCAACGATGTCCTCCGGCAGCTGGCGCAGCTGCTGAAGACCCTCGGATCCGATTTGGCCAACGTCTTGCAGGTGACCATCTACATGACCAACCTGCAGGAGAAGGCCGCGTTCAACACGGCCTGGAAGGCGCAGTTTGCGGAAGCTCATCTGCCGGCGCGCGCCGCAATCGGCGTCGCCGATCTCGGTCCGGGCGTCAAGCTCGAGATGACCGCCATCGCTGCGCGACACTAGTGGTCGCCACGGCACCCTTGTACCGGTCTTAACTTTTTGCGCCGACATCAATGTTAACGAGCGACTTTCGTTGCGCGAAGGGAATGCCCTGATACGCTCTGCGCATATCAAACGCAGCGTGTTCAAGATGATCAGATACTCATCCTACGGCACGACGAATTCTTCAAAGCAATCGCCGACGCTCGATTCTGACGATCCGCTTCGTGCCGCATATCGCGAATTGTTAGAGCTGCGTCGGCGCGTCAGGGCCGCTGAAGCAGCCATGATGACGCGAGCTAGCGATCGCAGACGCAAGCCGACCGCGAGCCGAGCCCAGAACTGGCTGAAGCAGTCTGGATGACCCTGCTCAATGACGGGTCTGCGGCAGCTTCCAGCCCAGAACCTTGCTCGCGACGAGCGTGCGCAGCACCTGCGCCGTGCCACCGCCGATCGTGAACATGCGCACGTCGCGCGCCATGCGCTCGAGCGGGAAGTCGCGCGAATAGCCGCGGGCCCCGAACATCTGAAGTGCATCGTTGACGATCTTGATCGCCGCCTCGGACGCGAAGATCTTCGCCTGCGCCGCGAGGGTCGGATCGGGAAATGCGCTGCCGCCCGGGCCTCGCGACGCGGCGGCTGCATGCAGCATCAGGCGGGATGCGGTGAGCTGCGTTTGCATGTCGGCGAGCATCCATTGCAGCCCCTGGAATTCGCCGATCGGGCGCCCGAACTGCTCGCGCGTCTTGACCCATTCGACGGCGTGCTCCAGCGCACCTGCTGCGATCCCCATCGCGACAGTGCCTGCGCCGACACGCTGGCTGTTATAGGCATTGATGAGGTCGGCAAAGCCGCGCTTGAAGCCCGACGGAGGCAGCAGCACCATGTCCGGCGTGATCTCCAGATCCTCGAACACGAGCTCGCCCTCGGGCATGCCGCACAGTCCCATCGTCGTTTCGCGCTTGCCGATGCGCAGCCCTTTGGCCTCGCCGCGCACGGCCAGGAAGCCGCCGACGCCGAGCTCCTCACCGCTCTCATCGAAGACCCGCGCGAAGATCAGGTGCAGGCGCGACACGCCGGCGCCGGTGATCCAATGCTTGCTGCCGTTGAGCACGAAGCGATTGCCGCGCTTGTCGGCCCGGGTCTTCATGCCGCTCGCGTCGCTGCCCGCCTCGGGCTCCGTGATGCAGATGGCCGGCTTGTCGCCTGCCAGGACGAGATCGGCAGCGCGCCTGCGCTGTGCATCGGTGCCGTAGGCCATGACGGTGGAGATCGCGCCCATATTGGCCTCGACGACGATACGCGCCGAGACCGTGCACGCGCGCGCCATCTCCTCGATCACCAGCACCGTGTCGAGGAAGCTCTGGCCCTGCCCGCCATATTCCTTCGGAATGGTCATGCCAATGAAGCGCTCGGCTTTCAGCGCCTCGACAACGTCGAAGGGATACTCGCGCGATTGATCGATCTCGGCGCCGCGCTTGCGCAGCAGCCCGTTCGAGAAGGCGGCGGCTCTTTCCTTCAAAGCCAATTGACGGGATGACAGCTCCATGGCGCCGCTCCTTCTCAGCGGCCCATGGCATAGAATTCGGCATTCGGACGCATGCTCGTCACGTTCGCGAGCCGGTTCGACAGGCCGAAAAAGGCCGAGATCGCCGCGATGTCCCAGATGTCCTCTTCGGTGAATCCGTGCGCCTTCAGCTTGGCGAAGTCGCTTTCAGACGTCTTGTGCGCCTCGGTCGAGACCCGAACAGCGAAATCCAGCATCGCCTTCTGACGATCGGTGATGTCGGCCTTGCGGTAGTTGACGGCGACCTGATCGGCAATCAGCGGGTCCTTGGCGCGGATGCGCAAGATCGCGCCATGCGCCACCACGCAGTACTGGCACTGATTGAGGTTGCTGGTCGCAACGACGATCATCTCGCGCTCGGCCTTGGTCAGATTGCCGGGCTTGTCCATCAGCGCGTCGTGATAGGCAAAGAACGCGCGAAACTCCTCCGGCCGGTGGGCGAGCACGAGAAAGACATTCGGAATGAAGCCGGACTTCTCCTGCACGGCCAGGATGCGGCTGCGGATATCGTCCGGCATATCGGCGAGATCGGGGACAGGGAAGCGGCTGACGGCGCGTGTTTCGGTCATGAGCTTGGCTCCTCGTTGAAGATTGGCATGACAGTCATCGCCCCTCACCTTTCGCCCGGATCATCGCAAGAAAGCGTTCGGCGAAGACGTCGAGCGCATCCGGTCGCCGTTCGAGCTTGGCGCGCAACACCGCGCCCTCCCAGCCGATCCAGAAGAACTGCGCGAGATCCTCGCAGTCGAGCTCGCTGGACATCTCGCCCGCCTCTTGCGCCGACCGCAGGCAACGGGACGTCCGCGCTTCCCAATCCCGGAACACAGCAGCGAGGCGCTTCCGGAACGGCTCCGGGAGAACACCCATCTCTTGCCCGAGATTGCCGACGAGGCAGCCGCGCCGGTATCGATATCTCGCCATGCCCGAGCGAGCGTCCGCGATGAAATCACGCAGACGGTCGAGCGGAGCACGCTCGGTGTCGTCGAACCATCGGTCCAGCTTGCGCGCGAAATAGTCCGCATAGGCATCGATCAGTGCGAGACCAAAGGCCTCCTTGCTGTCGAAGTAATGGTAAAATGAGCCTTTTGGCACCTCCGCGGTGTCAAGGATCTCCTCGACGCCCACGGCACTGAAGCCCTTCTCGGTCAGGATCGCTACGCCGGTGCGCAGCAGCCGTGCGCGCGGCGCGTCTGGCCGTGTCTGGTCCTTAGGCGGACGGCCACGGCGACGTGGTTCGGCTGACGGCGAAATCGCTTTCATGGCGATTTATTAGACCGATCGTCTTGCAAAATCAATCCCGCGTCGTCATCGAGGCCCGGCGTCTGTCGATCGGACCTTCCAGGACGTGCGGATCACCTCGCGCTCACGGCATCTGACAGACGTCCGGATGCAGCAGAGGAGCGTCCTTCAGCCAGACGTTCGCGCCGTCCGCACCGCAGACGGCGCGCAGGGGCTGTCCGGCGGGCAAGCGGACCCAGCCTTGCGGGAGCAGCGTCTGATCACCAATCGACAGGCTCCCGGCGAGAACGAGCATTTCGAGCCCGCGTGCATTCTCGACCGCGACGGAACTGCCAGGCATCCAGCTCTCGAAACGCACGTTCTCAAATCCATCGTCGAACAGTTCGAGCGCGCTCGCCGCCCCGGATCGCGGCTCGCGCTGACGACCTTCCGCGGGCCGTCGTACGATCTGGTCGCGATCGCCATCCCGGAACTGCCAAAGGCGCACGAAGATCGTGCAGCCAGCCTCCGATGCGGGAACGTGCGAGGTCCCGGGCGGATTGCGGAAGTAGCTGCCCGCTGGGTAATCGCCATGCTCGTCCTGAAAGACGCCATCGAGAACGACGATCTCTTCGCCGCCGCCATGCGTATGGCGCGGAAACGCGCTGTGCGGCGCGTACCGCACGATCGAGGTGGCGCGCGCGACCTCGTCGCCGATGCGGAACAGCATGCGCCGGTCGACACCGGCCGCCGGGCTTTGGGTCCACGGCAGCTGCCCGGCCTGGACGATCACCGGAACCGTCAAGTTATCATTGATGCGCATGGCTCTTCTCCCTCATGGTCAACCACCATTCTGAAATTAGCCTGGCCGGACCGCATCCGTGCGACGGCCTCCGCGGCGCGCTCGAGCATATCACGACGCCGCATCGCCGCGGCGCGATCGTGGTGATGCCAGCGCCAGCGCGGCGACGGCCAAGAACAGAGGCGGAAACGAGACCCACAGGACCGTATTCCAACCGTAGGCGGAGAGCAGTCCACCCGACAGGAACGAGCCGAAGGTCATCGTGCCGAACACGATGAAGTCGTTCAGCGACTGGACGCGCGCCTTCTCCTCCGCGCGATGACACTCCAGGACCATCGCGGAAGCTCCGACGAAGCCAAAATTCCAGCCGACGCCGAGCAGGATCAGCGTCGCCCAGAAGTGCCCGACCTGAATGCCGAACAGACCGACTGCCGAAGAGGCGGCGGTGAGCAGCAGCCCTGTCGCGACCACCCTCGATGCGCCGAACCGGGTGATCAACCCGCCGGTCCAGAAGCTCGGGCCGTACATGGCGATCACATGCCATTGCAGACCAAGATTGGCAGACTCCTGCGACAGATTGCAGAACTTCATCGCGAGCGGCGCCGCCGTCATCAGGAAGTTCATCAGCAGATAGGAGACGACACCGCAGACCACCGCGGCAATGAAACGCGGCTGGCGCGCGATCACGGAAAGAGGACGGCCTCTGCCCCTGTCGGCCGCGATCGGCATCGGCAGACGTACTCCGGCGAGAACCGATAAGGAGATCGCGGCGACCGCGCCTTGTGCCAGATAGGTGGCCGCGAACAGATGGGGTGGCCACAGACCCATCGTATACGTGACGAGTTGCGGCCCGATCACGCCGGCAAAGACACCGCCTGCCATCACCGCCGATAGCGCGCGCGGCCGCCGCTCCGGCGCCGCACAATCGGCGGCAGCGAAGCGAAAGGACAGCACCACCGCGGCGTAGACACCGCCGAGAAAAGTTGCCGCACAGAACAAGCCGAACGAGGCGTATAGAATCGCGAGCGATCCGATCAGGCCGGAGAGGACACCGCAGCCGGTGCCGATCATGAAGGTCGCGCGTCGCCCGTAACGTTGCGCGACCGCTCCGGCGGGCAAGGTGCAGGCCGCCATCCCGACCACGAAGATCGAGATTGGAAGAGTTGCCAGCGCCTTGGTGGGCGCCAGCATGTCGCCGATCACGGCGCCGGTGGCGTAGACGATCGCCGAATTCGCGCCGGCTAGTGCCTGCGCGACGGCGAGCCTTGCGATATTGTTGCGCTCGAAACGGAACGCGGGCGGAGCCTCCATCCGCCCTTGCACGGCAACTTCTGACATTCAGACCTCGATTTGGCCGCGCCAGCGCGCATCGCGATGCGACGGACGGCGGTGAAGGCGGCGATCGAGCAGATCGCGTGCCTTGGCGGAATCGCCGCTTCGCATGAAAGCGAGCAACAACATGTCTTCGATGATTTCCCTCTGGGCGCCGCTGCCGCCGACCCGGGCGACGTCTGCGGCCACGGGCTCGAGAATCCGCATGCATTCGGCGTAGTCGGCGTTCGCGAACGCGAGCGCCGCCCGCCCGATGGCCGGCACGACGGGACCAGCCGGCAGCGCGCCGTCCGCGACACGTTGCGCATTCGCCTTGATGCGGTCGACGGCCGTGGCGTGTTTTCCGGTCGCGGCGGCCAACAAGGCCATGTGCACTTCGACGAATGCCAGACCGGGACTCGGATAGCGGGATCCGGCGTAGCTCTCGACCTCGCCCCACATGCCGGACGGCACCTCATGGCCATACGCCTGAAGCCTCCACAACAAGGAAACCGTGTCGCTCACGACGTTGATCGGCAGACCGAGCGAGGCCGAAGGTCGAACGTATTTGGAGTAGATCGCCAGGGCGTGTTGCGGATCGTCGCGCTCCAGCGCCGAGAGCGCCGCGTGCCAGGCCAGATGACCGTGAAGCATCCCTGCCCGATCATAATCAGGCAACCAGCCTTCGAGCAGCGTTTCGGCTTCGTCCTTGGCGCCCTGCTCGAACATCGCATGCGCGACCGCATGCGCGGCGTTCGCGTTGGCGCGGCGCCGTTCGAGACCACGTTGCGCGAGGTCGCGACCTCTCGAGACCGATCTGTTCTCGGCATGTGACCAGCCGCGATAGGTCAGGAACCACCAGTCATCCGCGTCGTAGCGGCCCGCGACGCGTTCGCAGAGATCCACGCGCGCCTGGTCGTGCCCGATCATCCCCGAGAACGCGAACAGGCCGAACGCACCGAGCGGCAGAGAGAGGATCAGGACGTCGCGCGGCCACGCGTCCAGATGCGCGAGCGCGCTCTCCAACGCCTTGGCGGACTGACCGGTCACCGCGAGCGCGAGGACCGCCACATGGCTGATCTCACGCGGCGAGCCGTTTCGCGCGACGATTTCCTGCGCAATCGCGATCCTTGCGCGCGCCTCCGCGGGCTCGGCCTTGATCGCGTGCAGACGTGCGAGGGCGGCGTGCGCCAGCGCGAAATGCGGATCGTGCTCCACGGCCTGCCGCAGCGCCTCATCTGCGCCCGGCCACGCCGACAGAAGCAGATCGATGCCGGCCCGATATTGACCGGCGGCTTGCGGCGAATCTGTCGAAATCGGCAGGCCCCGGCTGTCGCACTCGGCCATGCTCCGCTCCTGATACGAGGGACGAGACGGGTCCGGCCAACGAAGTCCGTGGTATGGCCGGCCTTGAACTGGAGCGCTAGCAGAGCGAAAAGCGGCTGTCTTTCGACGTTTTGCCAATTTATATAGAGTATCGGCCAATCGGAAACGACATGACCTGGACCCCACTATCGGCTCCGCCAGATGCCTTGCCGCCGCGCCCGATCACCATGCGCGCCCAGTCGATCCCGGCGCGGCACGAATTTCCGGAGCACGCGCACGACTGGCATCAGGTGGTCTACGCCATCGACGGCGTGCTCATGGTGACCGCGGAGAACCGTTCCTTCGTCATCTCGCCCGAACAGGCCGTCTGGCTGCCGCGCGGCGTCCGCCATCGGGTGGGCTCACTTCTCGGCGCCGAGTTTCGTAGCCTGTGGATTGCCGTCGACGCCGGGAGCAATCTGCCATCGGCTCCGACAGTGCTCGCCGTCTCCCCCTTGCTGAAGGCGTTGATCGTGGAGGCCGCCGCCATCGAAGGAAGTCAGGATGCCGACGGCTACCCCGATCGTGTCGCGACACTCATTCTCGATCAGCTCGGCAGGGCTCGCGCGCTGACGGCGGGGTTGCCGTGGCCGCGTGGCGAACGCCTGCTGCGTCTTTGCGAAGCGCTCTACGTCGATCCAGCCGATTCCCGAACTTCGGATGACTGGGCCAAGGCGCTCGGCATGTCGTCGCGCACGCTGACGCGCCAGTTCGAAGCGGAAATGGGTTCAAGCCTGCGATCATGGCGGCGGCGGGTGCGGCTGCTGCGCGCTATCGAGCTGTTGAGCAGCGGCACGGGAGTCACGGAGACCGCGATGCAACTGGGCTACGGATCCGCATCCGCGTTTGTCTACGCATTCCGGACGGAAATGGGATCCAGTCCGCACGCCTACATGCGAAGAACAACCGGCGAGCGGCGTGCCGCCGACATTCGCTGATGAGGAGGATCTGAAGCGGAGAGTTACGGCGAAGCAGCATTCGGGCTTCCTCGGAACCATCGAAGCCGAGCCCAGTTGGGGCCAGATTGGATTGGGTGGCATTCTTCGATGGCGGCACGACCGGCAGCACAGCGCGGACACCCTGAATGGAGTGACGAATGGCTACGGCGAGACTCAACGCTAAAGCGCGATGAGATTGGGATGAATCGTCATCGCGCTTTAGGTTATTGTTTTAGCATGATCTTTTCGGAAAACCGCTGCACACTTTTCCGGATCATGCTCTAGCCGGCGCTGACCCTGCCTCTACTTCGCCGTTCCGCTCTTGCTTCCGGTCGCGTCGGATCGTCGATCCGCGGCAAGGCCAAGCACCATGTCCGAGAACCGCTCACCCTGGACCAGAACATGATCGTGAAGTCGCGTTGCCGCGAGTTGCTCATCGCCGGCGCGGATCGCTTCGAGAATCCCCGCGTGCTCCTGGAGCGATTGCAGCAGGCGGTTGCGCGCACGTAGCTGGATACGGCGATAGGCGCTCAGCCGCTTGTGCAGAGCAAAGGCTTGATCGGCGAGAAAACTGTTGCGGCTCGCGCGGTAGATCGCTTCGTGAAAATTGCGGTTGTCGGCGTAGTACTGCTCGCTGTCACCTTCGCGCGCGGCAATTTCGCAGGCGCGATGAGCAGTCTCCATTGCCGCATCGTTCTCCGGGGTCAGCCGACGCGCCGCCAGGCGTCCGCAGGCGCTTTCGATCTCCGCCATCGTTTCGAACATCTCGAACAGCCTGGTCGGTGACGGGACGCTGACGATCGCGCCGCGGCGCGGGCGAATATCGATGAAGCCCTCGGCGCCGAGCTGGAGCAGCGCCTCGCGGATGGGGGTGCGCGACACTCCGAATCGCTCCGCCAGCGAGGCCTCGTCCAGGCGATCACCCGGCAGGAATTCTCCTGCAATCACAGCGTCTTCGATCGACTGCTTCAGTCTGAAGGCCTGGCTCATTGCATACACCTGATCCCACAATTCCATACCATATACTTGACAAAACGAACAGCATGCAGTTCACATATTAATTGTATGCAATATTAGAAATAAAAAATGCAATCTAGCAACGGGAGGTATGGAATGAGGATTTCAAGACGCCGTGCCCTGGCCTTGGGAATCGCAGCCCCGGCGCTGCTCCGGTTCGGGGAAGCGCGCGCGGCCACGGCCCTCAAGATCTCGCACCAGTTCCCGGGAGGCACGGCGACCGAGGGCGATTTCCGCGACCGGCTCTGCCGGCGTTTCGCGGCCCTGATCCAGGAGCGCAGCAAGGGCGCGATGACCGCCGAGATCTATCCCGGCTCGTCGCTGATGAAGACCAACGCGCAGGTCTCGGCGATGCGCAAAGGCGCGCTCGACATGAGCCTCATTCCGATCTCCTACGCCGGCGGAGATCTGCCCGAACTGAACATCGGCCTGATGCCGGGCCTCGTCACCGGTTACGACGAAGGCCTCGGCTGGAAGAACAAGCCGATCGGTCAGGAGTTCGGCAAGTTTCTCGCCGCCAAAGGCATCGTCATTGTCACCTGGATCTGGCAGGCCGGCGGCGTCGCCAGCCGTGCGCGACCGCTGGTCGAGGTCGCGGATGCCAAAGGCATGAAGATCCGCGGCGGCTCGCGCGAGATGGATCTCGTGCTCCAGGCCGCCGGCGCCTCGGTGCTGTCGCTCCCCTCCAACGAACTGTATGCGGCGATGCAGACCGGCGCGTGCGACGCCGCCCTCACCTCCTCCACCAGCCTGACCTCGTTCCGACTGGAAGAGCTCGCCAAGCATCTGACGACCGGCCGGGCCAAGAGCTACTGGTTCATGCTCGAGCCGCTCGTGATGTCGAAGGCGGTGTTCGATCGGCTATCGAGCGAGGAGCGCGACATCATCGTCTCGGTCGGCGCCGAGCTGGAAGCGTTCGGCCGCACCGCAGCGATGGAAGACGACGTCCGCGTGGCCAAGGTCTACCAGGCCGCCGGCGCAACCGTGCATGATCTCGACGACAAGACGGTTCAGGCGTGGCGGGAGCTTGCGCGCGACACGGCCTGGAAGGATTACGCCAACAAGAACGAGAACTGCGCCCGCCTGATCAAGCTCGCGATGGAGGCCGGATCATGAGCGCGCACGGCGTCGATCTCGGCCACTCCGTCGTCATGACGGCAGCGCGACCCGGCTCCACGGTGGGACGGATCAATCGCGCGATGATCCTGCTCAACAGGACGATCGTCGTCCTCTGCTCGGTCGCACTTATCGTCGCGAGCACGATCCTGAGCTATAGCGTGGCCGCGCGCTACTTCTTCAACGCGGCAACCTATTGGCAGGACGAGGCCGCGGTGTTCCTGCTGGTCGGCGCCACGTTCCTGTCGACCGCGTTCGTGCAAGCCGGACGCGGCCACATCGGCATCGAGGCTCTCACCGGCTATCTGTCGAAGCGCGGCAATGCGATCCGCATGCTCGTGGTCGACACCGTGAGCCTGCTGTTCTGCTGCTTCTTCGCCTGGAAATCCTGGACGCTGTTCCACGAGGCATGGGTCGACGGACAGGTGTCCGGATCGACCTGGGCCCCGCCGCTATGGATTCCCTACAGCATGATGTCGCTCGGGATGACGCTGATGACGGTGCAGATCGCGCTTCAGCTCGCCTCGCGCGTCGACGGATGGAGGAGCAAATGAGCACGTTTGCCGTCGGACTGATGTATGGCGGGGCCACGCTCGCCGTCATGGCCTCGGGCATGCCGATCGCGCTGGCGCTCGGTGCCGTCGCCGTCATCTTCATGTATTTCTTCATGCCCGCCGCATCGCTCGATACGGTGACGCAGAACGTGTACGAGGAGATGGCCTCGATCACGCTGCTGGCGATCCCGCTCTTCATCCTGAAGGGCGCCGCCATCGGCAAGTCGAAGGCGGGACAGGACCTCTACAGCGCGTTGCACGTCTGGATGGGCCGGATCCCGGGTGGGCTCGGCATCGCCAATGTCTTCGCCTGCGCGCTGTTCGCTGCAATGGCCGGATCATCTCCGGCGACGTGCTCGGCCATCGGTTCGGCCGGCATTCCCGAAATGCGCAAGCGCGGCTATTCCGGCGGCTTTGCTGCGGGCGTCATCGCGGCCGGCGGCACGCTGGGCATCCTGCTGCCGCCCTCGATCACCATGATCCTGTACGCGGTCGCGGCGGAGCAGTCGCTCGGTCGTCTCTTCCTCGCCGGCATCGGCCCGGGCCTTCTCCTGGTGCTACTGTTTGCGACGTATGCGGTGTTGAGATTCAAGTCCGAATACGCCGCGGCAGAGCGCGCTTATGCCGCGGACCCTGCGCAGCATCCGATCCTTTCGAATGAGCGCTTCACCATGGCGATGCGGTTCGGTGCGCTGCCGCGGGTGCTCCCCTTCGTCGTGCTGCTCAGCGGCGTCATGATCGCACTCTATGGCGGCTATGCGACGCCGTCGGAAACCGCAGGCCTCGGCGGCATCCTCGCGCTGGTCCTGATCGCCTCGATCTATGGCGTGTGGCGCCCGCGGGATCTCGGCCCGATCCTCGAATCGACGCTGAAGGAATCGACCATGCTGATGCTGATCATCGGCATGTCGCTGCTCTACTCCTACGTGATGAGCTATCTCCACATCAGTCAGGCGGCGGCGCAAGCGATCGTCGCGATGCAGCTCTCGCGCTGGGTGCTGCTGGCAGCGATCCTGGTGCTGGTGGTCGTGCTCGGCTTCTTCCTGCCGCCGGTCTCCATCATCCTGATGACTGCGCCGATCATCCTGCCGCCGCTCAAGGACGCAGGCTTCGACCTGATCTGGTTCGGCGTAGTGATGACGATCGTGATGGAGATGGGCCTCATTCATCCACCGGTCGGACTCAACATCTTCGTCATCAGGAACATCGCGCCGGACATCCCGTTGCGGGACGTGATCTGGGGAACGCTGCCCTTCGTGCTCCTGATGGCGTTCGCGGTCGTCCTGCTTTGCCTGGCGCCCTCGATCTCCACCTGGCTGCCCAACCTGGTGATGGGCGCCCCGTCGCGTTAACCGAGGAGGCATGAACGATGCTGAACGACACGAGATCCGGACGCATCACGGCGCCCGAGTTCCTGCAAGGGCTCATCGATACCTTGACGCAACGTGGTCGCGCGGTTCTGGGCATCAAGCCTGATCGCGAGCCAGGCGAGGATCGCGATCTCGCCCTTCTGGGTGAAGCGCTGCTCTCCAGGCGCGGCGAAGCCTCCGGCGTTGCGATCGCGCAATCGCTGCTTGCGGCTTTCGAGCAGGCCGGCGAGCCGCAGCGGCTGAAATTCCTCGCCTCGCTTGCAGACCGGTTCGGGCCCGACCGTCGCGCGATCGAGCTCGCGATCGCGGCCTACCAACGCAAGGAGGGCGGCGACGGCAGCAAGCTCGAGGCGCTCCATGCCGCCGCCGAGCCGCGCCGGCAGGAGTTGATCCGGCGCCTCAATCTGGCGCCCGGCGGCACCTCGTCGCTGGTTCGCATGCGGGAGGTGCTGCTCTCGCTGCTGCGCGAGCATCCCGAGCTCCAGCCGGTCGACGACGATTTCGTCCATCTGTTCTCGTCCTGGTTCAACAGGGGCTTCCTCGTGCTGCGGCCGATCGATTGGACGACGTCCGCCAACATCCTCGAGAAGATCATCAAGTATGAGGCCGTCCATGCCATCCAGGACTGGGAGGACTTACGCAACCGGCTCGAGCCGCCGGATCGCCGCTGCTACGCGTTCTTTCATCCGCAACTGGTCGACGAGCCGCTGATCTTCGTCGAGGTCGCGCTCACCAAGGAGATTCCCGGCGCGATCGGCCCATTGCTCGACAAATCGCGCCAGGCGATTGCCGCGCGTGAGGCGACAACTGCCGTGTTCTACTCGATCTCGAATACGCAGAAGGGCCTGGCCGGCGTCTCGTTCGGCAATTTCCTGATCAAGCAGGTGGTGCAGGACCTCGCCCGCGAGCTGCCGAACCTGAAGACCTTCGTCACGCTGTCGCCCGCTCCCGGCTTTGCCGGCTGGGTGCGACGCGAGCTCAAGACAGAGGCCTCTGGCGCGATCGATGAGGAGACGAGACGCGCGCTGGCCGCGCTCGATGACGGCGGCGACATCGCGCAGGCGAAAGAGGCCATCACCGCGCTTGCGGCCTACTACTTCCTGAAGGCGAAGCTGCCGTCAGGCAAGCCGGTCGATCCGGTCGCCCGCTTCCATCTCGGCAACGGCGCGCGCCTGGAGCGGCTGAATTTCCTGGGGGATGCTTCGGCCAAGGGCATGAAGCAGTCCTACGGACTGATGGTGAACTATCTTTACGCGCTCGAGCATATCGAGGCGAACCACGAAGCGTTTGCGGAAGCCGGCACCGTGGTGGCGTCCGACAAGGTGAAGAAGGCCCTTCGCGCGAAATTGTCATCGCGCGACCTCGTTCCGAGTCCCCAATCCAACTCTCAACGGAATATCTCGTCATGACCTGGAACCTGTACGACCGCCTGCTTGCCTCTGCGGAGTCCGATCAGTCCATCTGCATTGAGAAGGAGGACGGCGCGACGTTGAGCTACGCCGAACTCGCTGCGCTGAGCGGCAAGTTTGCGAACTTGCTCGCCAGGATTGGCATCGGCCCGAACCACCGTGTCGCTGCCAAGGTCGAGAAATCCGTCGAGGCCATCGCCCTCTATCTCGCAACGCTCCGCTCCGGTGCGGTCTATCTGCCGCTGAACACTGCCTATACGCCGGCCGAAACCGAGTACTTCGTCCGCGACGCGCAGCCGACATTGATCGTGTGCGATCCGAAGGAAGAAGCCGACCTGCGCGCCATTGCTGCCAAAGCAGGCGGCCGGGTCGAGACGCTCGATCACCACGGCAAGGGCTCGCTCGCCGATGCCGCGGCGGACTTCCCGATTGCATTCGACACCGTGGCCAGGGGGAATGACGACCTCGCCGCCATTCTCTACACCTCCGGCACGACCGGCCGCTCGAAGGGCGCCATGCTGACGCACGGCAATTTGGCCTCGAACGCCCTGACGCTGGTTGAAGAGTGGCGCTATTCCAGCAAGGACGTGCTGATCCACGCGCTACCGATCTACCACGTTCACGGGCTCTTCGTGGCCTGCAACGTCACGTTCGCCGCGCGCGGGCGCATCCTGTTCATGCAGAAGTTCGACGCCGGGCGCATTCTGGCGACGATGGCGCGCAGCACCGTGCTGATGGGGGTGCCGACCTTCTATGTACGCCTGCTCGAGAGCACAAACCTGAACGAGCGCACGACCGCCAACATGAGGCTGTTCGTCGCCGGCTCGGCGCCGCTCCTTGCCGAGACTCACCGCGCCTGGCAGGCGAGGACCGGACACGCGATCCTGGAGCGCTACGGCATGACCGAAACCGGCATGATCGCCTCCAATCCCTATGACGGCCAGCGCATTCCGGGCTCCGTGGGTCGCCCCCTGCCCGCGGTCGAAGTTCGTATCGCCGATCCCGAAAGCGGTGTGGCGCTGCCCACGGACGAGGTCGGCATGATCGAGGTGAAGGGACCCAACGTGTTCGCCGGCTACTGGAACATGCCGGACAAGACCGCCGCCGAATTCCGCAGCGACGGCTTCTTCATCACCGGCGACCTCGGCAAGCTCGATGCAAATGGCTATCTGCACATCGTTGGCCGCGGCAAGGATCTCATCATCACCGGCGGCTTCAACGTCTATCCGAAGGAGATCGAGACGGAGATCGACGCCGTCCCGGGGGTCTCCGAAAGTGCCGTCGTCGGCGTGCCGCATGCCGATTTCGGCGAGGGCGTCACGGCTGCCGTCGTCCGGTCGCCGGGCTCGTCCGTGGACGAACGCACCATTCTCGCAGCGCTGTCCGGACGGCTGGCGAAATTCAAGCAGCCCAAGGGCATCATCTTCGTCGAGACGCTTCCGCGCAACACCATGGGCAAGGTACAGAAAAACCTACTGCGGGAGCGCTTTGCAGAGCTCTATTCGGCCAAGGCCGGCCAGGGGAGTTGATACGGACGTCTTGAACGGTCCGCTCCGCAGAGCGAGCACGGAGCCTCGCGTCTGCCGCCATGATGCAAATCAATTGGCGGGATCGGCACCCGATCGCCTCGACGACACGAGCAGCATCGTCGGCCGCTCCAGCTCTTCCGTGAGCGCCTGACTCTCCCTGATCTGCTCAGTCGACAGGGCGAACGCGTCGACGAGTTCGATGCTAAACCCGGACCGCACCAGCGCGTTCAGGGTCGTTCCGATCGTGCAGTGCCCCAAAGCGCCTTGACAGATGGTCGGGCTTCAGTGATGTAATGTTATAACATTACATCGCGTCAGCCGAAATGCCCAGCCCCAAGCACCGCCGCCCTATCTCCTTGAAAAGGCTCTTCGATCTCCATGCAGAAACTCCCCGTCACCGTCTTGTCCGGCTTCCTCGGGGCTGGAAAAACCACTTTGCTGAACCACGTCCTGAACAATCGGCACGGCCTTAAGGTGGCGGTGATCGTCAACGACATGAGCGAGGTGAACATCGATGCGGATTTGGTTCGCGATGGCGGTGCGAATCTATCCCGGACCGATGAGAAGCTCGTCGAGATGACGAACGGCTGCATCTGCTGCACGCTGCGCGACGATCTCTTGAAGGAGGTCCGCGCACTCGCCGAACACGGTCGCTTCGATTATTTGCTGATAGAATCGACCGGCATCTCCGAGCCGCTGCCGGTCGCGGCGACTTTCGACTTTCGCTCCGAAGACGGCGAAAGCCTCTCCGACGTGGCGCGTCTCGACACCATGGTCACCGTGGTCGACACCGTGAACTTGCTCAAGGACTATTCGTCGACGGATTTTCTGGAGCAACGCGGCGAAGCGCTCGAGAACGACAAGCGCACGCTGGTCGATCTCCTCGTCGAGCAGATCGAATTTGCCGATGTGATCGTCCTGAACAAGGTTGATGACGGCTCGCCCGAGCAGCGCGAGGCGGCGCGCAAGATCATCCGCGCCCTCAATCCGGAAGCGGACCTGATCGAAGCCAACCACAGCCGCGTCGCTTTCGATCGCATTCTCGACACCGGCCGGTTCGACTTCAAAAAGGCTCAGCAGCATCCCCTCTGGTACAAGGAGCTCTACGGCTTTGCCGATCACGTGCCGGAGACGGAAGAATACGGCGTGAGGAACTTTGTCTATCGCGCGCGCCGGCCATTCGACCCCGCCAAGTTCGACAGGTTCATCAAGGAGCCTTGGCCAGGCGTCATTCGCGCCAAGGGGCACTTCTGGCTCGCGACACGGCCGCAATGGCTCGGTGAACTCAGCCAGGCGGGTTCGATCATTCGCACCCAGGCCCTTGGTTTCTGGTGGGCCAGCGTGCCGGCAGAACGATGGCCGGATGATCCCTTCTGGCGCAAGACACTTCGACAAAACTGGAGCAGCATCTACGGCGATCGCCGTCAGGAAATCGTGTTCATCGGCACCGGCATGGACGAAGACTCGATCCGCGCCCGCCTGGACGGATGTCTCGTCACGGGAAAACCTGCCATGGACGTCGCGGAATGGGCAAAGCTCGCAGACCCGTTTCCGATATGGCGGCGCGCCCACGAAGCAGCCTAGCGGGAGCGCACATGGGCGACGTCATTCGATTTGTCCCGAAATCCGAACTCGAGCGAATTCGTCTCATTCGGGAAGCTCGCGCAATATACGACAGCATATTCCCGCCAAGTGCTTTGGTCGACGAGCAGCCCTATGGTTGCCCCACACAGAGCACGCAAAGCTCATCCGATTCCCTCAGGAATGCGATCGAAGGCGAATGATTTAGATCCTTTGCGCTAAACCGTGAGGGTCGAGCGCGAATCGCGACAGTCAAGACGATTGCGGAAGGGAGCCGCAAGGATGCAGAATGGCTGCGCGCGTTGGAGATCTGTGATGTTCGACTGGAATGATCTCAAGTACCTGCTGGCGGTGGCCCATCACGGCAGCACGCTCGCGGCCGCACGCCATCTGGGAGTGAACCAGTCCACCGTCCAGCGGCGCCTGACCGAAACTGGAAGGACGCCTTGGGTTACGATTGGTCGAGCGATCGCCAAGCGGCTACAGCCTCACCGCGGCGGGCGCGCTGGTCTTCCCAAGGCCCGGAGCTGGCTATGGCTTTTTGGCAACGGGGCGAGCGCCTCTCGGGTCATTGATGGCTCTGGGAGCTTCCACGCCTGCGTTTCGCCCGAACGGCGTGAAAGCGCGCGTTCGTCTGCGGCTTGATGAACAGGGCTGCGACGCCCGGATGATGCTTGCGGATTTCACCTTCGAGCGAGATCACGCATTGCTCGATATCGTCGGCGCGCTTCTCGTCGGCGAACTCGACGCTGAGGGCGGCGACAATCTCGTCCGGGGATAGTTGGACCGTCAGGAGCCCATTGGCCTGCAGCACCCCCGGCGAGCGCCGGGCGATCTCGAGGATCCACCGCGCAAGCTCAGGGTGCGCCGGCTCGCCGATCAGCAGACTCTTGCTCTCGCGCGCGAGCCCGACGGACGTGATCCCCAAGAGAATCCCGATCAGGATCGAGCCGATGCCGTCCCACACCGGTTGCTCCAGCCACACCGCCGCCGCCGTTGCCCCGACCGCAATGACGATGCCGACCAGCGCCGCACTGTCCTCGAGCAGCACCATGAATGCAGGCGGGTCCTTGCTGCGGACAAAGGCCTGATAGTAGCCGAACCGCGCCGCGTCGAAGCGGAAACGTCGCAAGGCGACCAGCCACGATGCGCCCTCGAACAGGAACGACAGCCCGAGCACGATGAAGCTGACGATGGGATCCTCGATCCGCTCAGGCGCGGCAACATGCACGAGGCCCTGATAGAGCGAGACGCCCGAACCGAGCGCAAAGATCACCAGGACGACGATGAAGCTCCAGAAATACAGCTCGCGCCCGTAGCCGAGTGGATGGGATTCGTCCGCTGGGCGGCTGGCACGACGGTAGCCATAGAGCAGCAGCATCTCGTTGGAGGTGTCGACCACCGAGTGCACGGCCTCGCTCGTCATCGCCGAGCTTCCCGTCCAGATGGCGGCGCCAATCTTGGTGACCGCGACGAGCACATTGCCGGCAAGTGCGGCATAGACCGTGGTCTTCGATGATGATGCAGCCGCCATGTTTACCAAGACCAGTCCTCCTCTGCGGTCGGCGGGCCCGCCGTTACGCACAGAAGGTCAGCGCCATCCCAGCAGACGCCGTATCTACGGCGTGCCGCGAGAGTTGGTGCACTCTCGCGCTACGATTTCGCCGTGCCGGGCTCGGCCAACTTCCGATGCTGCTTGGCCAGCATCTCGTTCGGCGTGATGGAGGCGACCGTCGCCTGGATCTTGTTCTTCAGCCCGGTGACGACGTCGGCCTCACCGCGCAGCATTGCATCGAAGCCGGCCTTGGCGACCTCGTAGGCGCCATCCTTCTGCTCGGTGCCAACCTTGGTGTCCATCATGTCGGCGCGGCGGAAGAATTCGGTGTCGGTGGCGCCGGGCATCAGGCAAGTGACGGTGACGCCGCTATCGCGCAGCTCTTCGCGCAGAGCGAAAGAGAACGAGTCGAGAAAAGCTTTGGAGGCGTTGTATACCGCCTCGAAGCTGCCGGGCATGAAGCCGGCGATCGAGCCCGTGATGAGAATGCGCCCGGAGTTGCGTCGCAGCATCGCATTGCCGACGCGATGGATCAGGTAGAGCGTGCCGGTGATGTTGGTATCGACGACGTGCCTGATGCGTTGGAAATCCTGGTCAAGGAAGGCCTTGCCGAGGCCGATGCCGGCATTGGCCAGCAGCGCGTCGACCGGCCGGTCGGCGACCGCCGCGCAGAGCTTGTCGACGCCCTCAATGGTGGCGAGATCGGTCTCGACCGGCTCCACGCTGCCGCCGAACCTACGCAGGTCGACGGCCACCCCCTCGATCGCGGCCTCGTCCGCGGCGATGACAAGATTGAAACCTGCTTGGGCGCAGCACCTGGCAAGTTCCAGGCCGATACCGGTTGAGGCGCCGGTGACGACGGCGAGTTGATTGGCGGCCATAGGGCGTATCCTCGCGGGTTGGGATGATGATGCCCAATCGCTCGACCGGCCAGCTGTTCCTATTCCCGTACGGGTCCGGTGCAGTGCGGAGAATTTGCGCGTTGCATAGCAACCATCGTTCATGCCTGAACTTAGATGCCACATGATTGATGGCGGAGGACCGAGATAAAGGCGCTCGTTTGGCAAGGCGGACATCCGGTGCGACACCGTCACCGACCCGGAAATCCAGGACCCGCGCGACGCCATCATCAAGCTCACGAGCTGCGCCATCGCTGTCCGTTTCCTGAGAGAGGCCACCTGCAACGAGGTGAAATCGAGGCAATGACCAAATCCCGTGACGAACGCGCGTGGTGGCAATCCGCGGTCATCTATGAAATCGCGCCGATCTCGTTCCAGGATTCCAATGGCGACGGCAAAGGCGACCTCGCCGGCTTGATGTCGCGGCTAGACTATCTGAGATGGCTCGGCATCGATGCGGTGTGGCTCACGCCGATCTACCGCAGTCCCTTTCGCGATCTCGGCTATGATATCTCCGATTATTGTTCAATCGACCCAGGCTTCGGCACGCTCGACGAGTTTGACGGCCTCCTCAGCGCCCTGCACGCGGAAGGGATCCGGCTCATTCTCGACCTCGTCCCCAATCACACTGCCGACGACCACGCCTGGTTCGTCGAGAGCAGCAGTTCGCGCCACAGCGCAAAGTCCGATTGGTACATCTGGGCCGATCCGGCCGAGAATGGCGGGCCGCCGAACAATTGGCTGAGTCGTTTCGGCGGCAGCGCCTGGGAGTGGTGTGACGCGCGGCGGCAATATTACTACCATTCCTTCCTGGTCGAGCAGCCCGACTTGAACTGGCGCAATCCGGACGTGAGGGCTGCGATCGCCGACGTCATGCATTTCTGGCTCGACCGCGGAGTCGACGGCTTTCGTGTCGATGCTAGCGCCGTGCTGATCAAGGACGATCTGTTGCGCGACAATCCACCAAACCCGCAAGCCAAGGACAAGCCGCCGCCGCAACGCCATACGTCCGTGTTTACCGACGACCGTCCGGAGACGATGTCGTGCATCGAATTCATCCGCGAGGTGATCGATGGCTATCCGGACCGGCTGTTGTGCGGCGAAGTTCAGGGCAAGACCGACCGGATCGGGCACTTCTACGGCAACGATCGACCGCGCCTGCACCTGCCGCTGAATTTCGCGCTGCTGGACTCGCAATGGGACGCGCTGTCGCTCCAGGCGACCATCGACGCCTATCTCAACGCCATTCCCAAGGACGCTTGGCCGGTATGGGTGATCGGCGGGCACGACAAGCAGCGGATCGCGAGCAAGATCGGTGCGGCGCAGATGCGCGTGCTCGCGATGCTGTTGATGACGCTGCGGGGAACGCCGTTTTTCTTCATGGGCGACGAGATCGGCCGCAAACGGGTCCCCATTCCAGCCGATCGCGTTCGCGATCCCTTCGAGAAGCTCGTGCCGGGATATGAACTTTGCCGCGATCCCGAGCGCGCGCCGATGCGCTGGGATGACAGCGAGAGCGGTGGATTCACCACAGGCAGCCCATGGCTACCGCTGGGGCCGCGCGATGCGCCCAACGTGGCGCAGCAGACACGGGACGAACATTCCATCCTGGCGTTGTTTCGCGCGCTGATCGCGCTGCGGCGCGAGCATGCCTGTCTTCGCGAAGGCAGCCACGCGCCGCTGCGATCGCAAAACGACGTCCTCGCCTTCAAGCGCGTGACAGACGCAGGCGAAGTGCTGGTCGCCCTCAACATCGCCGCCGAGCCGCGGAATTGGCACTGGCACGGCCGTGGCCGCCTGCTGATGTCAACACATCTGGACCGGCCGCGCGAGCCATTGCCGGACGCATCGATCCTGCTTCGGGGCAATGAAGGCGTGATCATCGAGCTCGCACGGCGATGATCGGAGGAACCATCGGCGCGCCAAGGAGTCTGACCCACGCCTCCGGCATCTGCCCCCTGCTGTCGGACGCACTTTGGACGAAACCGCAGGCCCCGGCGCTTATTTCCCCGTTTGGCGCCGGGGCAGCGGCGTGAGCTTGGAGGCTGCCATGGGCAAGGTGAAAGGTCTTAAGCGGCGGATCGCCGGTAAGGCGAAACAGGCGGTCGGCGAGATCGTCGGGGATCAGGAGCTCCACGAAGACGGCAGGGCCGAGGCGGAGCGCGGCCGCGAGGAACAGGGCCAGCCGAGCGAACTCAATCCGCTGAAGAAGCTCCAGCAGCTGACGTGAACGCGCCGTCGCAACCGGCGCTTTAGCAATCAGGTGAAGCGGCGTTCTCCTGGGTTTTGCAACCGCTTTGGAGCGGATGCATTTCGCGCTTGGCAAGGCCTACGAGGTGCCAATCCGCTCGCCGTTGCTTCATGCGACCTTCAAGGCAGCGGTGCTGTCGGCATCCAGGAATCCCGTAAGCCTGCCCCTGATCAGTCGCTCGGCATCCGCCATGATGCGGTCGACCAGTTCCTTCACCGTCGGAATGTCGCGGATGAGCCCCACGACCATGCCGCAGCTCCAAGCGCCCGCGTCCATATCGCCGTCGATCATCACCTTCGGATAGACGCCCGCCACTTGGTCATGGATGTCGTCGATCTTGAGGCTTTTACCTTTCTCTCGCTCGATCTCGAGCAAGTTTTCGACGCCCTTGTTGTTGAGGACCCGCTCGGTGTTGCGGAGCGCGCGCATGACGAGCCGGGTATCGAGCTCCGAGGCCTGGACCAGCGCATTCTTGACGTTCTCATGCACCGGTGCCTCCTTGGTGGCGATAAAGCGCGTGCCCATGTTCATGCCGGCGGCCCCCATCGCCAGCGCTGCAACCAGGCTGCGCGCATCTGCCATGCCGCCGGATGCAACAAACGGGATCTTCAGTTCCTCGGCCGCACGCGGCAACAGGATCATGTTTGGCATGTCATCCTCGCCCGGATGGCCGCCGCATTCAAATCCGTCGACGCTGACGGCATCGCAGCCGATCTGCTCGGCCTTCAGCGAATGCCGGACGGAGGTGCATTTGTGGATCACCTTGATGTCGCCTGCCTTCAGGGCCGGCATGTACTGCTCGGGGCTGCGCCCGGCGGTCTCGACGATCTTGACGCCGCCCTCTCTGATTGCTGCGATGTACTCCGGATAGGGCGGCGCGCTGAAGGTGGGCAGAAAGGTCAGGTTCACCCCGAATGGTTTATCCGTCATGTCGCGGCAGCGCGCGATCTCCTTGGCCAGCAGTTCCGGCGTCCGCTGCGTCAGGCCCGTGATGATCCCCAGGCCGCCGGCATTCGACACCGCGGCGGCGAGTTCGGCGAACCCCACATAGTGCATCCCACCCTGGATGATCGGATGCTCGATGCCGAACAGTTCAGTGATCGCTGTCTTCACGAATGATCTCCCGCGTTTCCGCTCAGTGGATGATTTCAAACAATCCCGCCGCGCCCATGCCACCACCGATGCACATGGTCACCACGCCGTATTTCGCCTTGCGCCGCCGCCCCTCGATCAGGAGGTGACCGGTGAGCCGCGCCCCGGTCATGCCGTAGGGATGGCCGATCGCAATCGAGCCGCCATTGACGTTGAGCTTGTCCGGGTCAATACCGAGCTTATCGCGGCAATAGATCACCTGGACCGCATAGGCCTCGTTCAGCTCCCAGAGATCGATGTCGTCGATCTTCAGGCCATGGCGCTTGAGCAGCCGCGGGATCGCGGCGATCGGACCGACGCCCATCTCGTCGGGTTCGACGCCAGCGGCGACGAAGCCGCGGAAGATGCCGAGCGGCTTGAGACCCTTCCTGGCTGCAATCTTGTCGCTCATGATCACACAGGCCGAAGCACCGTCGGAAAACTGGCTGGCGTTGCCCGCGCTGATCGTCTTGCCCTCGAACACCGGCTTGATCCTGGCCAGGCCCTCGGCGGTGGTTTCCGGGCGCGGGCCTTCGTCCTTTGTCAGCGTCACCTGCTCGTAGGTGACCTCGTTCGTGTCCTTGTTGACGAGCGCCATCCTGGTCGTGAATGGCACGATCTCGTCGTTGAAGCGGCCGGCCTGCATGGCAGCGCCGACGCGGCGTTGGCATTCGAGACTGTATTCGTCCTGCTTGTCGCGACCGATCTTGTAGCGTTCGGCGACGATCTCGGCCGTCTCGAGCATCGACATGTACATTTCAGGCTTCATCGTCATCAATTCATCGTCGACGGCATGAAACTTGTTCATGTGGTCGTTCTGCACGAGGCTGATGGACTCGATTCCGCCGCCGATCGCAATCTCAACGCCGTCAAGCATCACCGAGCGCGCGGCAACGGCGATGGCCTGCAGGCCGGAGGCACATTGGCGGTCGATGGTGGTGCCGGCCACGGTGACCGGCAGGCCAGCGCGGATCGCGCCCTTGCGCGCGACGTTCATCACCATGGTGCCTTGCTGCATCGCGCAGCCCATCACCACGTCCTCGACCTCGCCGGGCGCGATGCCGGCCCGCTTCACTGCTTCGGCCATCACATGCCCGGCCATGGTTGGGCCGTCCGTGTTGTTGAGCGCGCCGCGATAGGCCTTGCCGACGGCGGTCCTTGCGGTGGAAACGATGACTGCTTCGGTCGTCATGTTGGCCTCTTCTCTTTACGCGGCCGCGTCCAGCTGCGCGTAGCGCAGCAGGTGGAACGCGGGATCGCCGAACTGGATGTTGATGGAGGAGATTCGCTTGAAATAGTGTCCGACGTTGAGCTCGTCGGTCATTCCCATGCCGCCATGAAGCTGCACCGCCTGGTCGGCGACGAACTTGCCGGCATAACCAATCTTCGACTTGGCGCCCGAGGCGAGCCGCGGAAGTCCCGCATCGCCCGCCGCGAGGCTGAGGTTGAGATGCTGCATCAGGGAGAGCGCCTCCTGATGCGCGATGAACATGTCGACCATCCGATGTTGCAGCACCTGGAAGGAGCCAATGGTGGCGCCGAACTGCTTGCGGGTCTTGGAATATTCCAGTGTGGCGGAATTCAGCTCTCCGATGGCGCCGACGGCCTCCGCGCAGAGGGCGCCGATGGCACGCTCGCGGCAGGCCTCCAGCGCGGCGACGCCCTCGCCTTCCCTCCCCAGCAATTGCGCGTGGACCTCACGCAGGCCGACCTCGGCGGCCCGGCGCCCGTCGATCGTCTTGAAGCTCCGAAGATCGACGCCGACGGCGCGGCGGTCGACGACGAACAGGCTGACGCCGCAGCCGTCGCGGTCGTCGCCGGAGGTCCGTGCCGAGACGATCAGATGATCCGCCCAGGGCGCGGCGATCACCATGGTCTTCTGACCGCTCAGAACGTAGTCGTTTCCCTCGCGCCGCGCCCTGGTTGCGACGTTGGCGAAATCGAACCGGGATGCTTTCTCCGCCCAGGCCAGCGCCCAGATCTTGCTGCCGTCGATGATGCCGGGAATGAAGCCCTGCTTCTGCTCGGACGTGCCCGCCTGCTCGATCAGGCCACCGGCCAGCACGACCGTCTCGACGAAGGGCTCGACGACGAGGTGCCGGCCGAACTCCTGCATGATGATCATGGTCGACAGCGCGCCGCCGCCGAGACCGCCGGCGTCCTCGGAGAACGGCGCAGCGAACAGGCCGAGCTCCGCGAAGGCCCCCCACTGCTTCCGGCTGAAGCCTTGCTCGCTCGCCACGATCTTTCGGCGCGTGTCGAAATCGTATTGATCGCGCAGCAGGCGCTGGACGCTGGATCGCAGCATGTCCTGCTCTTCCGTGAACTGGATGTCCATCCGATCCTCCCGATGCGCTGCGCCTAAAGGCCGAGCACTGCTTTGGCGATGATGTTTCGCTGGATCTCGTTCGATCCGCCGTAGATGCTGAGCTTGCGCGCGTTCAGGTATTTCTCCGACGCGGTATGTCCGTAGTCGGGGCCCGGCATGAAGCGGTTGGCGCTGGCCGGATGCTCGCGGATCGCAAGGCCGTAATTGCCCATCGCGCGGTGAGTAAGTTCGGTGATGTTCTGGAAGATCTCGGTGCCGCGAATCTTGAACAGCGACGCCGCCGGCCCCGGATCGATGCCGCGCGCCATCTGGGCGACGACGCGCAGCTCTGTCGCCTCCAGAGCCAGCACATCGAGCTCAATGCGGGCAATGTCCCGCAGAAACTCGAGATGTGCCGGATCGTCCGCCGGTATCTCGGCCTTCACGATCTGCTTCAGCTTCCCGATGTAACGGGTCGACCGGCCGATGCCCGCCATGCTGGTCCGCTCGTTGCCGAGCAGGAACTTGGCGTAAGTCCAGCCCTTGTTCTCCTCGCCGACAAGATTCTCCACCGGCACGCGGACGTTCTCGAGGAAGACGTCGTTGACTTCATGGCTGCCGTCGATCGTGATGATCGGCCGCACCGTCACCCCGGGCGACTTCATGTCGATCAGCAGGAAGGAGATCCCGGATTGCGGCTTCGCATTCGGATCGGTGCGGACCAGGCAGAAGATCCAGTCTGCGTGCTGCGCCAGCGTGGTCCAGGTCTTGTGCCCGTTGACGATGTAGTGGTCACCCTCGCGCACCGCCTTGGTTCTGACGGTCGCGAGGTCCGAGCCGGAGCCCGGCTCCGAATAGCCCTGGCACCACCAATCTTCGCCGGATAGAATCCGCGGCAGAAACTTCTTCTTCTGCGCCTCGTTGCCGAACGTGTAGATCACCGGTCCGACCATGGTCACGCTGAACGCGAGCGGCGGCAGCGTTCCGGCCCGAGAGGTTTCCTGCTCAAAGATGAAGCGTTGCGTGATCGACCAGCCCGGACCGCCGTACTCCTTGGGCCAGAGCGGCGCGATCCAGCCCTTCTTGTAGAGAATTCGATGCCAGAGCAGCGACTGCTCCTTGGTCAAATCCGTCTCGGGATTCGGAACGCGCATTCCCTGCGGATAGTTTTCCGCAATGAATGTGCGTACCTCATCGCGAAAGGCAGCATCCTCGCTGGAAAGATTGAGCTCCATCGCAACAGTCTCCGCTACCACTTCTCACCGAAGGGGCGGATCTCCAGTTCGAAGGTCCAGGCGCTGCGCGGCTGCTGATACAGCAGCCAATAGGATTCCGCGACCGACGACGGCGGCATCAACAGATCAGGATTATCGAGGGCGTTCGGACCGAGCGCCTCGATCCGCCGCTGCCGCACCCATTCGGTGTCGACCCCGGAGTCGATGATGAGATGCGCCACGTGAATGTTCTTCGGCCCCAGCTCGCGCGCCGCGGCCTGGGCAACGGCCCGCAGACCGAACTTGGCACTGGCGAAGGCTGCATAGCCAATTCCGCCGCGCAGGCTCGCCGTTGCACCTGTGAAGAAGATGTTGCCCTTGCCGCGAGGCAGCATCAGCCGCGCGGCTTCGCGGCCAGCGAGAAAGCCGGAATAGCAGGCCATCTCCCAGACCTTGCGGAAGACGCGCTCGGTCGTTTCCAGAATCGGGAAATTGACGTTGGCGCCGATGTTGAAAATGCAGACCTCGAGCGGCGCGTGCTTGTCGGCGTCTCCCAGGAAGGAGATGATCTCCTCCTCCTTGCGCGCATCGAGCGAACGCGCGTGAATCTCGCCGCCGGCCGCCTCGATGTCCTTGACGAGCGGCTCGAGCTTGGCGCCGTTCCGGCGCCCGGCAAACACCGTGAAGCCCTCCGAGGCAAACTTCTTTGCGATCTCGCCGCCGATATAGTCGCCGGCACCGATCACGGCCACGGTTGCGTTTCTCTTTTGCAAGGGTCGTCTCCCGGTTAAATTAGACCTGTTGAAGCTGTTCTGCCGGTGCCGGAGCATCCAGCCCATTGCGCTGTTCGCGCATCGTGATCACCCGGTCGCCTGCGATATCGGCCGCGCCTGAAAAACCCCGCCACCGCCAACCTCCCGAAACGATGAGCCTCGGTCCTTGGCCGAGGCTTATTCGAATTGGAGTTAACGTTCTTTTTTAGAACTCGTCAATTGCTAAATGGGCCATCTGGCAACTTACTGCCAGAGTGGCAGAGTAGCTGTCGCTTTATTTAGCTTTGCAGAACGTCGTTTACAACGCTGCGGCGAACGGTTAGCTATAAGTACCAAATAAGAACTTATAGGGAGAAAAGCGATCATGATGGAAGGTCTGGGCGTGGCAATCCTGGTGGGCGCGGGCGATGCGATCGGGGCCGCCGTCGCCCGGCGCTTTGCCAAAGGCGGATACACGGTTTGCATCTGCCGGCGCGACGCAACCAAATCCCAGGGGCTCGTGGACGAGCTGACGGCTGCCGGCTGTCGTATCCACGCCTTCAGCGTCGATGCGCGGCAGGAAGCCGAGGTGCAGAAGCTCTTTTCCGACGTTGAACGCGATATCGGGCCGATCGAGGTCTGCCTTTTCAATGCCGGATCGAACGTCAACAAGCCGCTCGTGGACACCACGGAGAAGCTCTTCTTCAAGGCCTGGGAGCTGGCCTGCTACGCCGGATTCCTCGTGGGCCGCGAAGCCGCGCGCGTCATGCTGCCGCGCGGGCACGGCACCATCTTCTTTACCGGAGCGACCGCCAGCCTTCGCGGCGGCCAGGGCTTTGCCGCGTTTTCATCGGCAAAATTCGGCCTTCGCGCAGTGGCCCAGGCCATGGCGCGCGAGCTTGGGCCGAAGAATATCCATGTCGTCCACCTCATCATCGATGCCGGCGTCGATAGCGAAGCCATCCACCAGCGCATGAAAGCGGCAAAGGGGATCGGGGCAGGCGCGATCCCGCCGGACAGCCTGACGAAGACCTCCTCTATCGCAGAAGCCTATTGGTTCACGCACCAGCAGAGCCGCGACGGCTGGACCCATGAACTCGATCTTCGTCCGTCGGTGGAGAAGTGGTGATGAACGCGACACCCGATCTCACGCTGTGGGGCGCCGGCACAAGCCGCACCATTCGTGCACACTGGGCGATGCACGAACTTGGCCTATCCTATAAGGTCAAGCCGATCGGACCTCGGACAGGCGAAACCAAAACCGCTGAATATACCAGGCTCAATCCCCGCCAGAAGATCCCACTGTTGCAGGATGGCGACTTCTGCATCGGCGAGAGCGCCGCGATCGTTGCCTATTTGTCGCGCATGTATTCGACGCCGGAACGCTCGCTGATTCCGGAGTCCACCCACGACTATGCCGCGTGGCTCGAATGGTGCTTCTTTGTCGTGGCCGAGCTCGATTCCACGAGCCTTTACGTCATGCGCCGCCACCGGGCGGACGCGCTGGGACACATCTATGGCGTCGCACCTGAAGTCGTCGCTCAAGCCGCGGAGTACTTTCGCGGCCAGCTGCGCCACGTTGAAGTCGCCTTGGCTGACGGCCGGCCGTTTCTCATGGGCGAGCGCTTCAGCAGCGCAGATATCCTCCTTACGACGTGCCTTGACTGGGCCATCGCTTATGGCGTCGGCATTTGCGAGAATGCGCTGCCCTACCTCGAACGCATCCAGCGACGGGAGGCCTATCAGCGAGCGGTCGCGGCTAATGTTCCTGTGGCCCCGTTGCGGTAGGGCCGGCAAAGCTCCAAGCGATCGCCGGCAGCGCTAACGCTTCTGCCTACACAGCCACGCGCAGGGCGCGCTCGGCAATCATTTTGTCGATGGCGCCGTCGTCGTATCCGAGATCGCGCAGCACCTCGCGCGAATGCTCGCCGACCCGGGGGGCCGGCCCGCCGATCGCAGCCTGGTTGATCTCGAAGCGGGCTGCCGGTTTCGGCTGCCGGACACGGCCGACTTTCGGCTGATCGAATTCAGCGATGATGCCGCGCGCTACCACCTGTTCGTTATGAATGATCTCACTCCGGCGCAGGATTGGTGCGCAGGGCACGTCCGCGGCGTCGAGACGCTCCAGCCACTCGGCTGTCGTATGCTGGCCGATATATTCCGCCATCTTGTTGATCCGCGCGGTGGCATTGACCGAGCGCGCCGCCGGGGTCGCGAACCGAGGATCCTTGGCAAGCTCCGGATCGCCGGAGGCGCGGCAAAAGCCCTGCCATTCGGAGTCGGAGATGGTGCCGGCGGTGATGTAGCCGTCGCTGGTCTTGAACACCAGGTCCGGCCGATCATTCGGATCGACAGTGGCGGCCTCGGCGCCGACCACCGTGTACTGCATCATGCCTTCCGGCCAGAGGTAGGAGATCATCGCATCCAGCATCGCCACTTGGATGTGGTCGCCCTGCCCCGTCTTCTCACGCGCATAGAGCGCCGCCGCCACCGCCTGAGCGGTGAACACCGCGGTGGTCTTGTCACATACGATGGTGCGGATCATCTGCGGCCGGTTCGTGACCGGCTGCGACTGGATATCGGCGAAGCCCGACAATCCCTGAACGATCGGATCATAGACGCGCTTCTTTACATAGGGTCCGGTATCGCCGACCCCGCTGATGGAGACGTAGATCAGGCGCGGATGGCGCTGGCGCAATTCCTCAACGCCGAGACCGAGACGTTCCATGGTGCCTGGCCGGAAATTCTGCACCAGGACATCGGCCTGCGCGACCAGCCGGGTGAGCACCTCGCGCCCCGACATGCTCTTGACGTCGATCGACAGCGAGCGCTTGCCGCGGTTTGAAGAGATGAATAGCGCGGAGAACTCGCCCTCCTTGTCGATGGTGGCGCGGCTGCGGCGGGTAATGTCGCCGCCGATCGGCTCGATCTTCAGCACGTCGGCGCCCTGATCCGCCAGAAACATGGTCGCGAACGGGCCCGACACCACGCCGGTCAAATCGAGCACTCGAACGCCGTGAAGTGGGCCGGGCATGGGCATTCTCCCTGAATTTACGTTTGCTTTGGGTCCGAGAGCGGCTTCGCCACGCAGCCCGGACAGTCGCCGCCGTCAGGCCGTCTTGGGAACAGGTTGCCTGGTCTGCTCGACGATCGATTCCTCGACGTCTCGGATCTGGTCCTTGCCGAAGAACATTTCCTTTCCGACGAAAAAGGTCGGAGAGCCGAATGCTCCCCGGCTGACGGCATCGTTGGTCAGATCAATCAGCCTCTTCTTGACGTCATCCTGCTGCGCGCGCGCCAACAGCCGATCGACATCGATGCCCGAGGAGACAAACGCGCGACGGAAGATTTCGAGGTCGTCCATTTTCTTCGGCTCTTCCCACATATGATGATAGGCGGCGCGGAAATAGGGCTCGAACATGCCCTCGAACTGGGCAGCGACAGCACCGCGCATCAGCATCAGCGTGTTGACGGGAAAGAAGGGATTCTGGCGAAACTTCGTGATGTTGTGGCGTCGGATAAACCGCTGGGTCTCCAGCGCCTGATATTCCGGCTTGTTCTTGATGCCGCGCAGCGAGTCGAACGGCGACATGTTGCCGGTCGCCTTGTAGATGCCGCCGAGCAGAACTGGGACGTACGCGAATTTCACGCCGGTCCGCTGCTCAATGCCAGGGATGGCCACTTCCGCCAGGTAGGCGTTCGGGCTACCGAAATCGAACTGGAATTCAACCTTCAGGGTCATCTCGGCCTTCTCCGGGAGAGCGAATGGCAGTCACTGGCGGTCCGATCGCCAGCGCGACTTTCGGCAACCATATAGTTCTTAAATAGAACTGTCAAATCTGCCTGTAATCCGCTGATTTTGGCTACTGGGAAGGGTATTGTTTGAAATCTAGTACCTATCTAGAATGCAAGAGTCGGTGCCGATCTCCGCGACGATTGGAGACGGCCTGTGCCGGGACGATTGGAGTGGGTGAATGAAGTGGAAAGAACTCGAGGAAGAGCCATGTTCGATGGCCCGAACCATCGGCGTGATCGGCGATCGCTGGACTCTTCTGATCCTGCGTGAATGCTTCCTGCGCACGCGCCGTTTCGAGGGATTTCAGTCGGCGCTCGGAATCACACGACACTTGCTCGCCGAACGGCTGAAAAAGCTGGTTCGGCAGGGCATCCTGCGCCGTATTCCCTACCAGGAATCCCCCAAGCGTCACGAATATATCCTGACCCAGAAGGGCCTCGACCTCTATCCGATCATGATGGCGATCGTGCATTGGGGCGATACCCACATGGTCGACGAGCGCGGCCGACCGTTGCTGCACCAGCACCGCAAGTGCGGAAAGGACTTCGATCCGGTCATGGTGTGCTCTGAATGCGGCGAGCCGCTGTCGGCCAAGGAGGTTCATACTCATCCGGGACCAGGTGCCCGCGGCACCCCCGCGACGGCGGCGCCGGAGGTCCGGAAGACAAAGACGCGCTCGCGCGCCGCTTGAGATGGCCGCCCACGGAATGCTGCTCGAGGGTCCGCGCATCGGATAGCAACGCAAGGGAGCGCATGCGGGCGCCGTCAGGCCGACACGCGATGTCGCTCAACTCGCCCTTACACTCGGACCACATCGCGGCCCGGTTCGCTGGTATAGAGGCGTTCAACCTGTTCGGAGCGAACCTTCAGCACGGCGCGTTGGTTGACATAGGCCTTGTCCGTGATCTCTCCGGCAGCCATTGATGGCGGATCCTTCAGCAGAGAGAAGGAACAAACTCTTTCGCTGCTTCCGACGGTCTCGTTATATTTCTGAAAACAATCCCTTAGAAATTGAATCACGAAGGGATCGCAGGTCAGATCTGCGGCTGGGTTCGTTGAAACTCGCGTCGCCTCGGTCGGATTCAACCAGCAGAGCAGCGCGCACGCCTCGCGATTTTCGCCCGCAACGACGATGTCGAGCAAGACGCCGCGCGTCGCGGCCAGGATTGCCGCGCGCATGTTTCCGATCGAGACCCAGGTGCCATTCGCAAGCTTGAAGTTCTCGGAAATTCTTCCCGTAAAGCGCAGCCCAAGCTCCGGCTTCCCTGGATCCAGAAACGAGACAGTGTCGCCGATGCGGTAGAATCCTTCCTCATCGAAGGCCCTTTCCGTCAAATCCGGCCTTTCGAGATAGCCGGGCGTGACGTTAGGGCCCTTGACCCTGGCCTCGTAGGTATCGGAGACCGGGATGAGCTTGAGCTGCAACCCCGGCGCGGGAAGACCGATCTCTCCGGGCTGGTCCGTTGCCCAATGCGTCGAACTGATTGTCGGCGCCGTTTCGGTCGTGCCATAGCCCGACATGACAGGAATTCGTCGGCCGGTGACCGCGAATGTCAATCGATAGAGTTTTTCCAGGGTGCCCTGCGAAATTGCGGCGCCGGCATAACTCAATCGGTCCATCCGCTTGAACACGGTGGCGCCAAGGTCGAGGTCGTTCTCGATCGCATCACATAAGAGGTTATAGCCGGCAGGCACGTTGAACATGGCGGTCGGTGAAATCTCCCTGAGATTGGCGACTGTCTTGTGAAAGAGCTGCGGCAGCGGCCGGCCATCATCGATATAGAGCGTCCCGCCATTCTTCAGGATGCCGTGAAGGATGACATTACTGCCCATCGTATGGTGCCAGGGCAGCCATTCAACCTGCACCGGCACGGCCGGAGGTGACACGAGCAGGCTGCCCATTTGCAGGGAGCTTGCCATCATGCGATGGGTGTTGAGCACCCCTTTGGGGAAGCCGGTCGAACCTGACGTGAAGAGAATCTTTGCGACGGCGTCGCAAGGCACCTCACGCGATGCGCGATCGAATCCTTCGCTCCCGGTTCGAGCCGCCAGAGCCTGAAAAGGCACCGTATCCGGCGCGCCATCGACGCTGAACCAGGTCGCGGCCGCCAATTCGGGAATCGCGCGGCTGGCGGAAAAGTCGCGTCCGCTTTGAACGAATACGAAGCTCGGGCGCAGCACTTCCGCGATGTCCTTGAGGCGTGCGAGGCCCCCCGGCATCAGCGTGTAGTTCGGCGAGATCGGCGCCAAGATGACCCCGATCGACATCGCCGCAAACGAGATCACCGCGTTCTCGATGGAGTTTCCGGAAAGCACCGCAAGCTTGTCGGCAGGCTTAGCGCCCAAATCGATCAGGCCTTGGCCGACCGCCTGAACCTGCGACCATGCCTCACCATAGGTGATCTCGTCCCATCCTCCCTTGGCATTGCGCTGCGCAAGGAAAACCCGATCCGGAACGGCATTGGCCCAGCGCGGCAGAAAATCGGTGATGCGCCAGTCGCACGGCGTCCATTCGAGTGGTGAGCTCAAGATAAGCGTGCCGTCGGTTCGACGCTCGATGGAAACCTCGCGGGGTGCAAACGTCAGTGCGGTCGTCGACATCGAAAATGATCTCCCGAATTGCTGAAAGGCGACCGCAGGCGGTGCAGTCCTGTCTTGCCCAGCGGCGGCCTGCCGGCGCAGAGCAAGCTCGGACGCAACTGATGCCGCGTCCGTCACTCTGGCTGGGGCGAAATCATTCGGACCTGGCGTCCAACACCTCGCCGAAGGCTTCCCAGGTCGATCCGGTCCATCGTTGCAAACGCATCTGCGTCCAGATCATGTTCTCGGATTCGCTGGTGTTCACCTTGATCCCGGGCAGCGCGGTCGGGACGACGAAATCCCTGAGGTTCTTGGCCTGCGCCAGAATGTTCTTGCGGGACAGGTCATTGCCGCATTGCTTCAGGATCTGCTCGAGCAGGACGCCTTGCTGATAGCCGGTCAGGTAGCTGCCGTTGGTGATATCGACGCCGGCCAGGTACTTGTCGAGAAACGCCCGATAAGCCTGCATGGCGGGATCGTCTTTCCATGTCGGATCCACGACGTCCTTGTTGATCGTCCCGACGATCACACCGACTGATTTGTCGAGGCCAGCCGGCGCGAGCGTGCCTCCGACCGAACCGGACGGAAAGTTGATGATCACGGTTGCTTTCCAGCCGATCACAGAAGCTTGCCGGATCGCCTGCGCTGCGAATTTCGGCGTTCCCGCGATCATCAGGGCGTCGGCACCAGAGCTTTTCAGGGTTGTGATCTGCGAATCGACGGTCGGCTCCGTGACCTCATAGGACGCGCTGACGACCTTTCGGTCGTAGTCCTTGCCGAGAAAGCTCTTGAAGGCATTGACGTAATCTTTGCCGAGATCGTCGTTCTGATAGAGGATGGCGTATTTGGCGTTCGGCAGCGTCCTGATCAGATATTTGGCGTAGATTTTTCCTTCGGTGTCGTAGCTGACAAGGCCTGTCGTCGTCAGCGGATAACTGCCAACGTCCGTGAATTTCGACGAGCCGCTGATGATTGCGATGCTGGGCACCGCTTTCGCCCTCAGGTATTTTGCTGTGGCCGAAAGGCCAGGCGTGCCGAGCTGGCCGAACATGAACGCCACTTCATCGCTCTCGACGAGCTTGCGGACGTGCTCCACCGCTTTCGGAGGACTGTAGGCGTCGTCATATGCGATGTAGTTGATCTTGCGGCCATTGATGCCGCCGCGGTCATTCACCGATTGAACGTAGGCGATGAGGCCCTTGCCCACGAGACCGATCGATGACGCAGGTCCGCTGAACGGAAACACCCCGCCAATCTTGATCTCGGTCGCGGTAACTCCCGGCTCGTCGGCTGCGAAGGCTGGACTGCTCAAAAGCAAAGCCAGAGCCGCAAGACTCTTCCATTTCGCCAACATGACCCGTCCTCCCTGATGCGCACCCATCCGGGCACGCCATTGTGTTTTGCTGACCGCCCGCCCGGCACCGCGCCGAGCGAATTGCGCGCCTCGCCGTCCAAGCGTGGTTGGCCAGCGCGGTAGGCCCTGCGGCCGTTCAGCTCGGCCATCTTGTCACAAAATCTACAGTTCTTTTTTTGAACTCGTCAAGCGATTTGATGACCATCGCTTTGGGACGGACCGCACATGCTGCGTCCGGTGAGACGTGCCAGTCTCCACGCAAATAGCAGCGAAGCGCCTTCAATCGGAATGCCGCGTGGGGAAGCGGAGCGCCTCGTCGTCGAGATCATCAGTTCTATTATTGTACTTATTTGGGCACGCTTGCGATCTTGCTGCGCGGCTCTATCGGGCCCTCGAGTCGGACAACGCCAGGTATCGCGGGGCGCAGTCATGGGAGAGCGAACAATCACGCTCCTGCTGAAGCCAGATCTCCCATGTCAGATCATCGTGCCCCGCATGAAGCAGCGGACCCGCGGATGACCGTCAATATAGTATTTCCAGACCATAGTCCGCCCAGTCTTGTTTGGCTGTGCGACCACGGCGCCGTCCGGCACCATCACCCATTCGCCATCGATGCGCACCCGGTAGTGGCCGTGATCGGATTCCCAATCGATATCGGCGACAAAATATCCATCGGCGTCCGAGCAACATGGTCCGAGCTCGCTGGACAGGCTCTCGAACCATTCCTTCAGCGGTGAATTGGCGTAGCGACCATCGTCACGCGCCGGCGCAGACGTTGCCAGCATGATGAGGGCCAGTGACCACACGATGCGCTTCATAGCGGGTAGCCCTGGTTTCTAGCCGTGTACACATCGGCCTATCGCAGGACGACGTCGTAAATGACCAACGGTTCCTGCGCCACCCGTGATCAAGACTGGAGATTCCATGTCTTCCTCCTCCGGCTGCGCCCGGCGCGCCGAGCGAACGCGCTGAGAGTCCGATCGCCGTCAAAATAGGGGCATATCAAACTATATTTGGATATACAGCAGGAAGCGTCAGCGCGCAACGCTCTCGCGCGCGCGTGCGGTTCTGGAACTATCGACAACAAATAGGAGCCGTGTGATATGTTGGACGCTGAGAGGGGTATTGATGCCGAGAGCAGCAGCAAAAGCATCCAATCTGGTCGATGACCCGGCGCGCTGTAACTGCAATCAAGTCCGCCGCGCAGCCAGACGTCTCTCCCGGTACTATGACCTCGCGCTAGCCTCGAGCGGGCTCAAATCGACGCAATACAGTTTGTTGGGTTATCTCGTAACGTCAGGGCCGATGACCATGGCCCAGCTCGCCAAGCTGATGTCCATGGATCGTGCGACCACGGGGCATAACCTGAGGCCGCTCGTGCGTGACGGCTTCGTCGAGATTTCAGTCGGCAAGAATGACCGACGGGAGCGTATCGTTACGATCACAAGGCAGGGTCATAAGACGCATGGGCGAGCCCTGGCTGCATGGCGGCTCGCGCAGACAGCCTTTGAAGAGGCCATGGGCGAACAGGAAGCCGCCGATCTGCGCGATTTGATGAAGCGGATCGTTGACCTCCCTCTCCCTCGCCCTGAGTAGATCATACGATTCAATTCGGCGCTCTCGTCATTGCACCAGTGTTGGTCCGGGTCAGAACATTCTTGCGGGAATTAGTTCGACCCCGAATAATCTCAGAGCGCGCTTGCAGTCCGCACCTTGCGCGTCACTGATCGCGGCCGACGTGCTTGTTCGGAGAGTGGTCGCTGGCACAACCCTCTTTCGGCTCCCGCGTAGGCCTGGTGAGCACAAGGTTGATGCGATCAGTTGTGCGGCGGCGCTGCCGGACGCCACTGGAGCCGCGACAGGATCTCGGCCGCAGGGGGCGGCTGTCCGGCATGCCCATTCATCGCTGGAACCATATCTGAGGTGGCCGGTTGGCTTGCTGTTGAGCTGTCACTCTGCAGAGCAGCTCGGCACGACCGGCACGAGTCCCAGCGCCGGTTATCCGTCGGGGGTGAATCCCGTGATGGACCACGCGACCAGAGTTGGTAATCGTTTGTTAGCAGCGTTGCCGCCGGCGGATTTTGCTTTGCTTGCACCTCATTTGCGGAAAGTCGCGCTCGAGCGCGACGCCGTACTGGTCCGATCAGGCGATCGGATCGAACACCTTCACTTCCCCTGCGGCGGCGCGATCGCCTTTATCGTGGACTTGCCGAACGGGCAGACGGCCGCCACGGGGGTAATCGGTCATGAGGGTGCCGTCGGTCTGACGTCGGCGCTTGGCGCATCCCGCTCACCCGTGACGGCGGTCGTCCGCGTCCCAGGGTCAGTGCTGCAGATTCCGGCGGCGCAATTCATGCCGGCTCTGCGTCGCAGCCCTGCGATCACATCCATGGTGCAGATTTTCACGAGATCGCTGTTGACGCAATTCCAGTACGTCGCGGCTTGCAATGCCCTGCACTCCGTCGAGGCCCGGATGGCGCGCTGGCTGCTTCACATTCACGACCGGGCGGATGCCGGCAATCTCCTCCCTTTGACGCAAGAGACCATGTCGGAGTTACTGGGAGTCCGCCGCACCACCGTCACGCACGTCGTGAGCGCGTTGCGCGCGTCAAGAGCGTTGAAATCGAACCGGCGCGGTCAGCTCGAGATTGATCGGCCGCGGCTCGAAGCCGTGGCATGCGAGTGCTACAAGGTGATGAGCCGCAGGATCGATCGGATCGTTTCGCAGGGCGCAGCCGAGGTTCTTCACGCCGCTCCGGCGCGAGCCTGCCAGCCGACCGGTAACCGACTATCCAAGGCAGGTTCGTAGACCCAGGCCTCCCTCGCGAACCACTCGTGTGTGGCGGCGCAAATCCGGCAATAGGTGCGCGAGAAGAATACTGCGCTGCACCGGAATCTTTCGCGATCGGTCTCGATCCCCGTCGAAATGGCGCTCCCCGTTTCCGGGCACTTAATCATTACTATACCCATCTTGATTTCCTGCAATCTATTGCCGGCTCTGAGCACACTCGCCCGCCATCGGCTGGACCGCGCCTCTCCTTGTCGGGGAGAGGCTTGTCCAGCCGATCCGCGCGGCCGGTAGCCTCGATTCAGACGGTCTTATGCGACGGTCCTTTGCAATACCCGGTTGAAGCCAGTCTTGATGGGCTCGGTCGTATCGATCGCGACTTTCTGCGCGAGCGCCCAAAGCTCCCGGTTCTGTGCGGAAGCGGCTTCGAAAGCCTCGCGGCTTTGGGCGGTCGAAAGATGTACGATATCCAGCAGCGATCTGGTCTCAGCGAGCCGGGAAAAAAATTCCAGGGTGGCACTGGTATTGTTTTTGGAGATCTCGATCACCCTGGCGCCGTAGTCAATGGTTCCCTTGACGTTCATAGAACAGGCTTCACGGAGAACGTCGCTGATCTCCTCGGAAGTGGATTTCATGCTCTCAATATTTTTCCTCGCCTGCGCGGCGCCCTGCTCGGCAAAGCCGCGGAAGAGTTCCTGGAAATTTAAAAGCGGCAACTCGAACCTTGGCTTTGCCCCGTTCGAGCTCTCATTCGCGGCATGCGTTTCGACTTTCACATTGGCATCATTCACGAGCATTCATCCTTTCAAGCGAAACTAGGTATGGATTGAAGACCCCAAAGCGCCCGGCACGTGCTGCGCCAGAAGACTAGCGCCCCTATTCTCGGCATGGTGGGATGCTGCTGCGAATGAACTGCCTCCCCCCGGCCGAAGCCAACTATGATCGATCAAAGCCGAACCATCCGTTCGCTTTCGGACACTCGTTGCAATAATTCGACGAATTGCGACCAGGCGGCGCAGGGATGAAATTTAAATCTGCCAGGTTGCAACGACTGCTTGCTTGCCTTCTGAGCTCGCTCGCTTTCCCAGGACAGCCCGGTTGCGCAGGTGGCGCTGACGGCGCTCTGCCCGATCTACCCGGCCTCTGAGACTCTCAAGTTCTGCGAGTTCGGAGGCAAGCGCTTCGAGACGCTGGCGAAGAACGGCAGCAGGGTCGTCCGCCCGAGCGCGGATAGGCATGGCAGGTCTCCTGCTCGATAGACCAAGCTGCATGCACTAATGCTCAGATCCCGTTGCAGTCGAAACTCGAGTGGCGGGTCGCTCGCAATCGGGATTGCGTCTCCGCGCCTCGTCATCTTCATCTGCACAATCGACGCCGCCAGCTGCGATCGGGTTTTCGGAGCTCCCACCGGTCGCGAACGGCCCTTTACCACCGGCTCCCCCTCCACCGGATCCGCCACCGCCGGAGGTCCCTCCGGCACTTGATGACGCACCACGGCGACCGCCAGATGCTCCGCCACCTCCGGGGGCCCCACCACCGCCACCGCCACCGCCTGATGCTCCACCACCTCCAGCTGACCCGCTGCCAGAGGCTCTCGACCCTGCCCCGGACGGACGATCGTCGTCGAAGAATGACCTGCCCCCGTCGTCGTCTCGGGTTACACCGGTCTGTCCGCCCGAACGTGCGATCGCGGTCGAGGTCAGGGAGGTCGATAGAAGCAGCGTCATGACGGGGGGTGTCACGGCCGCGAATCTTCCGCAGGTTTTGAGGAATGCCCGCCGATCGTCGTCTTCAGTGCAGTCACGGGACACAATGCGCTCTCCTCGAGTTAAATATTTATTCCCCATATTATATATTAAATCCGCATTCAACCAAGACTTTTGTTTGAAAATGGGCAGCTGTTAAGCGTGTGTCGAGCCGGCAGCTCTTCGCCATTTTCCGCATCCTCTTGAACTTGCGGTTCTCCGCGGCGGCGGCCGTCGAATTTCGGGCTTGCAAATTGAGGATTTAATGTATTTATTTCTGATTTATATTAATCGAGCGACCACCAAGACACCGCAGGATTTGCCATGCCACTGCAGTTTCATCGATCCCTTGAGCGCATGGAGATATGGAGCGCGAGCAACGATGGCTTCTCGTTTGTGATCAGCTTTGGAAGCCCCACGGGTGCAGGCTTTCACGGACGTTCCGGCTATCTGGCGAGTTGGCGACCGCTCTACCAGAACAACGGCGCGGTCAAGATCAGCGGCTCACCCTTCCGAACGCTGGCCGAGGCCGAGGGGGCCTGCCGCAACATGGCTGAGCATCTGGCTGCGACAACCGACCTCCCCCACTTAACGTAATGAACGACGCATCTCGGACAGGATGCACGAAAACAATCGACGATTGTTCGCAGGTCTCTGAGAGCGCCGCCAGCTGCGGCGTCAAACTCCCTCTTTAGTGCTGCTGGGGCCGGCAGGCCGCGGGTAAAATCGTCCTGTCCTGCCTGCGTGCACCGGCCCCATTGCACGCCCGCGACAGCAAAGGCCTACACCGAAGGTGCAGCGAGGTTAACGGCAACAATATCCAATCAAGTGCGATTTGCAGCTAACGCGTACGTTCCGGAAGGACACCGTTGCGCTTGGCGTCCTCGTCATCTCGAACCACCGGATCCGGCTGGAGCAGCCCGGAGGGGGCGAATTCACGCGGAGCTGCATGCTGCTCGTTTTGCGAAATCGCCAATGCCGCGAGAACTGTACGATTGCTGATATCCAGCTTCTGGAAGATGTGGTGAAGGTGGACCTTGATCGTACCGTCGGCAATGTTCAGGCGGCGCCCAATCTCCTTGTTCGACAACCCCTCCGATACGAGCCTCATGATCTGCCGCTCCCGGTCGGTCAGTTGTGTCAGGGACTTCTCCTCACCTGCGCGAGGCTCCTCACTGATCTCCCCACCAGGGCCCGTCGACCCCGACGCAAGTCCTTGGTTCTGTGCAACTTTCCGCAGGGTCGTGACCAGCATCTCCGGCTGCGCATCCTTCGTGAGAACGACGCACGCGCCGTCTGCGGCCAGCCTTTGCAACTCGCGATCGCCAGCCTTACCGGCGAAGAAAATGACCCGGGCTCCTCGGCCAGCGATGTTTGCCAGAGCAAGAAGATCCGGTCGACTGACGTTGGGCATTGCGTTATCGACCAGCACAATGTCCGGCACGAGGAGTCGGATCGCCTCGATGCAGCTCGCAGCATCGCCGCAGGAGGCCACGATCGCAAAATCGTGCTGCGTCGCAAGGACGCTGCTGATGCCCTGCAAAACGATCGGGTGCCGATCCGCGATGACGACTTTGATGCGGCGCATGCTTCCCTTGCCTATCGCTAACAACTCCGCATGCAGCCGTTTAATCCACCATTCCCTCTATAGAGACGCGCAGGAGGCATAACCAATCCGTTCTGCCAAAACGTCGCACTGCCGACTTCGCCACGGCACGTATCGGCAACGCTTGATGGCCGCATCAACGTAACTCGCTTAGAGAATGCGTGCAGCACCGTAAGAATGCGGGGCCTCCTCAAGGAAATCCGAAACCGCATATTCATCGACTAAACTGCGGTTTCTACTGCAATTATGAGTTGTAGTTGCATAAAAATCCTCCCACAGAATGTATTGATGCAGTAATTTGGCCGCTTCGTCAGTGTTGGTTAACATCATCTAACTCGTCACCGGCCACTTATTACGAACGATATATAGGGACATTCACGATTCAAATCTAACATTCGACAAAGTTTCACCGGAGCGAAGCAAAAAGCCTCGTCCCAGACAGGAGGCCCCAGAAGGAGGAGGAGGAGGAGGAGGAGGAGGAGGAGGCGCAAAAAAGTAATACTATTCAAAGATAATGCGAGGACTGGTCATCAAGCGCGACAGCGGCTGGAATCCTTCCGATCTCAGTCGTGTGCCAGCCGGGAGGCTCAAATGAGGGGCACGAATTTATTTCCAACCATTGATCAGGGATCTCGAACGATAACTGTACTGCTTCAGTAGTAGCACCGATGAAAACCTTGTCAGCAAAGTTGGGGCGGCATTTCGTCAACCCGCAACATTCAATCTGCAGTCACGGGCTCATCGCTGGTCATGAGTAGGTGGTCACATGTATTCTTCGGCTATTTTGCGTCAAACGCATAAGGCGCTGATCGTTCAATTCACCGAATTGCAGAATTTACGTAGTCGCGTGTTGATGGCCGAGCAGCGCTTGCTTGGTCCAATGCGAAGGGTCCGTCGGCGGAGAGCAGCCGAGAGGCGGCCGGTCGGTCGGAGGCACGGACCCGGCCGGTAGCGTCAAGAAGAACCGCGTTGCACACTGGGCTGCGCGCGAGCCGATCGTGCTTGCCCGACCCGGGTTCGACCTGATAAGTCCCCCTCCTATTTCAAATCGGAAGTAGTGGGGACGGCTTCCATGGAGAAGGACGACTGGGCATCCGCGACCACGGCCGAGCTGTGGCGGCTTTACGATGAGGTGACGACTGTTCTTAGTCGGAGAATGATCGCGGAAAAAGCCAAGCTCGAAGAACGGCTTCGCAGGATTGAGGGAACTGCCGGGGCCCCGAACGCGGAGCGTGCGCGCCGTCCCTACCCCCCAGTGCTGCCGAAGTACCGGAACCCGAAGGACCCATCCGAAACGTGGTCCGGTCGCGGTAAGCAGCCCCGATGGCTGAAAGCGCAGCTTCGAGCCGGCAAGAAGCTGACCGATCTACTGATCAACCGCCCATCCGGACAAAGCCGGCGCCGGACCGGCTGAGCACCACGGCCCTATCCCGACGCCGCGCGCCGAGACGATGCCCTTTGCCGTGGGCGGCTTACTCCGCGGTTGGGGCCATCCTTGCCGCCAGGAGGCCGCAGCCCATTGACCACAATGCCGAACTGCACGGGGCCGGCAACGACGGCCATGGTGGGGATCTCGCCGCTGCCGGTCCACCGATGAGCAGTAAGCCCGATCCACGGGAGCGCGGCGCCAAGGGAAAGGAAATGGCGATCCACATCGCGCTCGCCCGGTAACGATTACGCCCCTTTCCCGTCGATCGTCGCCCACAGCTGATGACTGCTCGGCATTTGTACGCGAAGCCAACGATAGGGGACTCGCGACCAGAGCTTGATCTCTGGGGCGAGATTGTCGAGCACGAGATCCCCGCTCCGGGTGCGGACGAGCAGCACCAAATGATGTTCTCCGGAACTGACGATCACCTCGCTCAGTAGCAAAGCCCGCGCCGGCCAGCCACGCCGAAGCAGTTCGTGACGTTTGCTTACAGCGTAGTCGTTGCAATCCCCGCGATCGGGATTGACGCTCCACGCCTCGCCGGCCAAGCCGAGGTCGTTGGGCACCGGCACAATGGCCAGATTGACCGCGCGGTTGACCTCCAAGAGATCCGCCCACCGCTCCTCGGTCAGCCGGACCGGGCCGCCCCGGAAGCCTCGCCGCGAGCGGCATTCGGCCTCATAGCGCAGGCAGAACATCGTGTACGTCAGAGGCGGGAGCGTGGGCCGTCCGAGTTCGATGCGCCCTAGCGCTGCTTGAGAAGTCATGGGCATTGCCAGGCGTCCTGCGCCCGCCCATGGAGTACCTCCGGCCATCAAGGCGACCGCTACAACCAACACAGAGCCGGAGACTCGATACATCTGCCGATCCCCTTGCGAACACCACTGAGGTTCGGATCCAGCCGCAGCCAGCCATGGCCAGAACTGCGCGATTAATCGCTCCATTTAAATGTATTAAATTTTATATAATTATCAAGCAAAATAGCAGCGAGATTAAATAATCCAATTTCGGAAGAAAAGTTGGGCCTGCCAGTGGATAAGCAGGTTCAAATGCGCGTCGGTTACTTCTCTCCGAGAGCGCTGCTGCCCTTCGGCTATGCCGTCTGTCAGCGACGGTGGCGTTCGTGTCGCGAGCGTCGCGCTGTTATCGGGCGGGCGGCGCCGAAGGAGCGCTGGCTCCAACTTCGTCCCCTCATAGTTCAGGCGACAATCGTAGCGATGACTTCGCTCGCCAAGCGAATGGCTGCAATGAGCAGACATTTTTTTTGCGACAGGCAAACGCCGCACTCGGTCCGCGGTTATGCGCCGAATTTGTGCGCAGGGCGCGGACGCGAGTCGAAATCACCAGCACCATTGCTTCTCGCGCAGGACGTCGCCTGACAGAAGCCTGCGATGGAGCCTTGGAATCGGGGGCAATCCGAACGCGCGGATTGGACGTTCAAGTCCTTTTTCTTCCAGAAACTTAGTGAACCGTACTTCGGCATCACAGAATCAACCGCTTCAGGCTCTCGCGATGATCGACGCACTCTATTTTTGAAAGGATGATGGCGCGTCACCAGCCATCAGGGCCGGATTGTCACCCTCCAATACGAATGCGACTTTGCAGCGAATTCCCCCAGGCAGCGCCAAACGCGGGTTCGGCAAGGCCAGACGCACCCCGAACGTTCCGCTGGCAGCGTCGAGGACGCGGTCGACAACGGTGACAGAGGCAATATAGACGCCCCCGATGGGCAGCTCCGGTCGCACCTTGGCTCTGCTGTCGGCACGGATTTGACCAAAATATGCGGTGGGCACGAACACTTCGACCCTCAGCGGATCAATCTGTGCGAGGGTGAGGACTGGGCTCTGGTCATTTCGATATTCACCCGGAACGAGAAGCCGCTCGACCACCACACCGTCGATCGGGCTACGCAGCGCGCGTTGATTCAGAACCTCTTCGGCGTGCGCGACTTCCAAGCGTGCAAGCTCCTTGTTGAGTTGCGCCTCCTTGAGCTGCTGTTCGGCAACCTGCACCTCCGCTTCGGCTTCCTGGAGTGAAGCGAGTGGGCTGACGGACCTTGTATGAAGCTCTTTCAGACGCTCATGTTTTTGACGTAGGAACTGCGCGCGGGCTTCGGCTGACCTCACGGGGGCATCATTGGTCGCGCGGGCCCGCGCGAGCGCCAGCGTTGCGGCCTCGACTCCATCTTCGATCTTGCCAATGATTTGGCCCTGCCGAACGATGTCGCCGCGATCAACATCGAGGCGCGCGATCATGCCGACTGCCGGGCTCGCCAGCTTGACGGTTTGTTGCGGCTCGATCACGCAATTGAATTCTCGCTCCCCCGCCGAGATTTCTGGGGTCTCTGCCCTTGCACCGGAACCGGCAAGCAAGATCCCCACAGGCAGGGATAAGCACAACACGATGTAGTTCATCCGCCGAGCTCTGCCGGCAATTCCCTCAATCGGACGCATCATGCGAGTTCCCATCGAATTCCGCTGTCGCCCTGTTGTATATAATATTAATTGGATTTAATAAGCTTAAAATGACATAACTTGAAAATAATATTGTCCAATGAATTGGTGCAAGATGGCGGGCCCCCTCCGACAGCACCACCAAGTCATTGGTCGGCGCTTTTTTTGGACGGCACATGTCTGAGCCCGACTTGACAGCAAGCGGGGGCCCCGCCCCACAATTGCGGCGGGTGCCCGCAGATGCCACGACGTCGCCGCACTGGCAAGGATTGCTCAACGCGGGAAACGAAGCGACATTTGTTTCGGCATGGTTGGCGTTGCAATGCAGCCGTATTGCCGGCGTGTCAGCGGGCCTGTTGCTCATGCGGCGGGTTGATTCCACTGCGCCGTCATTATCGGTAACGTGGCCGCCTCGGGATGTGGACACCAGCGATCTCAAGCGCCTGGCCGAAACCGCCTACGCGGAGCGCCGATTGATCGTTGCTCCCGGTCGCGTCGGTCCTGATTCCAGGCCCGCGCAACCTGTGGCCCTGATAGTCGCCCTGCCGCTGGGCACTGCGAACGAGCCGATTGCGGCTGTGGCCATCGCATTGACGACGACGGCCGCCAAGCCCCAGGTCACCCCGGCCGTCGTCGCTGAGCAATTGCGCTGGGGTGCGGGCTGGCTCGAGGCATTGCCCTGGGCCAGGCACACTAAGGATCTCTCGTCTGATGTAACGCGAGCCGCATCGTGCCTCGACCTCCTCGTCACAGTGAACGCGCAGCCGCGGCTGAGCGGTATGGCAATCGCGGTGGTCAATGAGCTGGCAACCCGACTGCGGTGCGAGCGCGCATCGCTGGGCATTATCGGTCGGAATGGCACAATCCGCCTGCGCGCGGTTTCGTTCTCGGCCAGCTTCAAACGCGAGAGCCGCCTCGTCAATGCGATCGAGAGCGCAATGGAAGAGGCGATCGAGCAGCGTGGGTGCGTCGCTTATCCGCCATTGCCGAGGATCGGACGTGTCGTGAGCATCGCCCATCGGGCACTGGCGGAGGAAGCAAAAGCGTCCGGCTCGTCGACGATGTCAGCTGTACTGGTCGGCCCCCATGGAGAACCGACCGGCGCTCTCACCTTCGAACGTCACCGCGCCGAGCCCTTTACGGACGACGCGCTGAAGTTGGTGGAGGGGATCGCGGCGCTGCTGGGACCTCAGATCGGATTGCATCTGCGGGCGAACCGGCTGTTGGGCGGACGTGTGGTTGACGGTATCGGTGACGGATGCGCGGCACTGTTCGGCGCACGGCGGCCGACCCTCAAGCTCTGCGTCGGCGGTGTCATGGTGCTTGCGCTGACCCTGGTCTTTGCGAAAGGCGAGCACCGCGTCACCGCGAAATCGGTGCTTGAGGCCGAAGTGCAGCGCGCAGCTGTGGCTCCGTTCGACGGATTTGTTCGAGCGGCCCCGACACGGGCTGGCGACACGGTGCGGCAGGGCGACCTTCTCGCCCAGCTTGAGGACCGGGATTTCGTTCTCGATCGGTTGAAGTGGCGAGCCGAACTCGACAAGCTGCTTCAGCGCGATCGCGAGGCGCTCGCCAAGCACAATCGCAACGGCCTCGTGGTGCTGGAACCGCAGATCCGGCAGGCGGAGGCGCAGTTGGCACTCGCCGAAGAGAAGCTGGCGCGCACCCGGATCCTCGCTCCATTCGACGGTGTCGTCGTCTCCGGCGACCTGAGCCAGATGCTCGGCTCTCCCGTGGAGAAGGGAAAGGCGCTGTTCGAGGTGGCGCCACTCAATTCCTATCGCTTGATCGTTCAGGTCGACGAACGTGACGTTCGCTTCGTGGCGGTCGGGCAAAGCGGCACCGTCGCGCTCGCAGGCAGGCCCGGCGAACCGGTGCCGATGACCCTGAGCAAGATCACGCCGGTTACGCTCGCCGAGGAAGGACGCAATGCTTTTCGGATCGAGGCCCGCCTCTCGGAAGCGGGCCTTGCATTGCGTCCCGGGATGGAAGGCGTTGCAAAGATCAATTCCGGACGACGCTCGCTTGCGTGGATATGGATGCATCCTGTCATCGATTGGCTGCGCCTCGCCGCGTGGAAGTACCTGCCGTGAGAGGGGCGATATGACCGCGGCCCCGTTTCTAAGCTCTTCCTGGTATCGCGTCGCGCAACGCAGGCCGAAGCTTCGCGACCACACCTCGGTCTACCGACATCGGTATCGGGGCTGCATTTGGTACGTCGTGCAGGATCATGCGACCGGCCGCATGCACCGCTTGTCGCCTGCCGGCTACATGATCGTGGCGGCGATGGACGGCGTGCGAACGGTTGACCAGATCTGGCAAGAGATCGGATCCGTTCTTGCAGAGGAGGCGCCGAGCCAAAGCGACGCCATCCAATTGTTGGCCGAACTCAGCGCTTACGACCTGTTACAAACCGACGTGACTCCGGATGCAAGCGCGCTGGTCGCACGTGCAGCGAAAGCAAAACGATCCAGGTGGCTCGGCAACGTGCTCTACCCGCTGGCCCTGCGGATTCCGCTCTGGCATCCGATCAGGTTTTTCGAGCGTACGCGGCCGCTTGCAGAATGGTTATTCGGTTTGCCGGGTGCCGTGCTGTGGCTACTGGTGGTGTTGCCGGCGCCTCTACTCGCCGCACAACACTGGCAGGAACTAACAGCCGACGCCTCCGACCGAATCTTAGCCACCGACAACCTTCTGTCGCTCGTGCTGGTGTATCTCCTGCTCAAGACGTTGCATGAATTTGGACACGGATTTGCGGTCACGGCGTTCGGGGGAACAGTACCCGAATTCGGAATCATGATCCTGGTGTTCGCCCCGTTGCCCTATGTCGACGCTTCTGCCGCATCGGCATTCCGCAGCAAGTGGAGGCGCGCTCTTGTCGGCGCGGCCGGAATGATTGTCGAAGTATTCTTCGCTGCGCTCGCGCTCTACGTATGGCTTACCGTGGAGGCTGGACTTGTCCGCGCGCTCGCATTCGACGCGCTGGCCGTGGCCGGTGTCTCGACCCTTGTATACAACGGCAATCCACTCCTGCGATATGACGGCTACTACATTCTCGCGGATCTGCTGGAAATCCCGAACCTGGCGCTGCGCGCTACCCGGTACTGGACCTACCTTGTCAATCGCTACGCGTTTCGCGCGGATGGATCGAAGGATTTCGTAGCCACGACTGGCGAACGAATCTGGTTCGTTCTTTACGCACCGGCTGCTTTCCTTTACCGCCAGGTCGTGATGCTCGCGATCGCCGTGTTCGTCGCCTCGCAGTATCTCGCCCTCGGCGTCTCGATCGCGGTCTGGAGCCTCCTGACAGGTGTTGCGCTTCCGATCGGCAAGGCACTGTGGTTCGTGCTCGCGAGCCCGAGCCTTCACCGCAATCGCGCCCGCGTCGTGACGGCGACCTTCGGCACGATCCTGGCCACTGGGTTGATGCTTTTCCTAATTCCGATCCCTTCTTACACCACGACGGAAGGCGTCGTCTGGTTGCCGGAGAATGCAATCGTGCGCGCGAGAACCGACGGCTTCGCGCGCGCACTTCTGGTCCAACCGGGCATGAACGTCACAGCCGGAGAAGCGCTGGTCGAAAGCGAGGAATCAACACTCCAGGCCGAACTCTCAATTCTCCGCGCACGCGTCGCCGAACTCGAGACGAGGCTTGCCACCGAGCGCTTTACCGACCGCGCGAGCGCGGAGATCACCACGATGGAATTGGGGCAGGCACGCGCCGAGCTCGCGACCGCGATCGATCGCGCCGAGCGCCTCATCGTGCACAGCCGCAGCGATGGCACCTTTGCCGTTATGAAACCACAGGATCTGCCTGGACGCTTCCTGCGCGAAGGGCAACAGATCGGCTACGTACTTACTCCCGGTTCACGCATCGTTCGCGCAACAATCCGTCAGGACGACATCGACCTTGTTCGCCATCGGCTGCAGAGCGCCGAAGTTAAACTCGCAGAGCGCCCTGACGAGACGTTGCCCGTTGAGTCCATTCGCGAAATACCGGCAGGCCGTGACGTCCTCCCCAGCAGGGCTTTGGGGGGTGCCGGCGGCGGCGCTTTCTCCGTCGATCCTGGCGATCCCGAAGGCGTAAAGACGCTGCAACGCGTCTTCCAAATCGATCTTGTGCTGCCCGAAAATGCACCGGCAGCCACCGCGTTCGGCGGTCGCGCCTACATCCGCTTCAACTTCGACTGGGAGCCGCCGGGCCGGCAGATCTGGCGCCGTCTACGACAATTATTGCTGTCTCAGCTGCAGGTCTGAGGGCATCCGTATGCTCAAGCGCAAACGAAACTTCGCCAGTTTGACCTCGGTGGCGGTGGACGCACCCTATGCGGAGCAAGCCGCTCGCCGAGAGATTGCACTCGATGCTACCCTGCTCGACGCTTGGGGCCGGGTCTTGCCCTTCCTGCAGCCGGCCCTCGCGCGTGACCGCCTCGGCCGCTTTGTCCGGTTGGTCGGTGATCTGGAACCGCAGTTCGCTGTCCTGACGAACCGACGTTTGCGCGAAACCGCGGAGGAGCTGCGCGCATCATTGCTGTCGACTCCCCCCTACTCGCATCAAATGGCGCGTTCGTTTGCGCTTGTGCGCGAGGCGACGCGTCGTTACGTCGGGATGCGTCTCTTTCCGGTACAATTGCTCGGCGGCGCCGCCATGATGGGAGGCGCGGTCGCCGAAATGGAAACCGGTGAAGGCAAGACTTTGACGGCGCTGCTGCCGGCGATCACCGCCGCACTCATGGGACGTCCGGTTCATATCATCACGGTCAACGATTATCTCGCGCGCCGCGACGCCGAGCAGCTCGCACCTATCTACAATGCGCTCGATCTCACGGTCGGGCTCGTCGAGCACGGGCAGTCGCGGCAAGAGCGGCAAAGAGCCTACGCAAGTGACGTCACCTATTGTACCAACAAGGAGCTTGTGTTCGACTATCTCCGCGATCGGCTCGCGCTCGGCTCGCGCCGTGCCCGTTCTCGGCTTTCTCTCGACACAATATTCAACAGCAGACTTGCTAGCCACCATCAATCACCGCTCTTGCGCGGTCTGCATTTCGCGATCGTGGACGAGGCTGACAGCGTTCTAATCGATGAGGCCCGCGTGCCATTGATCCTCTCCGGAACGCAAGAAGGACCCGAGAACGCCGGGGGCCTGCACGAGACCGCACTAGATCTCGCTCGACGCCTGGTGCCCGGCGACGACTTTCATGTGCGCGCAAACGAGAAGTCGGTGCGGCTGACCACCCGCGGCGAGAGCCGGATCGCTCAGCTCGCTGCAGGACTACCAGGACTATGGGCAATCCGGCGCGCCCGCGAAGAACTCGTGCAGCATGCGCTTGCCGCCCTTCGTCTCTACCGACGCGATGTCCAGTATATCGTCGCTGATGACAAGGTACAGATCGTCGACGAGTATACCGGACGCATCATGCCGGACCGCTCGTGGGAAGGCGGCATTCACCAGCTCATCGAAGCCAAGGAACATTGCACCATCACGGAGCGACGCACGACCCTTGCGCAAATAACCTATCAGCGCTTCTTTCGGCGCTACATGCATCTTTGTGGCATGTCCGGGACTGCGGTCGAGCCGGCAGGGGAACTGTACAGCACCTATGGCCTCCGCGTTGTACGCATCCCAACAAACCGGCCATTGCGACGAACGAATGCCGGCACACGCTTGTTTCCGACGGCCAACCTCAAATGGGACGCCGTGGTCGATTCAGTTCACGACATCGTTCGCAAAGGTCGCGCCGTGCTCGTCGGGACCCGCTCGGTTGAAGCATCTGAACAAATTTCGCAGTTGCTTGGCAGATCGGGACTCGAGGCCGTGGTTCTTAACGCGCGACAGGATCACGCAGAGGCCGAGATCATTGCGGGCGCCGGTCAACCGGGCCGCATTACCGTCGCTACCAACATGGCCGGCCGCGGCACCGACATACAACTTCATCCTGCGGTCCGGAGCCGAGGCGGCTTGCATGTCATCCTGACCGAATATCACGAGTCCCGCCGCATCGACCGCCAACTCTTTGGGCGCGCCGGCCGCCAGGGTGATCCCGGTAGCTACGAAACGATCGTCGCGCTCGATGATGAGCTTTTCAGACGCTTTATGAACCCGAAGCTTCTTCGGTTGCTGGGTAAACGATCGAAACGGACACAGCCAATTCAAGGAACATTAGGACGCGCATTACGCAGCTATGGCCAACACGCGGCCGAGCGCCTTCACGGGCAAGCCAGACGAACCGCCCTCGCCGAAGATCTTCGTGTCAACAGAATTCTCAGCTTCGCCGGGACTGAATAATGGTTCGCTTTATGCGAACTACTTCCCCAGGAAATTCCCGCAATTTCACCCACCCGACGCATACACAAATATATTATTTATATTTTGATTAATAAATCCGTAGCCAGGCCGTCGCGTTGTGCTATTAATCGGCAAATTAATTTACCCATTATCCGGCTCCATTATCCAGCAGCGATTTCGGTTCTGGCATTCGGAGACAACGATGTCGGGTTCCCGGGGCCTTTTCAGCCATCTGGCGCGACGGATTGCTCACGGCAGCGCAAGGAGCGATCGCAAGACGATCGTCGATGGCAAACGCGATGCTAGCCATTCGCCGCTGATCTTCGAGACGCTCGAACCGCGCCTGCTGCTGGCCGCAGACCCGCTGGGCATCACGGCCGGCTACGCCTTCAACGAGGCCTCGGGCACCACGACGGCAGATGCGTCGGGTCACGGTATCGTCGGCACGCTCACGAACGGTCCGACTTTCACAACCGGACGATACGGCAATGCGGTCGCACTCGATGGCGTGAATGACTTCGTCAATCTCGGCAATCCGACTGCGCTGCAATTCACGGGCAGCATGACCGTCGGTGCGTGGGTTTACGTCAGTGCGTTCCCCTCCGATGATGCCGCGGTCGTGTCCAAGCGCACCTCGGGCGAGTCCGGATATCAGCTCGATATCACCGCCGATACCGGTCCCCGCACCATCGGATTCAAGCTCACCAACAGTGCCGGCCAGCCGATGTTCCGCTATGGCGCGACGCCGCTGCAACTCAACACATGGTACCACATCGCCGGCGTCTACGACGCTGCGAACCAGACCATGGACGTGTACCTCAATGGCACGCTCGACAACGGTCAGTTGGTCGGCACCGTCACGAATTCCCAGCAGAATTCGACCGCCAATGTGAACATCGGCCGCCGGGCCGGCGGTACCGGCTTCGAATTCCCCGGCCGCATCGATGACGTGCGCATCGCCGACCACGCGCTTACGCAGGCGCAGATCCAGACCGACATGGCAACGCCTCTCGCCGGAACAGCGGACACGACGCCTCCAACCGTGTCCCTCACGCCTCCGGCCCCGATCGTATCCGGAACGGTGAGTCTTGCAGCGAGCGCGTCGGACAATGTTGGCGTTATCGGCGTCAAGTTCCTGCTGGACGGCAACACCCTGATCGGTACGGAGGATACCACCTCGCCGTACGGTGTCTCATGGACCACGACCACGGCATCGAACGGCTCTCATGTGCTGACCGCGCAGGCACGCGATGCCGCCAACAACGTAACCACTTCGACGGCGGTCAACGTTACGGTCGACAATCAAGCACCGACGGGCACGGTGACGATCAACGGCGGTGCCGCTGCGACCAATAGCACTTCGGTCACACTGACGCTCACCGCGACCGATGCCGTGACCTCCGTCAAGCAAATGCGCTTCTCCAACAATGGGAATTCGTATTCGACGGCGGAAGCTTTCGCCCCGACCAAGGCATGGACATTGTCGAACGCAGCGGGCACCAAAACGGTCTATGTCCAGTTCATGGACGCCGCGGGCAACTGGTCGGCGGTGGCGACCGACACCATCGTGCTCGACACAACCGCACCAACGATCTCCGGGCAGACAGCAACGAACATTACCAGCAGCACCGCACGAGTCACGTGGACGACGAATGAGGCCGCCACTTCGCGGGTCGAGTATGGGCTCACGACCAGTTACGGATCGTCGACGACGCTTGATGCGACCCTGGTGACGGCACACAGCGTTGCGCTAACCGGTCTTGCTCCCAACACCACTTACAATTACCGCGTCCGTTCGATCGACGCCGCCGGGAACGAAAGGATCGGCTCAAACGCCACCTTCACGACGACTGCCACCCAGGACACCACGCCGCCATCGACTCCTACGGGCCTAGTGGCGACCGCGGCTTCGACAACGCAGATCAATCTTTCGTGGAACGCCTCGACCGACAACGTTGCGGTCACCGGCTATCAGGTCTTCCGCAATGGTGCGCAAGTCGGCACCCCGACGACGACCACGTTCAGCGATACCGGCTTGTCGCCGGGCACATCCTACACTTATACCGTGCAGGCGAGGGACGCCGCGGCGAACCTCTCCGGACAATCCGCGCCGGCCAGCGCCACAACGCTGACGCCTGACACGACATTACCCACGGCCACGATCACAGGGCCGACGGGATCAACGACCGTTTCAGGTACGATCACGATCAGTGCCAATGCGTCCGACAATGCCGGGGTGGCGGGCGTGACCTTCCTGGTGGACAATATCGCGGTCGGCGGGGGCGAAGACCTGACATCACCCTACAGCGTCAGCTGGGACACGACGACGGTCGCGAATGGTGTCCACACGATCACGGCGCGCGCACGGGATACCTCCGGGAACACCGGCGATTCGCTGCCCGTCAGCATCACGGTGTCAAACACTCAAACACCGGGTCTGGTCGCTGCCTATTCCTTCGATGAAGGATCCGGAACGACTGCGGGCGATTCCTCAGGACAGTCGAACCTAGCGACACTCAACAACGGCGTTGCCTGGGTGGCCGGCAAGCATGGCCAGGCCGCGAGCTTTGACGGAGTGAATGACTACATTTCTATTCCAAACTCTGCTTCAACCAACATCTCCGGTAGTGCCCTTACATTATCGATGTGGATCAATCCCCAGCCGCTCGCGAGCGGCGATTCCGTCGTTATCGGGAAGTTCTGGAATACGACTATGTCGTCGCCCTACTACCAGTATGGGCTGGAACTGCACGGCGGCAATCAGACCGATTTCTATATTGGAACATCCAGTGGCGCGCTCGTCGCCGCCGGAGGAACCACTTTGCCATTCAACCAGTGGTCCTACCTCGCCATCACTTTTGATGGTGCGCAAGTCAACACCTATATCAACGGAACCCTCGTCAACACGCAAGCGTTGTCAGCAACTATCACGGCGCGCGGAAATCCCATGCGCATCGGCGCGGATGCCTCGACCGCGCAATTCTACAAGGGAGCGCTCGACGATCTGCGGATATACAACCGCGCGCTGACTTCTGCCCAAGTGCAATCGGACATGACGACGCCTGTCGGCAACCCGACCGCTGGATCACCGCAGGTCTTGATAAATTCTCCAATCAATGGAGCGCAAGTTAGCGGCATCGTCAACGTGACTGCAGATGCAACGGACGATACCGGCATCGCCAATGTGCAGTTCTATATCGACAATGTGGCAACCGGCTCTCCCGATACGACCAATCCTTACGCTCTTGCGTGGGATACGCGCACGGCAAGCAATGGCGCGCACACCGTCACTGCGATGGCGACCGACATAGACGGCCATGCGACATTGTCTGCACCGATAACAGTCAACGTGGCGAACAGCAGCTTTTTCCAGAACGACGTCCTGGCGACGGGATTCAATCTGCCAACCGCGATCAAATTCCTGCCCGACGGCCGCATGCTGGTGGTGGAACTTGCGGGCACGATCAAGATATTGCCGCCGCCCTATACCACGCCCGATCCAACGCCTTTCCTGCAGCTCACCAACATCGGCTCGGCGGGCGTACAGCAAGGCATCTATGACATTGCACTCGACCCCAACTTCAACACCAATCATTACTACTACATCTTCTATACGCTGGGCACACCGAACGTGGATCGCTTCTCGCGCTTCACGGCGAACGCAACGCTGACGGGCACCGTCGCCGGCAGCGAGTTCGTCATCTATCAGGATACCGAAATTGCCAATGCCGAGCACCACGGCGGCGCAATCAACTTTAGCAACGACGGCAAGATCCTGCTCACGACTGGGGAGCATTTCCAGGCCGGCGAAGCGCAAGACCTCACGAAGCCGCGCGGCAAGATCCTTCGGTACAATATGGACGGCACCGTTCCCACGGACAATCCGTTCTATGACGGCAACGGACCGAACTACGATGCGGTATGGGCGCTTGGTCTGCGCAATCCCTTCCGCGCCTACTACGACGCGCCCACAGGAAGGTTAATTATTGGCGATGTTGGCGGGAACGTCTACTCAACTGCGATCGAAGAAATCGACATCGGAGCGAAAGGCGCCAATTACGGCTGGCCGAATGTAGAAACTCCGAACGGCGATCCCGCGTACACTGCACCGGCTTACTACTATCCGCACAATGGCCGCGACGCGGCAGTCGTGGCCGGGTTTGTCTATCACGGCACGCAATTCCCAAGCAGCTATCAGGGCAGCTTCTTTTTCGCGGACTACACCCAGAACTGGATCAAACGATTGACGTTCGACGCCAACGGAAACGTCACCGGCGTCTTCAATTTCGAGCCACCCGACGGCTCGGCAGATGGCCCCTACGGCGACATTGTCTATTTGACCGAAGGCCCCGATGGCGCGCTCTACTATGTCGATCTCGGCTATTCCGATATCAGTGCTACATTCGGCGTAAGCAAAATCCGCCGCATCGAGTTCATTCAATCGGATCTGCCCCCGGTAGCGACGGCTTCGGCATCACCAACGAACGGACCCAGCCCGCTCACCGTCAACTTCTCCAGCAACGGTTCATCCGATCCGGAAGGAAAGCCTCTCACCTATTCGTGGAACTTCGGTGACGGCGTGACTTCCACCGCGGCCAACCCGTCACACACATATACGGTCGCGGGCCCGTATCAGGCCCGGCTGACGGTCTCCGACGGAGTCAATTCCACGCTATCGACCCCAATCGCAATCAGCGTCGGCAACAGTCCCGTTGTCAGCCTCCTTGCGCCAACCGATGGCGCGATCTTCAGGGCGGGCGACGTGATCACGTTCAGCGGCACCGCGACCGATGCCGAAGACGGTACACTCCCCGCAAGTGCTTACACCTGGAATATCGACTTCCTCCATGAAGGCCATGTTCATCCCGGGACTCCCATCACCGGCGTGACGAGCGGCACGTTCACGATTCCGACCAGCGGTCACGACTTCAGCGGATTCACGCGGTATCGAATAACGCTGACCGTAACCGATTCCAGCGGGCTGCAATCGAGCCAATCCGTCACCATTTTCCCCGACAAGGTCAATCTAAACTTCGCCACGGCGCCGAGCGGACTCACGTTGTATCTGGACGGCATCGCGCACGCGACACCTTTCACTTACGATACGCTCATCGGCTTCAATCACGAAATCGAAGCCCGCAACACGACGGTCGGAACGACTACCTACAACTTCGCCTCGTGGTCGGATGGCGGCACTCAGGACCACATTATCGTCGTTCCCGTTGGCGGTGCTACCTACACTGCCACGTACAATGCAGTCACGGCGCCGGCACCATTGGCATTCGTCCAGGCGATTTCCGCCACCCCGCAAACCAACCAGACCCAGGTATCTGTCTCCTACACGAACGCGCAGACGACAGGGAATACGAACATCCTCGTGATCGGATGGAATAACACGACATCGAATATCACGTCCGTCACGGACTCGGCCGGCAATGTCTATCAGCTCGCCGTTCCGACAGCGCGAGGCAGCGGCATCAGCCAGGCCATCTACTACGCCCCGAACATCAAGCAAGCCGCCGCCGGCGCCAACACCGTGACAGTGACCTTCAACACTGCGACTCAGTACGTGGACATTCGCGCTCTGGAGTACAGCGGTCTCTCTCTCATCAATCCGTTCGATATCGGGGCCTCGGCGGCCGGCACCAGCAGCTCAGCCAGCACCGGGGCCGTTACGATCTCCACCGCGCATGAGCTCATTTTTGCCGCCGGCACGACGACGGGTGGTTTTACTGCGGCAGGCACCGGGTTTACCACGCGTGTCATTACCACGCCCGATCTGGATATTGCCGAGGACCGGTTCGTAACCGCGACGGGTAGCTACAGTGCGACCGCATCTCTCCAGGGCTCTGCGGCATGGGTGATGCAGGTCGCGACCTTCAAGGCCGCGGGTTAGCCTGGATGCCGCGGTCCCAAGACCTTGTGTGCAGCTAGCCGACGCGCCAACGCTATAGCCCAGTCGGCAGCTCTGGAATTTGCATTCGTTGGGCGTCGGATGAGTGACGAACAATATCGGTCAGCTGGCGATTGCTCGGGAGCTGGCGGCGCCGAGAGATGCATCCGTTCGCGGATCATCCTTGCCGACTGAGCGCACAAGACTGCTTACCGACCAGGCACGTAGATCGCGCCTGCATTGCGCGCCGTCGTACGGCGCTCCCAGTTCGGAATGACTTCGATCATAGGTAGAGACCTAATCGTAAGCCTTTGGCCGCGACCTTCCATCGGCGAAGGATGGAACGGTGAAATTCCTGGGCACCGGCCCACGTCCGTATCCAGATCGGCCGCAGCTTACCGGTGGAGCCGCGCTCGAAAAACCGCCCGCTCAGCACGTCCATTCGTTTTGCACGCAAAGTCATTATGGCGATAACGATAAGCATCGTGACTTCGGCTCCCAGGATGACCGTTAGCTCTGCCATAGCAACCTCGCCCAACATGAGCGCGCGCAGGTCATCATGTCGCCGGTCATCGGCGGTTCCTCTAGTCAGGTGGGTGTCTCAATCTACACTTTATCGACAGATAATTGGCGATCACCCGCTAAGCCGCTCGCTAGCTACTGCGCCACGCGGAGCGCGCGTCGCGAGCGGCTTTGCTAATCAGCACGCCTTGCGACAGGCGGTTCTGCCCGTAAGTCAAGTGGCACAAGAAATTGCTGTATCGTAGATCCCCAAACCGATGTGTTACCGTTGGGAAACAACATGTGCCCTTGTCCCGTCTCTGGAAGCGCGACGAAGAGGATTTCTGCGCGCGAGTTGGTGCTATATGCCGACCACATCTCTCTCGCCAACGGCGGACCAAACGTTTCATCGTCAAGTGCGTACAGCCAGACCTGCGGCAATTTGTTTTCCGCCCCGAGCCGGCTTAAAGCGGCAATGAGCTTGTCACGCCCGTTGCAGAAATGCTCGTGTTTCCACGAGCCGGTACCCCCGGCAAAGTTAATGATACCCACAACTCCATTCGGCGCATCCGACGCAACGCCGAGCGCCCCAAAACCCCCGTGTGAATGTCCAACGATGATGACGCTCCTTGGGTCAATGAAGCTTTGCTGTTGCATGAAAGAAATCACGCTCTCAGCGTCCCGCGCTGCTGCTCTTGCAGTTGCCAAATAGTCCATCGTCTCGCAAGATCCTACCATATCGTTCGCAGTTCCTTGCGAGCGGCCGTAGCCTTGCCTTAACGGGACAGCGACCGCGAAGCCATGATCGACGAACCATTGCGCGGCGGTCTCGAAACCCGGCCTGACAGCCTGAAAGTTCCTGGCCGGCTTGCCGTGATAGATGACCACAAGCGCAAAGGGACCCACTCCGGCCGGCCGATAGACTATTGTCTCGAGCAACCGCAAGGAGGCTTCCCCGCGCGAGTGTGCTGGAATCCACCAAAGCTGTTGGTTATAGATGCCATGCGGCAGCCCAATCGGCCCGGTACGACGCTCGATGGTCGCCGGCGCAATCTTCACGACAGAAATCCACCATAGGCTAAACGCGGCCAGCCCCACTATCGTGGCGATCCCCAGCCGCCATGCATCAATACGCAATCCTGCACCTCCTGCGTTGATATCGATGCGAAGTCGCCATCCAACACTGGTGATGTCGTTTCCACGACGTCCTATCTACTAGTGTCCCAGATCGCCTGCAGGTCGCGGCTTGTGCTCGGGTGCGGTCCAATGAGAGTGGTACGGCGATCTCTCACTGCTACTGTACCCAAAGAACCGAAGTAGCTCCGGCTCCTCAAACGGCACATCGTGAAAGGCTCTTGCGAGCCACTGGCTGCCCGGGTCTCTCTTCCACTCTTGCGGGAATAATGCCACCTCGTCGGGCGACTGCCGAACACTGAAATTCTCCAGAGGTTCGTTGCGGATCGCGCTAGACAAAGCCGCCGGCAAGTCGGGGCCGTCGTAGCCTGGAAAATGATTGATCTGAGTAGCCCGTGGATTGATCTCTATCAGCTTCGCTTCCTGACTGTCCTCATCCAGCACGAAATCCAACCCAAATACGCCCGACAACTCAAGATGCCGCGCAATAGAGCGCGCAGCGGCGATCATCGGTTCTCCCCTCACACGCCGAACGACGCTTGCCACCCCGAACGCGCGACCGCATTGAAGGACCTCGACCGAAGCCCAACCCACAACATTGCCGCGCCAGCACGCGACGGCGCAATTGGCAAGGCACCCCTTAACGTAGGACTGCACGGAAACTTGGGCTGCCGAAAAATTCCTGGCCGTGAAGAACGGTTCAACGTCGCCGTCGTACAGCAGCCATTTCATGCGACGAAGCCAGCTCTTTCGAAGTCTCATCCTAAGAAACCCGGGCACCACTTCGCCCCTGTTCCGGATCAAGAGAACGTCGCTGCCGCCGGAGCTTCCGTCGAGCTTCAGAACTGCCGGAAGCCCGTGCTGACGGACCCAATCCTGTAGGTCACGTAAGCTATCGATTGCTGCCGTTGGAGGTACGTGAACGTGAGGCAATTGCGCGAGGCTGGTCAGGAAGGAACGTTGGCGAACCAGCTCATAAAAGTTGGGCGACCCAAGAGAGGTTTCAATGAGTGACATGATGCCGCGACCTGCGACGCCATCGCAAGCTGAGGCCGCCTCTCTGTAGATGCCATGCAGGTGTGCGACGATGCGATCATCGCAGGGCACTATAAGATCAGGTCCGGACGCGGCGATACTGTCCTTTATCGATTTATACGGCGAAGTTGGTCTATATTCGAATGTACGGTTCGGGGATTGCATCCGATGAATCGGATGTCCCTTCGGCGCAACGGCATCCACCGCAAATCCCGCTCTTCGAAACGCAATCGCAAGCCGGGCGACATTCGGCCAAAACATGCTGTGCGCAAGCAGGACCTGTGGGATCATTTCCCCGCCCATGCGTCGACCCGCAACTTCTTGCCGGTTCGCAATTCGATGCGAGACGGTCGGCGCAACATTGGCGCAAGGCGCCGCGCGGCAAAGCCCGCGCCAAACGCAAAGCGCATCATTGGCCCGAAGCTATTCGCCGAGATCGGTCCGATAAGAAACAACCCCTTTACCGACGACTCAAAACGCATCGAGAGCACCGGAGATTGGTTTACGTGCGCCAGCTGCGCAACCAACGTTCTATCCATGTAATCGAGGCGCCGGATGTCGACGCGATAGCCCGTCGCGGCGATGACGTGGTCCGCATGCACCCAGGCTGTTTCGCCATTCGGCCTTCTCAGCTCGAGACGTACCCCCTGGTCGACGGCTGATGCTCCCACAACTTCGCAACCGCAAAGTGCCGGAACGTGGTTAACGAACATCTGCCTCATTGACCATCCAGCGGCAGGACCGAGATGACGACGCACGACCTCCTCGCGGAACGCATCGGGCATTAAATGAAAGAGCAGCGGCGCGTCGGTGCACAACCGGGATTTCAGCCCCGGTCCGATTCCGGAGCGAGGATGCCTCATGCGTTGCCAGAGCGATCGCTTGCTCGGGGGCGGATTTGCGAACACCAGCTTTTCGCGGCGGCAGATCAACGTAACATCGCATTCCTGCCGTTTCAGCAGCGCCGCCATATCGATGGCCGACGCTCCACCCCCAACCACTGCAACACGCCGCCCCGCGAAGCGGCCGAGATCACGATGATCGTAACTGTGCGAAACGAGCTTGGCCGTAAGCGCGCTGAGCGAAGGCGGTACATAGCGGAAATGTCCGATGCCGGTTGCGGCAACGATGCGACGGGCTCGCACGTTAGTTCCATTCTCGAGGCAAAATGCAAAGCCCTCGGCGTGCCGCCGAAGTGAGTGGATAGTCGTTTCCTCCAGGTTCGGGGAGAAGCGATCCCCAAACGCGCGGCCATAGTCGATGAACGTCTCCAGCCGAACCGGCGTTTGATCATCGCTATATTTGATCGAATACTCTCTGCAAAAACGTGACAGCGGATACTCACCCGCCGGATCGTAGAGGTTGGAAGCGAAGCCATCCGACTTCAGCAGCATACCCTCTGGCATGTGATGACGCCACGTTTCCATCGGGCGGCCGAAAATTCGATGATCAACACCCGCCGCTCTGAGATGAGCTGCCAATGAGAGGCCATACGGACCCGCGCCAATGATTGCGACATCAACTTCCATTACGTATCCAATTCGCTCGAGGCGTTGGAAGCCTCAGTCGCTTTCGGCACTGATCGCCGATCGAAAATATCGGAGGGAAGCAATTCAACCCACTCGCTCGATCCCGCGACAGTCAGTTTTGCGCGCAGAGCCGGAGTGAGCCTTTGCAAAATCGAGTGCCGCTCGGAGCGGATCTCGCGTTCGATTGCGTCCGAATAGAACGGAATCGCGTGAATTGTGTCGCGCGGAATTCTACAAAGCACCTGCCCCACGCCGGTAGACGCGTGGACCAGGAGACCCGCGCCATCCCATTCAACGCCAATGAACTCGATCGACACGACAACCTCGCAAATGTGACGCATCGGCCATTGCAATTTGCGCAATTTGACGATGCCTATTTCAAACAAGCACCGAATTGCCTCGTTTAGTTGTCCCATTCTTCCACCTGAGAGCGGCAGCTTTCTTCCAGGGCCACAGGACACGAAGATGGGGCATGTTCGCTCGTTGATGTGCCATTGATCTGTGCAGGCGAGCCCATCCGCTAAAGCAGCGGCGGTCATTCTCATGCTCAAATACTGAAGGACTCGCTTGCTAGGCTGGGACTATTCCGGCTTGCGCCGGCGGCGCCTGATTACCCGGTAGACGCCGTAAGCTACCGCCGCGAAGGCGATTCCAGCGCCGGCCGCGGGCCCCGGTGCCCCTTGAGCCGTTCCTTGCCCGACGTAGGTGTAGCTTTGATCGGGAGGGAAGAAGAGCGTTGCGGTGAAATATACGCCGGCGGGCACCGCCGCAGCCATTACGAGGAAAATCGCAAGGACCCATCCTGGCAACGTCATCATTCTACTCCTCTTTAAAAACTACCAATATATATATAAATTAAATACCATTCTTTTAAATTGCGGTCAATATGGGTTTAAAGAGTCCCCCACGGAAGTCGCTCTGCAGTGCACGATGAGCTTTGCGCCACATGGAGAATGGGAGAAAGGTGCGTGGCCAACCCGAGTTCGCGCAAAAACCTCGACCAGAGATAGTCCAGGACTGTCCAGAACACCGGTTGTTCGACATAGACCCCACCGCGAAAGACCACAAACGTGCGGTCGGCGCCTGCGGCAACATGGCGGATGAGGTCCCGATTCGACCCGTCCGGCGTCAATCTTGCCACCTGCATCTGGCAGGTCGCCGTGGTCGCTCGAATAACCGGCGTGTAGTTCACGAATTCCTCGCTCACAACGACATTGAAGTGGTTGCGTTCAAGAAACTTAACCAGCTCCTCTCTGAGATAGCTCGGATTATCGGCCGGAATCGCGACCTTCCAGCCAAGGCTGAGCAAGAGCACAATGGCGATGCACCACCTAAATGCGACGCAGGAGGTCACGTCTGACACCCAGCACACAGAATCCGACGATCAAGCTCAGTATCAATGTGCTGATGACGGCTTCGCCCAATGCGCCGTGGAACGTGGCGTAGTGCCACTGGCTCAATCCCATGAAGCTCATGCGGGCAACATTCACGGCTATTACTGAAATGCACGCCATTAGACACCAAAGTGGATCATAAACAGACCTCTTGTGGCAGACCAATTGGCTCACGAGAACCCAGCACAGCAACGCAAGCGATATGTTCGCAAGCGAAGAGCAGGCCGGCAGAATCACCAGAACCCCGGAGCCATCAGCAAACTGAACGATATCACCAGTCCGGGGGGTGCGTAACATCCAGCCTACAAGTGATGCATCTATCTGCAAGATTGCGCTTGCGAAGAACTGAAACAGCATTCTGCTCCAGAGCATTGGCACCGTGGTCGCCAGCAATATTAGAGCGCCGCGTCGTGACGACGGAACGTTCGTACAAATGATCATGTAGAAGCTGAGAAAAGTTACCGCGAGCCAGCTCAACGGGCCTATTGGCAGAACGACCAGAATTAGAAAACATGCCCCGAGCGCGAGCTCACGCGGACGAATTCCAATCGTGCGGTCCCGGAGAACAAGATACACCCCTGCGGCGCACGATATCCAAATGATGACGCTAATCTCGAAAGTACCGAAAAATGCATCGGTCCATCCAAGCCGATTGACCGATTGAAGCATCCGTGATGCGAGGCCATTTGCACAGCCGAGGACGAACAGGCCTGCGAAGAATTCGCCGCGCGGCAGTTCCATTAAGACTCGCGTTGTATAGCTGCAGTTAATTAATTCTTTTGAAAATGCAGTCACGATTTAATGCCTCACGTTGCGTTCAGCTTAACCGCCGGACGCTCGTACGACAACGTAGTAATTTAATGAGGGCAGAATATTGGAACAACTGACTTCCAAATAAACTCAGCGGAAAGGTCAGCTTTTCTGACGCACTGGCAATTTTGAATAGCGGGAGCCTCGGCGACCCGGCCTGGCAGCCGTCGCAATACCTGGCTCAAGCCTGAAACGCCACCTATCCGCCCGCCCGGTTGAACAACGTGTGCTGTTACGCCGGATCGGTGGTGCGCTGAGGACTGCCGTCTCCTGTGCAGCGGGCTTTGAAGCCCGCTGCTTGCGAGTTGCTAAAATGCCGGACAGCCCACGGGGGCGGCAACGGCAACGAGCCGAACAGAGGCATCCAATAAGAGCTGCAATCGATGCCCTACCGCTCTTTGAATGCACGCTCCGCCTGATCGTGCAGCGGCTTGAGCAGGTAGGACAGCGCGGTCCGCCCCGCCGTCTTGATGAAGACCTCCACCGGCATGCCGGGCAGCAGCTTGGCCGACCCGAGTTTCGCCAGCTCTTCGGGCTTCAGCAGGACGCGTCCCGTGTAGTAGCTCGTGCCGGCACGCTGATCCTGCGTAATGTCCGCCGAGACCATGCTGACCTCCCCATCGATTTCGGGCGTGGTCTTCTGGTTGAACGCTGCGAAGCGCATCGTTGCGGTCTGCCCCACATAGACCTGATCGATATCGCGCGGTGCGATCTTGACCTCGATTGCAAGCGAATCCGCGTCAGGTACGATCAGCATGATTTGCTCGCCGGGAGAGATGACGCCCCCAACCGTGTGGACGCTGAGCTCGTGGACGCGGCCGGATTGCGGTGCCCTGATATCGACCCGATTTAATTGATCGACCGCCGCAGTTTTGCGCTCGCCCAGCTCGGAGAGCTTCGAGCGCGTTTCGATCAGGTCCTTGCCGACCTCCGTCCGCAGGTCCTGGTCGACCTGAATGATCTGGAGTCCGATTTCGGAGATCTTGCCCTTCGACTGAGCGATCATGCCAGCCAACTGACTGCGCTCACCTTCGAGGCGGGCAGCGTCGCGCTCAAGGGAATTGAGCCGCGTGATCGGCACCAGATTTTTTTGCCAAAGGCTGCGCACGCCTTCCAGCTCCTGGCGAATAAAATCGACCTCCTTCTGCTTGGCCTCGGTCTGCCCCGTATAGCCCTTGATCTCGTTTTCCAGCTGCACGCTTTTCTCCTGCAGCTGTGCCTTTTGGCCGCTCCTCGCCTGGCGACGCAGCTCAAACAGCTTCCGCTCCGCGGTAACTGCCCGGCTCGCCTCGGAGTTGTTCTCCTTGGCCCGGTCGAGCAGCACCTTGGGAAACTTGAGCTCCTCTGCGCCATCGCGCTCGGCCTCGAGACGAGCCTGCCGCGCGAGCAGCTCATCGATGCTGTTGGTGACAATCGTCGCATTTGCGAGCGTCTGAGTCTCGTCGAGGCGGATCAAGACGTCGCCTGCATTGACCCGGTCGCCCTCCCGCACGCGCAACTCTCCCACGATCCCGCCAGTGGCGTGCTGGACCTTCTTCACGCTCGAATCCACTACGACAACGCCTTGGGCGATCACCGCGCCCGACAATTGGGTCGTTGTCGCCCAGCCGCCGACCCCAAAGGTCACCAGAGCGAACATGATCATTCCGACGATCATGTAACGCTGGATGGATTGCAGTGCCGGCGCTACCTGACCGCTCATCGACCTCCTCCTTGAGCTTCCGCGACGACCTTGAGCGGTACCGGATTTCGCAACACTTTCCTGAGAACCTCCTCTCTCTTGCCGAAGGACTGAACCCTGCCTTCCCCGAGGCACAAGACATGGTCCACACCTTCCAGCGCCTTCGGGCGATGCGCGACAACGGCGACAATCCCTCCCCGGCGGCGCACGTTCAGGATCGCCTCGGTCAAGGCCTCCTCACCCTCCGCATCGAGATTGGAAGACGGCTCATCGAGAACGACCAGGAAGGGTTTGCCGTAGAAGGCACGTGCGAGACCGATCCGCTGCCGCTGCCCGGCGGACAACGCCAGTCCCCCTTCGCCGATTTTCGTGCTGTAGCCGTCCGGAAGCGAAAGGATGAGATCGTGCGCGCCCGCGGCATGCGAGGCTTCCAGAACAGCGGCGGCGGTTGCCTGCGGGTCGAACCGTGCGATGTTCATTGCGATGCTGCCGTCGAACAATTCGACATCCTGGGGCAGATAACCGATGTGCTTGCCCAGGGCGTCCGAAGACCAGTGATCGAGCGCGGCGTTGTCAAGCCGGATCCTGCCCCGCATGCTCGGCCATACCCCCACCAGTGCACGTGCCAGCGTTGATTTGCCGGATCCGCTCGGTCCAATGATTCCAACGGCCTGTCCGCTCCGCAGTTGGAACGACACTTCGCTGATGGTGGGCCTCTCCGAGTTTGGCGCGCCGATATAGAGATGCTCGACGGTGAGAGTCTCAGCAGGAGGAGGCAATGCCAGCCGCTCCTCCTCGTGTGGCAGAAGCTTCAGCAGATGATCGAGCCGTTGCCCCGATTGCCGCGCGGCGACGAATCCTTTCCAGTTCGCAATGGCCATTTCGACGGGCGCCAGTGCCCGCGCGGTGAGGATTGATCCGGCAATGATGATGCCGGCCGTCGATTCCTGGTTGATGACGAGGACTGCGCCAACGGCAAGGACCAGCGATTGCAGGATCGCTCGAAAAAGCTTGGACGCACCACCGAGTCCGTTCGCGACATCGCTGGCCCGCTCATGGGCCGCGAGATACTTCGCGTTCACATCCTGCCAACGCAAGGCCGCCTGTTGCCGCATGCCCATGGCCTGCAGAACTTCGGCGTTTCGCCGCCCCTCGAGCGCCAGTGCGGTTCGCGAAACGGCGAGGCGCGAGGTCGCCTTTGCCGGGCCTCGCGTGCGTGTTTCCGTGAGCATCGTAATCCCGACCAGCACCAGCGCGCCGGCTAGCGCAGTGACGCCAATCCAGAAGTGGAAGAGGAAGCAGACGCCGAGATAGATCGGCATCCAGGGCAGATCGAACAGCGCCGTCGGCCCTCCGCTCGACAGGAAGCTGCGGACCTGATCAAGGTCCCGCACCGGCTGCAAGCCGTCGCCATCGGCTCTGGTCTTCAAAGGCAGGCGAACAAGCGCATCGAATATGCGAACGCCGAGCCTTTCATCGAAATACCGGCCGACCCGGGCACTGATCCTGCTCCTGACGAGGTCGAGCCCGCCCTGAAACAGATAAAGCACCGTGGCCAGAACCATCAAGGCGATCAGCGTCGGTATGCTGCGCCCGGGCAGCACCCGATCGTAGACCTGCAGCATGAAAAACGAGCCGGTGAGCATGAGGAGATTGCTCATCCCGCTGAAGGCCGCGAGAGCCCAGAATATCCGGCGGCAGGACCGCAAGAAAGCCGACAGCTCCGACTGCGACTCATCATAGTCGCTAGCCGGCCGCGGAAGACCGGAGAACAGTCGTCGACGCAAGACCTCGACGAGGTGCTTTGCCCAGATGATCGGCCCCTGCGTCCGCAGTTCGGCATCTTCCGCCCACTGGCGTGCGACGGCCCCAAGTCTCGTCAACTGCGAAAGTTGGATCCGGTAACGTCCTGCTGGCAGGGGGATCACCCCCCACCGTTCGAAGTTTGTCATGACTCCCGCCCTTGAAAACGTGCCTTATGTGACGATCCCCAAGAAGATCACCAAGGCAGTCCTGAGTTTGATTTCCCTGTCGTCGAGCTACTGTTACGCGAAGTAGAAGTCAGATCGATTTTGCGCACCAAGCCTGGCCAACTTGAGCGTGTCGCCTGCCGGTACCAGCGTGACATAATGGCCATCCCGCCATTTAATCTGCTCTCCCAGCCTTTTCGACGCGTACTCCACTACGCAGTCGTTCGCAGAGCGCGATGTCGTGGCGATCTGTATCCACCACCTCATGGTTAATCAGCTTGGCCTCACGTGCCGGTCGCCATGGGCTTTTTTGGGACCAGATGGGGGCCGGGCTGAGGTTTTTTTAACCAGCACGTCAACTCACGGTACTGAAATAATCGCGCGATTTTCCTCCATTAAAAACCGTCGCGAATTTCTCTGATGTCATGCCAGACAGCGAGACTCAATACGCTTCTATTGCGGCACGGCCTCAGCCCACAGAAATCGCTTGCTTAAAACGCCCGGCGAGCCCATCTGAGTACGAGAGGCTGACTCTTACACCATATTTAATTCCATTTATTTTCACGTGCTCGCGGTCTTTCTTAATGCGATGGGAGCCGAGCAAGACAGTCGGATCTGAGCGAAGAAAGCGTAGCGACACGAGGCGCTCGGTTGCTTGTTGCGACCGGTCCGAGAATGGCCATCGCGCGAAACGGCACCGGCTAAAGTTGCGCGTATCAATCCTGTCCGGGCGCTGCATCCCGCGAACGCCGCGAAGCCGCTCACGCGCAGATCAATAGAGGCAGCCAGAATAAAAAGAAGGCGGGGGACCATCCCCCGCCTTCCATGATCTGCACCGCAGATTGGTGGCTACACCGTGTCGCTGAACGCGTGACTACGCGAAATGGAAGTCATGGCTGTTCAGCTTGTCGAGCTGCGTGTTCTTTAGCGTGAGCGTGTCGCTCCCCGTCGCGATGACGACGTCGTGACCCGACTGGGCCGCATGGGAGAGAACGCTCGCAAAGCTGTCGAACACGCCCTTGCTGAACTCGATCGTGTCGTGAGCAGGTCCGCGGGCAGCGAAATCCTTGATGACGTCGTGGCCGAAGTTCGACGCAAACTCGAAGGTATCCGCCCCCCTTTTTCCGACCATGATGTCATTGCCCGTGGTGCCGGTCAGCGTATTGCTGCGGCCGGTGCCGATGATCGCCTCGCCCGAGCTGGTCCCGACCACGTGGCCGGTCGTGTCGACCTGCTCCGCGGTAAAGGCGTGGGTCTTGCCCGACAGATCGGAGGTGTGGAAGCTCCACTTGCCGGTGTCGCCCGCTGTGACCGAACCGACCGAGGTCGTACCGTCAAACAGCTTGATCTGGCTGTTGGGATCGGCCGTGCCCTTGATCGTCGCGGTGTGATCCCAGTGCGGACGCACGTTGGTGACTTCCACCGCCGAGGTGCCGTTGCCGCTGTGCGAGCCAATTGGCGGATCGATCGGCTGCGACAAGGCGCTGGTGTTGCCGGCTGCGTCGGTGGCCGAGGCGACGAACGTGTGAGATCCGGTTTTGAGGCCAGAGGTCGTCACGCTGAAATGTCCATCGGCGCCTGTCGCCCCCGTGCCAAGCAGGGTCGTCCCCTCGTAGACCTTGATCGTGCTGCCCGCCTCGGCCGTTCCGGTCACCGTCGCACGATGATGACTGGTCACATCGCTGAGCAGAACCGGAGCATCAGGGGCAGCAGTATCCACCGTGACATCCAGCACAGTCGATGCCTTGCTGGTGACGCCAGAGACCGTGTCCGTCGCAGTGAGGCTATGCTTGCCATCGGGCAACGCGACAGTCGTGTAGTGCCAGGATCCATTGGCGTCCGCTGTAGCGGTGCCGAGCTGGGTCGTGCCGTCAAACACTTTGACCGTGCTGTTGGCAGCCGCGGTCCCCGCCAGGGTCAGCGTCTTGTCGTTGGTGATGTGATCACCGGCGACACCGCTGTCTGTCGAGAAGGAGGCGATCTTCGGCGCGGCCGGCGCTGTGGTGCCCGCGCCCGACGTGCCCGAGCCGGAGGTGCCCGTACCCGAGGTGCCAGTACCGGACGTACCAGTACCCGAGGTACCTGAACCGGACGTGCCTGTACCCGAGGTGCCTGAACCGGACGTGCCCGTACCCGAGGTACCCGAACCGGACGTGCCCGAGCCGGTGGAGCCCGACGATCCAGAACCAATGACCGGATCCACGACCGTCGACGCAGCACTGACGTTGCCCGCAACGTCAGTGGCCTTCGCCGTCAGCGCATGTGAACCGGCCGACAACGCAGACGTCGTGACGCTCCACGCGCCGCTCGAGTTGGTTGTCGCCGTCCCGACCTGCGTCGTTCCGTCATACACCTTGATCGCGCTGTTCGCTTCGGCAGTCCCCGTCACCACCACCTGATTGGCAGAGTTGACGGTGTCGCTCGCGATCGTCGGCGCAGCTGGTGCCTTCGTGTCGACGGTGACAGCCACCGCAGCCGAGGCCGCGCTGGTCTGGCCCGACGCGTTGGTCGCGGTCGCGGTAAGCGTATGCTTGGCGTCGGTCAGGACCTTGGTGATGTAGTCCCAGGTGCCGGTCGAAGTCGCAGTCGTCGAACCGATCTGGGTCGAACCGTCGTAGATCTTGACGGTGCTACCAGCGGCAGCCGCGCCCTTGAGCTCGAGGGCATTGTCGTTCGTCACACCATCGCCCGCCACACCGCTATCAGTCGAGAACGAAGCGATGGTGGGCGCAGCCGGAGACGTCGCTGTGGACGTCGCAGGCGGAGTCGTAGTCGCTGTGCCCGACAAGGTGTTGTCGGCGCTTATGACCTTGCCGCTGCGCATATCCACGTTGTTGGAGAGCGACCAGCCATCCATCGACCCGGTGTAGAACGCCCCATAGGCGCCCGACGTATCGAAAAAATTGTCGTGCGCCAACGCAGTTCCGCTAATGGGCGTGACGGCGGGATTCGAGGACGCATACATGCTGCTGCCATGGACCATGTATGACATGGCCGTGTCGCCCGTCGAAATCATCGTATTGTAAGCAAAGATCGGATCTACCAGCGTGCCGGAATTGGATCCATCGTTGATATCGAACTGGTAACCCTCGCCGCTCGCCGCTGAAGGCGTTTCGTAACTGGTATTGAATTCGATATCAATCTTGTTCGTGACGCCGCTACCGGTCTGTTGCAAGTAGTTCAGATGCGAACCGGCAACCGTACCGCCGTTCTCGATTAGATTGTACTTATAGGTGAGGTCAGTGCTGCCACCGATCTCGACCGCATGCTGCGGGAAATCCTTCATCCAATTATATTGGACAACGACGTTGCCACTGCCCGAGATGAGTGCGCTGCCATCCGCACCTCCGATCAGCGTGCAGTGCTCAACTGTCAGATTTGGCGAACCAGGACCAGCATCGATCAAGCTCGTTGGCGTCGTCGCCTGGAATTTGCAATTGGTTATGACGGCATCGGGAGAATTCGTCAGGTAGACGAACGCACCGCCGTTCGTTGAGAAATCGATGCCATCAAGATGCACGCCGGCTTGACCGTCAATGCGAACCATATTGCCGCTGATCGTGATCCCAGGACCACTAAGAGTCTGCCAGTCTTTCAGCTGCGTATCAGCGGGTACGCCCACAGCGTAATCAACGCCGGCGACCTCCCAAGAGGGCCGCACGGCGTAGCCGTCCAACAGATTGGGAAGTTGCGCTGCGCCGGTGGACGCATTTAGAGAGCCGTCATTCAGGGCCATGATTACCTCTTGGCTTGTGTTCCGATTGGAAGATGATCAGCCCACAGGGCTGATAGAGCATTGCAGTCTCCGAATTCACTGACGCGAAAGACAACACACGATCACTTATTGCGCCGTGGTGCCGTCGGGCCGATTGAAAGCAGCTGTCCGCAAACGGCCGCCGAAGCTCGCATCACGTCGATGCGCATCGAATCGTTTCATATCTGTGAGTCCCTAGTCGACGCCCCCAACGGCTCGCGTTTTGGTACTCGACGCAAGGCGATTTTTTGACCATTTATGGGCTCCGATGCGATCCTTCTTTGATTTCATCCCCAAGATTCTCACGAGCAATATTGTCGTTAAATCTCGCATCTAATCCGCAGCGCGAATGCACTCTCAACGCAGTAAATGGCACGAATTAAATATTACCCCGCGCGAAATAGCGCGCCCGCATTCCGCGTTGATTCGATCACTTTTAGATCACGCAAAGCCACTTTACCGCTGCAGGTAAAGCGAGCCGCGTTCGAGCATATGCTTTGCGGAAACGGACAGGCGATGCCTTCTCGTTGCAAGTCCGCATCCTTTTTGACCGGGAACGATCTAGCGCCGGAGATCCGAGATGGACCTCTGTCCCAACAAGAATTATAATCAGTGCAGTTTTAATGTCTGTCGTATATTGGAATTTCATGGGCTACGCCGAACCAAACGACCTCAGCAATCGATTTCGCGTTCAACGATTTCGATTATTCGCGCCTATCGTCACTCAAGTTCTTGCCAATAAGAGAACTTGCCGGATTCTGGATATGGGCGGCACCGCAGCCTACTGGGAGCAATTCGGCAGTGATTTGGACTGGGATCGGGTTGAGGTTTGCACATTGAATCTGGATGAGTCTGAGATTGAGACAACACATCCAAAGATAACCTCGGTTGTTGGAGACGCGCGCGACGCCGCGGAATTTCACGATCTCAGTTTCGACATTGTTCATTCCAACTCGGTCATTGAGCATGTTGGACGCTGGGATGACATGGCGGCAATGGCAAAGGAGATACGCCGACTCGCCCCCCGTTATTTCGTCCAGACCCCTTACTTCTGGTTCCCATTTGAACCTCACGCTCGTTTTGCATTCTTCCATTGGATGCCTGAGTCAGTGCGATATCGAATCTTGTTAAGTCGCACTTGCGGCTTCTGGAAACAGCACTCGGATGTGGGCCAAGCCACGAAGGCGGTTCAGAGTGCACTGTTGCTTGACAAACGGCAGTTCCAGCATCTCTTCCCCGATGCTAGAATTGTCAGCGAACGATTCTTTGGATTTGTGAAATCGCTGATCGCCATTCGCTGAAGACACACGGATGCTCTCCGTTTTGGGCGACCTACTGTTGCCGGCAACGCTGCGCGCTCGACGTTGGTTAGGTCCAAGCCGGCTTCGCCTCGCGCACATTCTCGACAGTTCTAGACGTTTCATCGACAGCATTGCTGTCTTCGGCGGATATTCTGATCTGCCAGGACTTCTTACCCCCCGAACTCAGCAGGCCCGGATAGTTGCCTCCATCAGCGTCGAGTTGCAGCGACGACAGCGAAGTAATTTCGCACCGTCCTTTCGTAACGCGTTGCAACGCGTCTGAACCAATTCAGTTTTGAGAAGCAGCATTCGACCAGACCACGCTCGGCATAGAGCGTATGTTGAACCAATGTTGATTGCGCGCGGTGACACCTTGGGCGCCATTTGAGCGTTCGCGGTTCGGAATGCATCGGAGCGTAGACCGTATCGGCCATCACGACCTCGGCAGAGAGCTCCCAGACGAGTAGCTGGGCTTGCGGCGGGCTGCTGGTCTGGCCTGCATCAGAAAGAAACGGACCAGGACAGCCCAAGCCGGGGACAGCCAGACGGGTTCCTGTCATCAGACAAGCCGTGACCTGCCCTCCGGCCGGATGGTTAAAGCTATATACCCACGCTCGGCGTCCATTTTCGCCAGCTCCAAACATTTTATTGACAGCATCGTCATGTCCAGCAATTATTTCGGGCAAATAGCAGATTTAATATTTTTAGTTTTATGGGCCATTGTTCCGCGAAAACGATCTCCCGCCGGTCTCTGGCTTCGGCATTGTTTCAGCCCAGCCTGCGACCTTCGGTCGCGCCAACGGTGTACACGGTCTTCTGGTTGCGGGGCCGACTGCGGAATGCTCCCGTAGATGCCAACCGGCGCCTGGAAGTTCAATGGCGCCCCCCCGGGACAGCCAGAGGCTGCCACGGTGCGTGAAGCTGTCCGATTGCGTCAGCAACACAGCATCGCGCGCAAGATCGCAGGCGCATGCCGTGCACTCTCGTACGCCGTCCACTATGTACGTTGGCGGTTTCGTTTCGCAGAATTCGGTTGGCGCTCCCGGCTGGAAGCCCCCGATGTGCTCACCCACCCGAAGCACATCCGGATCGGCCATCATGTTCACATCCGCAAGGGCGCCAGGCTGGAAGCGATAACCAGCACAGACGCCTGCGAAGTCCCGAAGATCGAAATCGGAGATGGGACATCGGTGCACCTATACTCTCACATCGGCGCTGTCTCGCGGGTGCAGATCGGTCGAGACGTGCTCATCGCCGGTCATGTTTACATTACGGACCATGACCATGCTCTTCCCGAGCCCCGCTTGTCGACCACTCGAAACGCAGTCCTCATTGCCGCGCCAACCTGCATCGACGACCATTGCTGGTTGGGTGAAGGCTGCATGATCCTCAAAGGAGTCCATTTGGGCCAAGGATGCGTCGTCGGCGCGAACGCCGTGGTAACCAAAAGTTTCCCTCCCTATTCCGCGGTTGTGGGCATTCCGGCGCGTCTGGTAAGCCGGTATGACCAGGCCAGGAAGGAGTGGGTCGCCGTTGGTAGCGAGCAGATGCATGAGTGACGATGTGGTCGGCCTGGCAAAGACGGTCTTGGTCTTGGCCTATCATTTCCCTCCTATCGGCGGCGCTGGTGTCCAACGAACCGTCAAGTTCGTGAAGTATCTTCCCGAGTTCGGCTTCCGCCCCGTAGTCGTGACGACCGGCGACGCCAGCACCGCCCCTTCGTCGCCGCGCGACCCTTCCCTTCACCGAGAAATACCAGCTGGCACCCCCGTATACCGGACCCAAAACACTCCGCCCGCGCCCTTCGGTCACCGGATCGCTAGCATCGAGGACCGCTTGCTGGGGCTGGTGGGGCGCAGCGGCCGAAACTCAAGAGCTTGGATCGAAGCATGCACGAATGTGGGGCTGCAAGCCGGGCGCGAGAATCCGCCCGACTTGGTATATGCCTCACTCTCGCCGTTTGAGAGTTGTCCGGCGGCAGCTTTCATCGCGCAAGCCTTTGGAGTGCCATGGGTCGCCGACCTCCGCGATCCGTGGGCTCTCGACGAGATGATGGTATATTCAAGCCGCTGGCATCGCGCGGCTGAAATTCGGCGCATGCGGAGAGAATTGAGTACCGCTCGGCTCATCATCATGAACACCCCGGAGGCAACCCGCGCCTTAAAGCAAGCGATGCCGGAATTCTCGAAGAGAGCTGTCACAATTACGAACGGCTTCGATGCCGACGACTTTGCTCGTCCCCCGTCCCCCAAACTGCAGGGCCAATTCCGAATTGTTCACACTGGCCATCTGCATTCCGAGCTCGGCGCCCGCCACCGCCGCAATCGATTGGTTCGCCGATTGCTCGGCGGGCATCGACTACCCGTGGATGTGGAGACTCGCTCGCACATATACTTATTGGCTGCGCTGGCACGGTGGCGAAGCGAAACGCCAGACATGAGCCGACACGTTCGGCTGGTGCTGGCCGGCCCGATGACGCCTTCAGACCGATTGATTGTCGAAAGGTCCGGCGTTTCGGACCTGGTCGAGATGCCGGGCTACGTGGATCATCAGCGTTCCATCGACTTCATTCGTTCGGCGGAGATCCTGTTCCTGCCGATGCACAATCTTCCGGTGGAAGAGAAGGCACGTCTGGTTCCCGGCAAGACCTATGAATATCTCGCCGCCGGCCCCCCCATTCTCGCCGCAGTGCCGGACGGAGATGCGAGTGATCTGGTGAAGCAATCGCGCAATGGCGACGTATGCCGGCCGGATGATGTAGACGGCATGCTAGCCAGTTTGCGTGCGCGCTACGAGTCCTGGCTCGCCGGCAAGCAGCAGCTGCCGACGAATTCCGATTTTTGCAGTCGTTTCGAACGCCGTGAATTGACGCGCGCGCTTGCAGCGAATTTTGAGTACATTCTACCCCGCTGATATCTCCAATTATAAATTGCTGGAGCGCTGAGCATGTGCGGAATCGCTGGAGTATATTGGCGGAGGCCTCGACCTTCAGGCAGCCCGAACGTGGCTTCCCGTATGGCCGAGGCGCTGTACCACAGGGGGCCCGACTCGGCAGGCAGTTATGAGGCGCCGTTCGCAGAGATCGGATTCCGTCGCCTCGCCATCATTGACCTATCCACCGGAGATCAGCCGCTCTCCAACGAGGACGGCTCCATACAGTGCTTCCTCAATGGCGAAATCTACAATTATAAGGACTTGCGCGACAGGCTAGGAAAACTAGGTCATACGTTTTGGACCACCTCTGATACTGAAGTTCTCCCGCATCTCTACGAAGAGTATGGCACCGACATGTTCTCGATGCTCAATGGCATGTTTGCCGTTTGCATCGTCGATCGCCGGCAACAACAAATCATACTGGCCCGCGACCAGATCGGCGTTAAGCAGATGTACTATGCAGCATCCAACGATTGTGTGGTCTTCGCCAGCGAAGTCAAAGGAATCCTTGCGTCAGGCTTCGTCACGCCCGATGTCGATCGATCCGCAGTGATGAGCTATCTCGCACTGTTCTACGTGCCGGAGCCTCGTACCCTGCTTCGTGGTATCCTCAAGATTCCGCCCGGCAGCTTCCTGCGCCTCGCGCCGGGAGTGATCCCAGAACCGGTGAATTACTATCAGCCGCCAGCTCCCATCTCCCCTGACGATCGTGATCCCGAACAGGCCATAGCTGAAACGCGGAATCTCCTCGAGGACGCCGTAAGACTTCAACTGCAGGCCGACGTTCCGGTCGGGATAAGCCTGTCCGGCGGCGTTGATTCCAGCGCCCTCGCATATTTTGCATCGCTGACGAGCAGTTCACCCCCTACAGCCTTTACTGTCGATTGGCCGGGGACATTCGAGGGCGAAGTTGCCGGGGCCAGAGATCTGTGCCGGCACCTCGGTCTGCCGCACCGCATCCTTCGGCCGAAGCTTTCCGACCTGATTGAGGAGCTTCCGCTGCTGGCTTGGATGTGCGACGAGCCGATTGCCGATCCCGCGATGTATTCGCAGTTCGTGATCGCGCGTGCAGCCAGAGAACATGTCAAAGTCCTGCTTACTGGCGCGGGCGGCGACGAGCTCTTCGGCGGATATTCCTCGTACGGGCTTTCGACCAGACGCAGATGGTACGTTCGCATGCCAAGACCGATACGACACGCCATGCGTCCACTTGCGCAGCTAGGCGGTCTGTCTCGCGACGAGATTGAGGCGCTGGATTTGTACTCACATTCACGGCTTCCGTGGCACACCCGCGCAATGACGAGCATTGACTCTCCGACGCGGTCGCTTCTCGCCAATCACCTAGGTGCGTCCGCCGATGCGTTCGTGAACTTTCGACATTGGTTCAGCGAGTACCGCGAGCTCGATGCGACCTGCCAGCAAATGCTGGTCGACTTGAAAACCTACCTCCCGGACCAAGTACTTCCCATGGTCGATCGCGCGACGATGGCTGCGTCTATCGAGGCTCGTGTGCCGCTATTGGACGTGCGGCTGGTCAACCATGTGTTCTCCCTCTCGACGAGGACAAAGCTCGGTCATCCTACGGTACCGAAGCGGCTCCTGAAATTGGCAATCGAGTCGGGGGTGCCAGCCGATACCCTGACCCGAAGGAAAGTTGGACTTCCTTCGCCTATGGCAACACTCGTCCAGAACGAATGGAACCGTACGTTGCCCGCCGCGCTACTTCGGCCGTCGAGCTTTGTCAGAACGCTCCTTCCAACGGAATGGCTGAAAGGATTGCTTGCGACCAGAGAAATCGCGCTTTCGAACTCAAGGGTTCTGTACTCGCTACTGGTACTTGAACTTTGGCATAGATTATTTGTCGTCGAGCGGTCGGTCGGTCGCCCAGCCGTTCGTACCGAAGAACTTCTGGACATCCCTGCACAACGATCCAGGACTCTGTCGGCGGCGTCCTGATCAATCCATCGGGCGCCGGTCAGGACGTGCGATTGGCAGCCCTGCTAATCGTCAATCCACTCGCCCCAGATCCAATGCGAGCATCGCCGCGAGCAACATCGATAACGAGCCGCTTCCACTCGCCTCCCACCACTCGCCAGAATCGCGGCCCCCATACCCGCATGAGAGAGGCATAGCATTGCAGGCGATCGGAACGATCAAGCTCGACGCGAGAAATCGCTCGCAGAACTTCCAAGAATTGTTTGGTGCGAGGCATCACGTAGCGACCTCGGTTTGTTGCATCCATCTTCTCGTCGAATTGCTCCTTCGACTGATACTGACTAAAGCTAGTTCCAACATGCACCCTGGCCTGGTAGAGGTCGCGCGGAATCCGCCAGAACTGGCCGATCATCGCGAGTTCTGCGAGTAGGACCACATCCGAGGATTCAAAGCTTCCGATGAGCCCCGTTTTCGCCAACACACTCGATCGAAGAAGCCCGAGAGCCGGATAGCACAGACCGGAATGCCTCAGCACCCGCTCAAGTCTTCCGCTTGGCGCCTCCTCGCGGGTGTCCAGATGGTCTTCGTAGCATCCCAGAAGATGGCCGTGCTCATCGATTTGAACCGCACTCGGATAGACGAGCACGACCGAACTTGGTGCCCTATGGAGCCAATCAACACACTCCCGCAAGAAGCCAGGGCTGCACACGTCATCATGTACCAGCCATTTGAAATAGTCGCCTTCGGAGAGATGGAACACCCGCCGGAAATTCGGCGCAATACCGATATTGGCTTCATTCCGAAAGTAGCGAACCCTTGAGTCATGCCGAGCATATTTCTGGCAGATATCCGACGTACCATCGGTCGAAGCGTTATCGGAGATCACCAGTTGGAAGTTCTCGAAATCCTGGCTGAGGACGCTATCGAGCGCCTCGCGCAGGTATCGCTCACCGTTGAATACAGGCAATCCCAAAGCTACGCGTGGCTTTCGCACTCATACCCTCCATGTGCCCGATGACTCCCCATAAGCATACTACCGATACCACTTAGGACGAGTATTCAAGAGCTGAGCGGTGGGGCCTTAGCTCTCGCCCACCGTCCTCGGGCGGATATTCTCCGCCCCCATGTGTCGCCCCCGGCTTCGAGTAGATCGACGCCGGCAATCCCGCGATAGGACGGCCCAAGACGGGATCCCGCTCAGCAGCCAGACATCGTATGCAGCAAATGCCTTACTTTCAACGGCACCGGCGGTCCGATCTATCCTGTCCTCGGCCTCGGCGCTCGGCTGCCGCTCATGGCGAGACACAATTACTACCGTGGGCGCGCCGATCGCGACCCGAGATCGAATTCGCAAACGCTTGACCCCGGCGACTCCAATGTCGCGCGGGACCTGAGGACGCTGTTGCTGGCGCGCATTCCCGCGCAGTCCTTGAACTCGGCGGTACCAAGCACGCCAGAGTATGGTACCTGCCGGCACCTGGGCGGGGGCAGCCCCGTCCCAAAACGCTCCGTGAGTCTCAAGGAATGCCCATGTTATTGACTTGGCTCATATCCATTTTATTTGGTTAATAATATTAATGTTTGATATATAATAAAGGAAAATATATATTGCGAACGCCGCCCTATGTTTAGACCGAATGTTTGAGCATGTCCGCCCGGAGTCTGGAAAACCGTTCTGGAACGGGCGCATGCCCCCTCGTCATTTGCATTGAGCGCTAAAGGCAATGGCTACCAGACACCCGCAATCAAAATCTCTCCTTGAGTCTTTCAATCCTCACGCTCAGCTACTGGAACTGAGCCGCGCCGACGCGACCGAAAGGCATTTCGGAGACGAGATGCTTCTGAAGGTACTGATCATCGCCATTTTCCTGCCAGAGGGCCTGTCATTCTTCATTGGGGATTACCGCTTCTCGCCCGCGCGGGCCTTCCTAATCATTGTCAGCCTTGTAGTGTTGGCACGGGTTTCCAGGCGGGCAAGCATGGCACGCTCAGTGTGCGTACCGTCGGACATCATGGCGCCTCTCGCAGGACTGTGGATGGTTGTTGCTGCGATAGCAACCGGCGGGATCACTTCGGGTTTCAAAGGTGGAATCGCGCAGGCGCTTGAATTTTCCGGCACCTATTATGCCTTTCGATATCTGCTTGGTCCTATCGATAGCTCGGTACGGCTGGTGGCATTTCTGAGTAAGATAATCTTGCTTGTTGTCTTGATTGCGCTCTTAGACCCCCTTAGCGGCCAATTGTTCACGTACGAGTTTGTCAAAGGGCTCACTGGCTACGTGAAAATGGCTTACGAGACAGCCAAGGCTAGCCACAGCGAGGCGATTTACAGGGATGGCCTCGTCCGCGCGATGGGTCCACTGGAGCACTCGATATTGTTCGGGACCGTTTGCGCTTGGTTTGGTGCTCTGGCGCTGTTTACATTTCCGGGTCGGCTGCTCCGTTGGGCCGTCGCAACTGTCGCGATTGTCGGCCTCTGGTTTTCGCAGTCACGAGGGCCGCTGCTAGGTTTCGTCATCGCATGCGCTCTGGCGGCCCTCTATGCCGCCACAAGGCAGTTTGGCGCTAGGTGGAAAGTTCTCGGTCTGCTCGTCGCTTTCGCGGTCACCACAATCTTCCTCTTCTCCGGAAGTCCGATTGCCACGCTTATGACAGTCGGAGGACTGAGTCCCGAGGCCGCCTGGTACCGACAGGCAGTCTGGAATGCCGCATTACCATTGGTATGGGGCTCTCCGCTTTTCGGCATCGGTTTGACCGAAGATTGGGATTGGCAGGTCAATGGTGCGTTGATCGGAACGAGCGTGGACGCTTTTTGGCTCAGGACCGCGATGATGTTCGGGATTCCTGGCAGCTTATTCATCTTCCTGACAATGGCAGGCGCATTTTGGTTAGGTCCAATTGATAACGCTGATAGCCTTTCCCGCGAAGAGCGGTTGTTGTCCGTCGCACTTGGCGTCGTCGTGACAGTTGCCACGTTTCTGGGTTTCACAGTGCACTTTTGGGGAGTTTGTTGGATTTTGCTTGGCGCTTTTCCCGGTATTCGAGCGAACCTCGCCGAATGCGCGATCGTACGTCACAGACATGCCTTCGATGAAATTGGGAAGGCTGCTCCGAACAGCTACGTCAGATCAGCACTTGTTCGCCAATGAGGTGATCTCCAGAGGGCTTTCAAGAACCGAGGACTTCGCGCGTGTGAGATCGCAAAAGCAACGCCATTCACCATCTGGCATCCCGAAACGCAAGCGTCATGCATCAGTATCAATATCGTGTCCAAATCCTCAGGACCCCCGAGGAAATCGAAACAGTTCGCGAATTTTGGAATGATTGCAACCCTGGTCGAGACGCAGATCTCGATTTCTACCTGTTCTTCGCGGCTCTCCGCTCGGAAGCACGACGACCACATGTCGTGGTGCTCTATGATGCAGATACTCCAAAGGCTCTTCTTGCTGGCAGACTTGAGGACGCCCGGTTATCCATCAAGCTCGGTTATTTGAGCCTTCCGGCGCCGTCAATGCGACTCCTGCAGTTCGTGCACGGTGGATGGCTGGGAGATACATCCAATACCAACGCCAAACTCCTTATCGGCAGCGTCCTCGATTCACTGAAGACGGGCGAGGCCGAGGGGGCGGTCTTCCATTACGCCGAGGTCGATTCGGCTCTGTTCCGATCGGCCAAGACACTTCCGCGCTGGTATTGCTCGGACTATGCCGTCAGCCATCAAATTCATCGATTTCGCGATGTTTCAAACCGAACTGAAGTCCTGTCTAGTCTGACAAAAAAGCATCGATACAATTTCAGAAGTCTCGCCCGAAAGCTGACGGATACCTTTCCCAATAGTAGGATCGACAAACTTTCGAAGCTCGACGAACTCGATCGGCTCGTCGCCGACGCAGAGAAGGTCGTAAGTAAATCGTATCAGCGTGGTCTCGGAGTCGGCTTTTCCGCAACACCGATCGTCCGATCACGCCTTGAGTTTGAGGCGCGTAAGGGATGGCTGCGGGCATACATCCTTTATCTCGACGAGCGGCCCGGTGCCTTCTGGATCGGCTCGCTTCGCCATGGAGTGTTCGTCAGCGATTATCTCGCCTTTGACCCTGCCTACGCCAAATACGGCCCAGGTCTATATCTGATCGTACAGGTGATCGAGGAGCTCGGTCGAGATCCGATTGGCGCTCCGATCGAGCAAATTGATTTCGGCATCGGCGACGCACTTTACAAAGCGAGGCTTTCGAATCGCGAGCGCCAGGAGGCTGTCATCTGCATCTTTGCACCGACGGCAAAGGCCGTGGCGATCAACGCGCTCCGCTCAGGACTTGGGACGATGATCCAGGCAACCAAGACGGCGATGGGGCCACTAGCTGACAGAATCAAACGGCTTTGGCGGATGAAAGTGACCGAGAAGAGTTAATTCTTACGGCGAGTACAGCACCAACCGCGAAATCATACGAACCATGGCAATGCCGCCAAATCGGCGCGCGAGGACGACGTCGAAATCTGGCGCCGACCATGCTAGCAACGTTCCGAACAACTTTCACGCGCTCTCGCAACGCCCTGCCAGACACAGAATCCGGGAGCGGTAGGTATTTGGCCGATTTTCGCGAGAAAATCGGTTCGCTCGTCGACAACCGCGCTTTGCTCAGGACGGTAATATAGCAGATACAGCTTTCCCTGGTGTCGCGCCAGATTGCACAAAACCTGCCGCATGACGGTTTCTCGAAAAGGATTGAACATGAACACGACTATATCGCCTTCTGGAAACTCGAATTGAGCGGCATCTTCATTCCTGACTTCGACCCTCACTCCCGCAATCTTGCCGTTCTTGATCGCAATATCGACCAGCGACTTCGCGAACTCGACACCAATCACGCGTGCAAACCCGTGCTGAGAAGCCGCAATCAATGCACGTCCCTTCCCGCACCCTAGATCCACGAATGTGAAGGCGGACCAATCCTTGTGCAAGAACGACAAGGCCGTATCCAGCTCATCCGCAGGAATGGCCTGATATCTTTCACCGTATCGCGCGTTTGCGGAGTCCGTGTCCAAATCCCATACGGGTGATATCCCACCGGTGTCAGTGCCGTATGTTGCATCAAACAAATCTTGGTTTGACCTCACTGGACCCACCCCACTGAGAAAATACCGACCGGCGCGTCGGCAAGTCTCACGAACTCCATGAGTGCGCAGGGAATTGAGCGCCCTATACCCCAGAAGGCCGATTCTCCGAGTCATTGTCGGGTCTCTCCCCTTCCAACTAGTAATCCTATAAAAGTTGGATGCGGAACGGGTGTCAACGATCTTTGCACTCGCTCCGTTTTTCTGATTTCAGGACCCGACACTCGACTCTAGTCTCGATCAGGTGGCAGATTCTGTCGCCCCCAAGACAATTTGAACACCTTCGGCGATTTTGCAGGCGGCTGGCACGGATTGCCGACCACTCGGCGCAAGCTATCATGTTCGACAACATCGGCTCGGCCACGTCACGCCGGCAGAATAACAACTATCGCCAACGAAATCGCGTGACAGCATCGAAACCGACGCATATCGTACACGTGCCAACTGCGATCAGATCCATTGACCGGCGTCCGCATTGGCGACCAAGTATTGAGGTTCTGCCTTGTTGGTTGCAATGATCTCGAGATCGTGCACCGCACTCCTGTTGTCTTGCTTGCCGTTCGCATTGCGTGACGGTACTGCATCAGAACTCGATCTGCTGGACGATGGACATGCGAACGCACCGCACGCGCCCATTCAGAAGCCAGAACTGTTGACAAGCTATATCAAGAGGCCACCTTGGAAAGTGGCTGGTGTTGATTACGGCGTTGGTGTTCCGGCCGATACCGTGCTTACCGACTGGCGCGATTTGCGCGGTCCAGGCATTTCGATCGTCGACAATCTTGTTCGCGTCGACAACACCAGCGGCGTCCATATCGACAGCGTCGATTTTTCCCTTCACGGAGGTGCGATCCTCCTGTTCGTCAACTCTCCCATGGGCGTCGTAACCAACAGCAAATTTCAAAGCACTAGCAGCGCCGGAGAGATAAACGCCGATGAGCAGTCGCCCGATCTTACAGTACAATTCTGCACGATAGCAGGAGGAGCTGACGGCAGCTCGCTCATCTCTGCTCATGGCAATGTCGTTGTTCAGTACAACTGGATGAGGGATTTCCCGCAGCACGCGGTCGAGATAGGTGGCACCACCAATCTCATTTACCGTTACAATCTTATCGAGAATGGCGGAACGGTTGCCGGTGCTCATCTCAATTATTTGCAAATGATGGGATCGAACGTAACGAACGCGGTGGTGATTGCGTACAACACGACGTATCAAACGCGCCAGGCAGCGAGCGGTGAAGGCTTTCAACTCTATATCAGCGATGGGACCAACTCCGGCGTATTGGTAAACCCTACATTTGCCTACAATACGATGATCGCGAAAGGCCGCCTTGCGATGTCCTACATGCTGCACGGCTCCAGCAGGTACGCAACGAGCAAGCCTCATAGTACTCCTATCGAGGGGATTGCGACTGCTCATCACAATTATTTCGACACGACTGGGGCGTATGGTGCGTTTTATCCAGGCTCTGTTTTGAAATGGTCTCTGGTTGAAAACTGGAACATGATCACAGGGAGAGATATTCGATAGACCGGCGGCGTTCGATGGACATCAGTCCCGAAAGTCGCTCGACTGCTGCCAGACCGTGGCCTCAACGCGAAAGCAGCTGTACGACGCTAAAGCGGCCTTTGTTAGGGAAGAACTCCGCCGCGGGACTCTGCCAGTTCGGAGATCTCGGGATAGCAGATCGGCGGACCCATTTCGCCCCTCAGTCCTGCGAATGTACCGTGGAGGCCCGCGATGCAGTTCTGCCATGCTCCCTTAACAAAATACCTGACAGCATACAGAACCATGACCACGGCGCAGAACGGCAACGCCATAGGGAAATGCTTACGCACGAAACGAACGGCGTTGCGGTGCTGAAGATACACGGAGAATCGTGGCACTGCGGAAATATCCCTAGCAGATCCGGTCGTCGTCCCACGCTTGTGCCGAACGATGGAGGCAGCCGCATAGCCCAAACCACACGGTTTGGCGCGGACGCCCCAGTCTAGGTCCTCGGAGAAGAGGAAATAGCTTTCGTCCATAGGTCCGATTTTCTCAATACAATCGCGCGTCACATACATGGATGCGCCTGAGGGACAGTCCATGGCGGCTTCAATTGCACGCACGTCGTGAGGCGAATTCAACTGTTCACCGCGGCCGATCGCAACTGGTCTCGTAAGCCATTTTTGCCAATGGAGTCCGCCCCGGCAACGTACGGTTGCCGTTCCGTCGACATCTACGATCGTACTGCCCACCATCCCCTTGTTGCCACTCGCAGCTCGCTCGACCAAGGCAGCGAGGGCTCCTGTTTCCGGCAGGGTGTCAGGGTTTAAGACCCAGATTCCGTTCCATCCGGAAACATCCTGCAATCGGTCGAGCCAGAGGTTGATGCCGCCTGCGTATCCGAGATTTCCGGCCGCACATGCAACCCACACATTGGAGGGGCTTGTCCGCAATCTCAATCGCTGAACCTCCGAACATCGACCAAGGCCGACGTCGGCCTGAACATCGACCTTGGTGGCGTCGGTGCATGGGCCCTCGGTGTCGCAGAGCCGCTCAACCAGCCGATGGAAAGCGCTCCTCCCGCCATTCTCGCAAATGAATACGTTAAACTCCGGATGTCCCGTCGCGCCCGACAGAGCCACGAGACAATCTCTAATGTCCTCGGCATTGCGAAATCCAACGATAAGGATCGCAACGTCGGCCATCGACTCAAGGATCACGGCTTTTTCCATCTCCTGGTTAATGTATCCCGATGACCAAAAGCACGGGTCGTGCGCGACGCCATAATGCGCAACCCTCTGCTCGAGCTGGCGGCCCTCCATTGAGACGCCGGAGAGGGTTCGATTCCGACCAATTCTCTGCCAACCGGCCACAGCGCAGACGACACATGACGGAGGCGACTCTCGACTCTAAGGACCGGGTTAACAAAAGGGCTCGACCAGCGCCGATCTAAGCGACGCGCACATTATAACTTTCCCCATTATATCATGGTTGATCAATTTATAAAGTTCAGGCAAATTACCAAGCATAATTAAATCGACAAATTGCGCCGCCGCGGCCCAATCGTCGACGTCTGCGAGAGGTTATGTAGCAGTGGCAAACCATAAAATGGCGGTTGGTAGAGCCGATGAATTCAGTGGTTACGAGAAAGCAGCCTCAAGCCGTTATCGGCTCGCAAGATTCTCCATCTTTCTGGATTTAATTGCATCGATTCCGGCAATGGGCCGCCCCTTGCGCATTCTCGACGTCGGCGGTGTCGAAGCTTATTGGCACGATAAGCGACGATTGATCTCCCGGCCAGTGGAAATAACACTGATTAATCTGGACGGTGAGGGACTTGCAAAGCCGGGGCTTGTGTTTCTCAAGGGCAACGCCTGCCACATGCCCGAACTCGCCGACAATAGCTTCGATGTAATCCATTCGAATTCTGTCATCGAACATGTAGGCCAGTGGTCGAGCATGATGTCGATGGCGAATGAGATACGTCGCATAGCTCCAAGCTATTTCGTTCAAACGCCCTATTACTGGTTTCCAATCGAACCGCATGCGAGAACGCCGCTTCTGCACTGGCTTCCCGAGTCTCTGAAGTTCCGGCTGGTCATGTCTCGAAAATGCGGGCCGTACTGGTCCAAAGCCGAGACCGTCGACGACGCTATGAGAACGATTCAGAGTTCAACATTGCTCGATCGATCCATGTTCTCGGCACTGTTCCCCGACGCAACCATCGTTCCAGAGAAGGTCTTCGGCTTGACCAAGTCGCTCATGGCCGTCCGCAACAAATATGCAGCTGCGCCGAAGACATGAACTGGTGTTGGCTAAGGGGACGCAGTCGAGGACTTGCGGCAGGCGGTGCCGATTGGTCTAGGGTAAAGGCCACCGCGACGCGTCAGCGGGCGGTCTCCTCCGAAACTCTTTCGAGCCAAGCCTCACGCCACCACGAATATATGCTTCGTGGGCAAAACATTCGGTTGTGACTATAGCGCGATTGACAACACACTCCCTCGAGCAGCACTGCCGGAGTTTTCATTCTTCTCATTTTTCCGGTGCTTTCGTCGATGAAATTATTCACTCTCGCTTTGACGCGATAAGTTCCTCCGCAAAACGGCACCAGCTCCGCATCGAAGGCCATTCCTCGATTTTGGCCTGCCGTGTCGAGCGAGGCGAGGATCTCATCGTACGACTTCACCCGAACCAGTTCTCCGGGTTGCAGGTTCAACTCACATGTAGGAGTAGGTTTTCCGAGCGGTATATTGCCCCGTCTTCGCGGGAATGGAAATCCGTTCCTGATCGCTTGAAAGCGATCGTACAGCCAACGGCCGGGAATCCCAAGCCTGCCGCGAAAGGCCAACGAACCGAAGAAGTATCCCACGTAGATAAAACCGCTAAATATGCGGCCCAAAGTAGCATTGCCGGACGTATAATCCTCAATGTACTGCCTAACGTCCCACCACGGCAGGGGCGTGGTGTATTCGAGCAGTCGGGTTGCCTGGCAAATGTATATCGGCTCGCCATCGGCTCCGCGGATGTGTGTTGCTTTGCCGACGTCTTCCTCTGTGCAAACGACCGGAGCGATCTTGCCGCCAGGCGGCGCTCCGCACTCTGGCGACGATATCGTCGAAGTCGACGCTTCCGCGACAGGCTTGAGCCAGGCTTCCTTCCAGAAGAGCAAGCACGACGCTTGGCAGCCACCGTGTGCCTTGCCATCGCAGCGGAGATCCAGGTGAATCCCATCCGCAAGTTTTCTTCCGAGCGATTTTCCCGAGACGGTATCACAGGTCTTGTGCGCCCGTTTGTAGACGCGAAAGCGCTGGCCACAGTACTGGAACATCTGCGGCATAAATGGCAACCCATCCAACCGACCGGCTTTATCCAGCGTACTTAGGATCTCGTCCTTCGTTCTTACTTCCATCCAATCGCCTGATCGTATGCTCATGCTCGCCAGTTCCTTGAACAAAAATCCAGGTCACCCAACTGAAGCCGTGCGGTCCGGCAATTCAGGCAATCGCGGCTTCCTCAGCGCCGTAAGGAGATCCAGATAGAACGCCCTTTGGCCCATTATGAGCAGCAGCATCGAGTAGTAGACCCCAAGCATGATGCTACCCTCAATCATCAATCTAACATAAGGCGGCCCCCACTCTCCGAACTCTAGCTGGACACCAAACGCAACCAGAGCAGCTACGACACCTGAGAGAAACGGGCCCCTCACCGCCAGGAACAGGTCCGACAGCGAAATCGCCGTTCCGTGCAGACACCAGACAATATGGGGAAGCACCCACAGCGTCATCGCAGTAGAATAGGCAATTGCAACGCCCTTCGGTCCATACGGCAGCCCGATGAGATAGGCCGAAATAACCAGCGGAGCGATGACGCAAGCTATCGTCAGGCTTCGTCTTGTGAGACCGACAGAAAAGAGGAGCCATGCCAGGGGATTGATCATCCCGAATACCAGGACCGTTGGTGCCAGCAGGCGGAAGATGATTGCTGCCTCGATCCATTTTGGTCCAAGAACGACCAGAACGATGTCTTTGCTGAACATGGCACAGAAAATCGTCGTGGGCATTGTCAACGAGACAACCAGCGAATAGCCCTTCAAAAAGTAATTCCTCAAACGGACGGGATCGTGCTGGAGCCGCGACAATGCCGAGAACGCGACGCCTCCCACCGCAGAATTGAAGTTGGATGTGGGAATCGTGACAAGTTGATATGCTCTTCCATAAATTCCCAGGGCGTCGGCGCCCCAAAACCGACCGATGACTACCTTGTCGAAATTGTAGGCGACATAAACGATCAGGCCATTCAGCGTAATTGTCCCGCCAAATCGCAGCATTGGAAAGGTTGCTCTTCCCCAACGGGGGGCACTCGGTATCCAAGCCGTCGCCAGCCACATGCAGACAGTATTCATCGCTGGCGAGACGATCGCCGCGGCGACCAGCGCCCAATAGCCGAAGCCGGCTACCGCCATCCAAAGCGCAACGCCGATACCTACAATCTGCGACACCAAATCAATTATCGTCAACGCTACATAGCGCAACTGGCGTTCAAGAAGCGCGGAGTGCTGTACACCCGCCCCGTTGAGAACGAACCCGAAGCCGATGGCGATCGTCACCCAGAAAAGCCGAGGCTGATGATAAAGAGCAACGAGGGCGGGCGCACTGGCCGCGGTCATGAGGGCAAGCAGTAGCCCCACCCCAAGATTGATCCAAAATAGCGTCGAGATCTGCTCATTGGTTATCGTTGCCTGCTGAACGGTGGCCGATGAAAGACCCGCAGTGCTGAAGAGGCCATATATTCCCGTAACGACGGTCGCCATCGCGATCAACCCAAAGTCCTCCGGATCCAGCAAGCGGGCTAGAATCGCTAGGGAGCCGATTCGAAGGGCGAAATTCGCGGCCTGACCACAAAGCTTTGCAAAGCCGCCGCGGACCGCCCTCGCCTTCAGATCATCCATAGATCGCTCCAAAACGAGCCCCTACAGCAAGCCAACATGTACATGGCGAACCTCTTCAACCTAGGGCGAGCTTGCGCGCAAGAAATGCCTCGGCGTACCTTTCTGGAGCCCGACATTCCATGCCCCGGATCCGTGCCAATCCGCGGAAGGTTTCAGGATCGAACCATTGCTTGGAACGCTGGCTTCCAAAATGCGACATCAGGAGGTCGATCTTGCGCTGCAATGCTCGAGCTGAAACGGGCGCATACAAATTTGGTCGCCCGACGTCCCCGTCCCACTTGGGAATCTCATATTCTAGAATCAAATTATCTCTGAATGTATTCCACGTTAAACGTGACACCTGACGATGATCCTGATGGGCATCATCTCCGCGGTGCGTCAGGATCAGATCCGGCTCAACCCGTCGCTTCAACGACTCAAACCACTTCTTGATCCCGTCACCCTGCTCTGGAAAGAAGCCGTCTCGAAATGCCATTGCTTCAATCTGAGAACGAGCAGCTTCGGATACAAATTCGGCAGCAGACGCCCTCGCCTCACTCTCGCGTTCGCCCGCCGCGCTAAGCACACACCAATGCACGTCAAGCCGGACGCCACGCGCAAGCAAATCTAGAATTGTCGCACCGGCACCTATTTCGATGTCATCCGAGTGCGCACCGAGACAGAGGATCGAGAGACGCTCTCCAGGCGCGGCAAGTTGAAATGCCTTCATGAAGCCGCCTGCGTGCGCGCTTCCGGAAGAATCTTCCAGGGCATTTCGCCCCGCTCAATCATCTCCTCAAGAACCTGCCGGTCCCGCAGCGTATCCATCGCGCGCCAGAAACCTTCGTACTTGTAGGCCATGAGCTTTCCAGCCTCGATCAGCCGATTAAATGGTTCGAGCACAAGCTCTTCGCCCTCACGTATGTAGTCGAAGATCTCCTTCCGGAAGATGAAGTAGCCCCCGTTGATCCAGATCTCGGACTGCTGACTGGAGCGGAAACGCTTGACGGTGTCTCCACCGTTGAATTCAGCGAGGTGAAAATTGAACGGAGGATGCACGGCGACAAAACATCCAACCATTCCACTCTTCTTGAATCGCTCGACTATTTCGGGCAACGGTGCGTCGGTCAGGCCATCGCTGTAGTTTGCGAGAAAGATATCCTCGTTCTCAACGAGGGAGCGCACCGCCATCAAGCGCTGACCGATGTTTCGCCAAATGCCGGTGTCAACTAGCGAAACCTGCCAATCCGGTGGCTGCTCGCCGATTACCTCAACCTTCCTGCCGAAGTTGGAAACAACGCAATCGCTGTGAGCCCAGCGATCCGAGTTGAGGAAGTACTCCTTGATCACATTGGCTTTGTAACCCAGGCACAATATGAAATCGCGATGACCATACTGGCTATAGTATTGCATAACATGCCACAGCATCGGGTGCTGGCCGACGGGCACCATGGGCTTCGGAATGCTTTCAGAATATTCCCGGATGCGGGTTCCGAGCCCCCCACAGAACAGTACAACTTTCATGGCCTGCCCTTCCCATGTTTGTGCCGATCGTTTCGGGCGTCACAGATTTGCCTGAAGCGGAAGCAGGCATCGATTTAAAATATATCAATCGCGCTATTTAATGTGGTATTTTATCTATTGGATCGAATTAATCAATATATTTTTAAAACTGTTTTGAAATTTCGCCCTTAAGCATTATCATCATTGACATTTCGATGCATTTGAACGCCGGGCAGGGCCAATACGGAGGAAATTGGAGTGATTATAACCGAAACCAAGCTTAAAGGGGCCTACATTATCGATATTGAACGCCGCGAGGATCCACGCGGCTTTTTTGCGCGAGCCTTTTGCCAGAGAGAGTTTAGGACCGTAGGCCTCAATCCGGTCATCGCGCAGGCGAATATCGCGTCAAATATCCGGCGAGGTACCCTGCGCGGCATGCACTTTCAATTTCCGCCGGCGTCGGAGACGAAACTGGTTCGTTGCACGCGTGGCGCCATCCTCGACATCATCGTCGACCTGCGCCCCGAAAGCCCGACCTACCTGCAGCATGTCGCCGTCGAGCTGAACGAGAGCAACCAGCGGGCGCTCTACGTGCCGGAACGTTTTGCCCACGGTTATCAGACTCTCGTCGACAACACGGATACCAGTTACCAGGTGGGAGAGTTCTATACCCCCGAGGCGGAGAGTGGGCTGATGTATAACGATCCTCGGCTCGGACTGACGTGGCCGCTTCCTGTTTCCGTGATCTCGGATAAGGATCAGAAATTTGGCTTACTCAACGAGGTCGAATCCGAACTGAAAGCGCGGATGGAACTCGCCGGCGTCGAAGGTTGACGCAAAAAGCACGTTGCTCACAGCCCTCACCGATCCCTTCCAGTTGAAAGAAACTACGATGATACTGATCGATCACGCCCTAAATGCCCGTCATGCGGAGGGAAAGCCAATTCGCGTCGGCCTGCTCGGCGCAGGTTTCATGGTTCAGGGAATTACCAATCAAATAAACAACAGTGTTCCCGGAATGCGGGTTGTTGCCATATACAGCCGAAAGCCACAGCGTGGCCGTGACGTGTTCAACTATTCCGGCCTAACCGATGTAGTTTACGCGGACAGCCAAGGGCAACTGGACAGAGCCATTGCCGCTGGTATTCCGGCGGTCACTGAGGACGCGCTCCTTCTCGCCAGATCGGACTTGGTCGACGTGATCGTCGACGTAACCGGATCGGTTGAATTCGGGGCCCACGTCGCGCTGGAAGCCTTCAAGCATCAAAAGACCATGGTGCTCATGAACGCGGAGATCGACGCGACTATCGGGCCGATCTTGCAGGTCTATGCAAAGAAGTATGGGGGCACCCTGTCTGCATGCGATGGCGACGAACCGGGGGTGCAAATGAACCTGGTTCGATGGGTCAAGGGGCTCGGCTTGATCCCGCGCGTCGTCGGCAACATCAAAGGACTTCAGGATCCGTATCGCAACCCCACCACGCAGAAGGGATTTGCCGAGCAATGGGGACAAAACCCAGCCATGGTCACCAGCTTCGCCGACGGATCCAAGATCAGCTTCGAGCAAACGATCGTGGCCAATGCGACTGGCTTCAAGGTCAGATCACGCGGCATGTCGCGCGGACTGGAATATCGCGGCGACGTCATGAAGATAGGCACCCTCTACGACATAGACGAGATCCGCGCCCTGGGCGGAATCATCGACTATGTCGTCGGCACACCTCTGACCAAGGTCTACGTGCTAGCCGAGCACACCGATCCTAAGCAACAGAAGTATTTGAGCTTGTACAAAATGGGTGAAGGTCCCTTGTACTCGTTCTTCACACCATATCACCTCGTTCATTTCGAAGTACCGAACTCGATTGCCCGTGCGTTTCTTTTCAAAGATTTGGTCGCCCCTCCCATCGCCGGTCCGGTTGTCGAGGTCTGTGCCGTCGCCAAGCGTGATTTGGCGGCGGGCGAGGTCCTCGACGACTATGGGATGTACATGACCTATGGCGAAGCCGTGAACTCCGAGGAAATGAGTCAAATGCAATACCTTCCCGAAGGTCTCGTAGAGGGCTGCAAGTTGCGGCACGCAGTCAAAAAGGATGAAGTCCTGACCTATGCGGATGTTGATCTGCCGCCGGGTCGCCTGGCCGACAAGCTGCGTGCAGAACAATACAAGCACTTCAATGGACACACTTGGCTTGAGCGACGGATTACCGCGGATGCTTCATTCGCCCTCACGGCGTGAAAGGGCTGGAAGATGACCGCGTTTGCCGAGCCATTTGACGCAGGCTTGCGAATGCGTCGCGAGGAGTCCACTCGCCCGCCTTACTCGTTGATCCTGAGCGAGCGGATCTTCGCATGAATATTCATTGGGAAGCCACACCCGACGTTATCGGCGGCTGCATCCAAGCCGCGGCGCGTCTTCCCATCTTGATCCCCGGCAGTTCAATGTATCGATACGTGAGTTCTGAAACGGCTATCGTGGCGGGTATGCTCAGGCACGAAAGCAGCAACATCCCAGGACCAGCCCCAGAGTAGCTGAAGACGAACCAAACGATCGCTGAAACGACAGGGTAGTGACACAGAAATATCGAGTAGGAGCGCGAACCAAAATACTGTGCCACGGGATTCGTGAGCGCGCAGGAGTATATATTGCCAGCAAGTCCCGGCCGCTCATGGCACTCCTGCGGAAGACCGAAAAATACAATAAACCAGATCAGGAACGGTCGCAGTTCACTGCGCAACGGAAAAAGGACGATCGCCAAAGCCACTGCCGGGAGCAGCCAATTGTGACCTTCCACATACGGGTAGGTCAATCGGCTCACAATTCCCACCAGGAAGTAGCTAGCTGCGAGCGGCAGCGCTCCGGGCTGAAAAGTGCCGACGATACTCCTGAACCACAATTCAAAAATTGCAACTGTAATGGCGAGTAGCGGGACGAATAATTCATTTCGGATGAGGCAGATTATCAGCGGCGCTACAAGATAGAATTGCCATTCCAGCGAAATGCTCCAGGCTGGCATGTTGAATGCGTATTCCGAGTACGGCAACGCTGCATTGGAAATGGCACCGTGCAGCATTGTGACATGCGCGAGAAGGTGTGACCAGAAGTACTTATGATTGCTTGCGGCGACACCATTCGCAACCTTTGCGAATTCGGAATCGTTAAAGCCAGGAGCGGATAGCGAAATGGCGAGCAGATCGTTGGTAAAGAAGCCAAAAATGCAGGTGGCGGCAAACAACGGAAATAATCGTGCGAAACGCTGGACGAGATAGACTGGATATGCTTCCGATTTTTCAACAATAACGTGCGTGATCACGAAGCCGCTGACTATAAGGAACACGAGGACAGCGGGTAGGCCTAGTGATCTGAACTGTCCCGCCAACGCTCCCATATTGAAGCCCGAACAATATGCGAGGTGCGCCAAGACCACGGTCCACGCCAGCCAACCTCGCAGTCCCTCGATCGCTCGGAACTTCTTCAGCGCGGCGCCCTTTCCCTATTTCGGTGGAATCGAAAAGGATGGCACTTGTCGCCAACATTAGCTCGGAGAATGTTATTTTCATTTGTCCGTATTTTGGCGGCGGGTCATTAACAAATCTAAATTTCTCGGCTTTGGCTCAAAATAAGGTGACGACTATCGCGGCTCCTCCCAACGCCAGAGCGCTTCTCGGCTAATAGTCCTAATGAAGCTCGGCTGGCCGCTACTCGAGAGCTTTCGCTATTTGGTGATTTTCAAGAGAATGCGACCTTGCAATGCCTCACCCGCGACATTGTCGGCAAATTCGGCGATGGCGCCCTCTGCACGACGATCGCCAAAGCGTCGTGCAGGGCCGAAGCAACGCCCGAATCCAGCCAATCAGCGCGGGCCTGCGCTAGCGGAACCACGGGCGCGACAGCAGTTACCCGCTGGCTTCCTGCTCACCCGGCTTTCGTCTACAGCGAGCTGAGCATTCACGACACCGCTGCGAGCTGCAGTCTCGTGCGGCGCAAGTCGCTACTAAGAATTCTCTCCGCCAGCAACTTCCGAATATGGCCGATGCGTTGATATTGCGGCCCCTCGAACTCCTCCAAAGTCAACTTTGACGAACGGTAGACCCTGTAGAGCTGTTCGGCGCCCATCCGAGCATCCCAGCGCGGCTGGAACCCTGGCAACTTGCGGCGGATCTTTTCGAAGCTCACTCGGTAGGACCGCTCATCTGGACTCGCATCTTCGGCAAACTCCACCGTGGAATTCGGCACCACACTCGCGACGATCTCGGCTAGATCCCGAATTCGATAATTGTGAGCAGTCTGACCGACATTGAATGCCTCATTGAAAACGGATTCGGCAGGCGCCTCCAATGCGGCTATGAAAGCTCGAGAAATATCCTCGATGTGGACGATCGGCCGCCAGGGCGAGCCATCCGATTTCAGGTGAATTTTTCCTGTCGTAAACGCCCATGCAACAAGGTTATTCAGGACAATATCGAAGCGCAGTCGCGGTGAGACTCCGTACGCTGTCGCTGGCCTCAGATACACCGGGCAAAACCCGTCGCCGGCCAACGCCGAAATATCACGTTCGGAGGCTACCTTGGATTCTCCGTAGGCCGTCACCGGATTGAGCGCGGCTGTCTCATCGATCATTTCCTCGCCGGCTTTTCCATAGTTGCTGCAGGAAGAGGCGAACACGAAACGACGCACGCCGGCATGTTTCGCAATCTCGGCCATGCGAACGCTTGCGCGATGATTGATCTGGTCAGTCAGTTCAGGCCTAAGATTACCGAGCGGATCGTTGGAGAGCGCGGCTAGATGCAGCACAGCGTCGAAGCCAACGAGATCCGCAACCTCCGCGTCTCTGACGTCCTTCCAAATCGTCGGGACCTCGAGAATGCTACCGCCGGCGGCGTATGTACACCGGGAGTAGATGTCGCTGTCCATTCCAGCCACCTCGTGTCCGGCGCCGACCAGCATTGGCGTCAAGACCGTGCCGATGTAGCCAAGATGACCTGTTACAAGAACTCGCATTGCCATTCTCCATCGCACTCAATTTTATGAATCAAATTCTGCCCGGCTTCGGTGTTTCGGCTTGCGCCCTGTCAAGCGCCGGCCCTCCTATCGGGAAGATCGTCTCGAGCACGCAAAGTGCAGCGCCAGGATGGCTGCATGCACGGCTTCTTCACTGGATGTTGTGGCACAGCAAGGGGACTCATGAAGCCAGAGCCTGCCGTTGCCGCGCGGTCGCAAGTCCTCGTTCGGAGCGCCACCACTTCACAAACTCCGTCAGTCCGAGTTCGAGCGGCACCGTGGCTTGGAAGCCTAGCAGACGTTCCATTTTGCCTGTCGACGCCACGCGGCGCGGTACAGGATTGATCGAGTGCTCGGGTGCGATTTGCGGGAGCACGCCGTCATGGCCCATAACGGAGGCCAAGACCGAAGCGAGCTGCACCAGACTTGTTTCGATGCCGCTCCCCACGTTGAACACCTCGTCGCTGACCTTTGCCCTCGCCGCAAGGATGGTTGCGCGTGCTGCGTCACGGACATGCACTAAGTCCAAGGTCTGCTGATCGTGCCCGACTATCACCGGCGGCGTTCCAGCCTCCACTTCCTCCATCCAGCGGATCAGCATCTCGGCATATCGACCGTGCACGTCCATTCGGCTGCCATACACGTCAAAATATCGCAAAGCGATATAGTCGAGACCGTGCATATCGTTATAAGCGCGGAGCAGGCCTTCATTGCAGACCTTCGCTGTTCCACAGACGGTACGGTTTCCATACGGGTTCTGATGCTCCGTCGTCGGAAATTCCTCCGCCGCGCCGTACACCGAAGCGGAGGACGCGGCGATGAACTTCTCGACGTCATACCTGACGCAAAGTTCAAGCAGGTCGAAGGTAGCGTTCACCATGACCTCCATGGCAAGACGCGGTTCGGCCATGCAATGGGCGCTGCATGGTGCAGCTTGGTGAAAGATGATGTTGGCTCCCTTTACAAGAGCTTCTACCAACTTGGTGTCGCGTAAATCGCCGCGGACCAATCGCACGGGTCCTCGATTAAACGACTTCCTAAGATTCTCCGGTCGGCCGGTCGTCATATTGTCGAGCGCGACGATCTCGACGCAGCCTTCGTCGCACAACAAATCTACGATATGCGAACCGATGAATCCGGCACCTCCGGTAACGAGAACGCGTTTGCCCTTGAGATCCATCCCGACCGCTCTCCTGGTTCTAGGCTAATCGGCCATATCGAGGCATTTTGTCCTGAAATGCCCAGTTGCTTCGGAATATTCCCGTCTCTCGTGTCGCGGCCTTTCTCACTTCGGCGGCAACAGTGCCGGGTCGCTCCGGCAACAGCTCGGGATAAATGGGAAGCGATAGAAACTCACGCGCAAGCCTCTCACTTACAGGCAGATCGCCGACGCGATATCCAAGTTCTACGTAGCTCCGTTGTAAATGGACCGGAACGGAGTAATGAATGCCAACGTCGATTCCCGCGCGGTCCAGCATGGCAAGAGTCTGATCGCGATGCCGAAGCCTAAGGGCGTAGATATGATAGACATGCCTGCTGTGGCTGGGTGGCCGCGGGCGCGCAAGTGCCAGATTGGACAGTTCCTGATCATACTGCGCGGCGATCGATCGACGTGCCTCGGTCCAGGCTTCGATGTGCTCGATCTTTACGTTTAGTACTGCTGCCTGAACTTCGTCTATTCGATCATCGCATCTTGCGAAAACATGACTGCGGTCCTCCTGCGTTCGATCGAGGAGCAAGGACACGCGTCGCGCAAGTTCCGGCTGATCGGTAACAACTGCTCCGGCCTCGCCATGAGCTCCGAGATTCTTGTCGGGATAGAAGCTGAAGCAGCCGAAATCCCCGATCGAGCCGGCACGCCTGCTCTTGTACACAGCACCATGCGCCTGCGCAGCGTCCTCGATTACAAAGAGACCATGGCGGCGGGCAATCGACATGATTGGATCCATGTCCGCCATGAGCCCATGCAGATGGGCCGGCAGGATCGCCCTCGTTCTGTTCGTAATCGCAGCCTCGATCAGAGCAGGGTTCATCGTCCAGGTAACTGGATCAACGTCCACAAAGACAGGTGTTGCACCGCAGCTGACAATGGCGGCCGTCGCCGCGACGAAGTTCATCGAGACCGTGATCACCTCATTGCCCGGCCCCACGCCAGCGGCCAGCAACGCGAGACGGAGCGCCGATGTGCCACTGTTAACGGCGCAGCAGCAGGCGACATTGCAGTAATCCGCGAAGCGTTTCTCGAAAGAGCTCGCTTCATGTCTCCATCTAGACCGTTCGTCTCGAATAGCGCGCGCGACCGCAACGTCAATTTGCGACCCGACCGTCTGAGCTTGTGCTTTCAAGTCAAAGAAGGGTATCAAATCGGTGGTCTCGCCTCTGGAGGGTTCGGCAGCTTCACGTTCGCGCAGGCATATCTTGCCATATGCCCCGAGTGTCGATGACGTCGAGATGTCGGCGTTCGGCTAGTGGAACCATTTTGAATTCGTCGTGATCGACCAGGAGAAGGGCGATCTCACACGTGCGCAATGCTTCGTCGATGCTCAAGAATCCGGACTGATAGTCGGCAAGTTCGGGCGGTAACCGCCGGAGATTCGGTTCGACAAGCTTGATGCGCTCCCCGTACTTCTTCGCGAGGTGTACTGCGATTTCCATCGCCGGGCTTTCGCGCAAATCATCGACATTTGCCTTGAACGTCAGCCCGCAGCAAGCCACGTTTGCATACGGATGATCGTCGATCAGAGCCTCGGCTCGCTCGATAATGCTTTCCGTCTTGGCAATGTTGACCTCGCGGCTCGCCCGCATGAGGCGCGCGAGGTCCGGCGCAGAGTCGATGATGAACCATGGATCGACGGCAATGCAATGACCGCCCACACCTGGTCCCGGTCGCAACACCGTCACGCGCGGATGACGGTTGGCAATATCGATAACCTCCCAAACATTAATGTCGAACCTGTCGCAGATCAATGAGAGCTCATTGGCAAATGCAATGTTCGTGTCGCGGAACGCATTCTCCGTGAGCTTGACCAACTCGGCTGCGCGCGCGGTGGTTGCAACGCACGCACCCCGAACGAACATCTTATAGAAGCGCTGAGCCCGCCGAGTGCAGGCGGGGGTCACTCCCCCGATGCATCGGTCATTGTTGATGAGTTCACTCAAGATCCTCCCGGGCAATACGCGCTCCGGACAATAAGCGACGTAGATTGCACCATCCTCATGACCGTTGACACTAACTCTCAGGTCGGGCCTGCGTTCGCTAATCCGCTTCGCGATTCCTTCAGTCGTTCCGATGGGCGAGGTCGATTCGAGAATGACGAGATTACCCGGCCGAAGCAGATCGAGTATGGACTCGACCGCGGTATTCACGTTGGACAAATCCGGCCGATTGTTTCCGTCGATAGGTGTGGGTACCGCGATGATGAAGACGTCGGCGGCTTGCGGTTCGCTTGATGTCGTCAACGCACCGCTCGACACCACTTTGGAAACGAGACCATCAAGATCGGGCTCCGAAATGTGAATGGATCCGGAACCAACCGTCCTGACCACATATTCCTTTGTGTCCACCCCGACCACCTGCAGGCCGCGACTGGCTATCAGCGCGGCTGTCGGCAAGCCGATATAGCCAAGTCCGATGACAGCGACTTTATGGAATTCAGGCATCAAGAAGCACCTTCACGATCCGCTCGCTCGCCCGCCCGTCACCGAATGGATTATGGGAGCGAGCCATAGCCGAGTAAGTCCCATCGTCGTCAAGAAGACGGAATGTTTCGTGGACGATCCTATCGTAGTTCGCGCCGACCAGTCGTGCGGTGCCGGCCTCGACGCCCTCCGGACGTTCCGTCGTCTCGCGCATGACAAGGACAGGCTTTCCAAACGTCGGCGCCTCTTCTTGCACGCCTCCTGAGTCAGTGAGCACCAAATACGACAGCGACAGAAGGCTGACAAAATCGGTGTACTCTTGGGGAGAAATGAGTACGACACGTGGATGATCGGCGAGCCGGCTCGCGAACACGTCGCGAACATTCGGGTTCGGGTGAACCGGAAGTACGACGGCAACGTCCTCCCTGCTCAGGATTGTCTCCAGTGCATTGACGACGTTGAAAACGCCCCCGCCGAAATTCTCGCGGCGATGGCAAGTGACTAGGATAATGCGGCGGTTGCCGTGACGCTTTTTGATTCCGTCCCAGCGGGATGAGAGCTGCGGATCGGCCTCTACCATGGCTTTCGCGAGGATCAGCGCGTCAACGACCGTATTTCCAGTAACATGAATGCGATCTTTGGAGACGTTCTCCGCCCGCAGCGCTCGCGCGGCACGCTCCGTCGGCGCGAAATGCTGATCGGCGATCGAGCCGACAATCTTGCGGTTCACCTCCTCGGGCCAGGGTGCGAAGATATCTCCACTTCGCAGTCCCGCCTCGACATGTGAGACCGGAACGCGGTGATAGTACGACGCCAACGCACCTGCCATGGCAGTCGCAGTGTCGCCCTGGACGATCACTCTGGTGGGCTTCACCCTCTCCAGCACGTCTCCGATCTGCGCCAATAGCCGGCCGGTTAGACTATCGAGCGTCTGATTCACTGTCATGACGTCGAGATCGAAATCCGGGACCACGTTGGCCACCTTGAGAACCTGGTCGAGCAATTCCCTGTGCTGCGCTGTCGCGCAGACCGTGAGGGCGATGTCTTTGTTCTTTTCGGCCTTGAGCCGGTTGATGACGGGAAATAGCTTGATCGCTTCCGGCCTGGTTCCCAACAGGATGAGAAAATGCTTTCGCACGTCTCACCCTCCGATCCGACCTGCCCCGGGGGGCAGCACACTGTACATGCCAGGCGACCGTCTAAGTGCCTGCCACATGAAGGCTTGCGTCAAGATTCCCGCAAATAGCGTGTTCGTCCTGGCATACCGCCACCACATCCGCCTGGGCTCCTGATAGATGCGATACAACCATTCGAGGCCGAATTGCTGCATGCGAGTGGGAGCTCGCAGAACTGAGCCCGCGAGAACGTCGAACCCGCCGCCCACGCCCATGATGAACGGCACGCTGAGCTCGTCGCGGTGGGCCGCAAGAAAACGTTCCTTGCGAGGTGTGGGCATGCCGATGAACAAGCAATCAGCGCCACTGGACCGAATATCGCGGACGACCTCGTTCTCCTGCTCGCTGGAAAAATAACCGTGCCTCACCCCAGCAAAGACAAGCGAAGGATGCTCGTCCCGAACACGCTGCGCCGCCTGTTGCACGACGGCGGGTGAGGCTCCCAGAAAATACGGTCGCAGGCCCTCTTGCGCGCACACTTTCAGCAACTCGCTGAGTAAGTCTACGCCGGTGACTCGCGACGTTGCCGGCAGACCAAGCACCCGCGCACCCCAAAGGATTCCCATGCCGTCGATTCCGACAATGTCGCTGTTGGCGACATCAGCGGCAAGCACTGGATCGGAGCGCATGTTGACGAACTTCGCTACGTTGAGCGCCACATGCTGCAGACGCTGACGGTTTCGCATGGCCTTACGAGCAAGGTCGACAGTCTCTGCCATGGTCAAGATATCGATGGGGCACCCCAGAAAGTAAGCACGCATGGGTTCCTCCCCGGCCAAGATTCGCTTTGAGCGAAAGACCGATTTCCAATTGAACTTAAATAATATCGAGATAATAATGGCGGCGATTTTATTTGCAAGTTATATTGCGATTATATTTTGAACTTAAATACGAGGCCGAAAGTGCCCGTCAACGACCAAGTCGCAGTCGTCGGCGGCGGAGGAAATTAAATGCACATTAAATGTCGGACGATTTCGGTGATTGTTCCTCATTTGAATCAACCAGGCGCGCTGAAAACATGCCTGGCCACTCTCGAGGCGCAGAGCATTCCCCGAGGTTCGTTCGAGATCATTGTCGTTGACAACGGCTCCGCAACCTTGCCGACCGACGTCATTGCTCAATACCCGGGCGTACGACTGTTGCGCGAGGCGCAGCCAGGGCCTGGCCCGGCGCGCAACACCGGGGTTGCTGCTGCGAGCGGCGAGGTGCTTGCCTTCATCGACGCCGATTGCAGGGCACATCCGGATTGGCTGAGCAGCGTTTGGCGCTCACTGCATTCGTTCCCTCGTGGGACAGTGCTCGGAGGCGATGTCCGCATCTGGCAGGGCGAGAAGCCACACCTGGATGCCATCGCGGCCTACGAGAGCGTCTTCGCTTATCGATTCAAACTCTATATCGAGCGCGATGGCTATTGCGGCACTGGCAACATGGCGATGTTTCGCCGGGATTTCCATTCCGTCGGTCCGTTCGCAGGGATCGACGTAGCGGAGGACATGGAGTGGGGACAACGCGCGCAGCGTGCCGGGCTTCGATTTCGGTACGTCCCGGAAATGATCGTCTTTCACCCGGCTAGGAGCTCTCTCCGGGAGCTCTACCTCAAGTGGGACCGACACATTCTGCACTACCGCAACATGACCGCCGATAGGCCGGCATGGAGACTGCGGTGGATTGCACAGGCTCTGCTTGTTCTGGCATCGCCCGCAGCAGGCGTCATAACCGTTCTAACGAGCGACCGGCTCTATGGCATCGGAGCTTGCACCAAGGCAATTGCCGTCATGTGTGCCGTACGAATCCATCGGACCATCACGATGCTGTCGCTGTTGCGCAATCGACGGACAGTCGCGTGGAACCGTTAGCCGGTCGCACGAACATCATGCCCGCGCTTCAGGCTGGTACAGCAACCTTGCCAAAGGCCGAGTTGTGAGTCAGCTCCAGCAAGTCACCACGCTGGCCAAACGACCACAATATCCACCCCAGTTCATAGCTGCGGCATTCCAGCCGAAGTCCGACCCTGGAACTTTCAATTAGCCCGGCCTCCCGTCCGACGTAGGCGTTCTTGACCGAGCGCAGCATTCTGGGCACTCGCGTCGTCAGCTCCTGCTTTCGAATCTGCGACCGGATGGTCAGCCCGAGGTCGGGTACCAACATCGAGCGGCGAAGCTGGTTCTCGCCGAACACCCAATTGAATCCCTTGATCAAGGCATTCCGCGCTCCGGGAACCCGATAGCGCTCTGCCCACTCCAGCAGCGCCGGCGCCATGCCATACTGATGCACCGAGTAGACTTCATAGAAATCAAGCACGCGGCCACTAACCGCATCGAAAAACCATGGCCATTCGCCGTTGGGGCCTTGAAGCGTAATCAGTTTGCGGACGCAGGCGTCCGCCATGGCCAGTGCGGATGACTCGCCCGCGAACTCGCCGTAGTGATAGCACGCAATTGAGAGATAGATCTGGGTAGCAAACGACGCGAAGCGCCGCCGAAACCCCGATGGCACGTCGAAGAATATACCCGATCCGGTACGGAAGCGCTCCTCGAGAAAGCGATAGAGCGGAGCAGCGAAATGCGCCCACTCCTTGTCGCCGCGCTTGGCCTGAGCCACAACTCCCGTCAACAGCATACCCAGATCCTGGGCGCGGAGCACCTTCCATCCCGCCTGATCACTGAAGAGCACCTTCACTTCGCGCCTCACCTGCTCGGGTACCTCAAAGCCGAGCTCTGCGGAAACCCAAAGAGCCATACCTAGTGCATACTTTGGCACGGGAAGGACGGTGAGTTGGATCGCATTTCGATAGAATATCTCCGATAGACTGATGCTGCCGGGAACCTCCTTTATCCTCGACATTCCGAGCAGAACGTTAAGCGTGTAGAACACATCGCTGCGCCGTAGGGACTCATTCGGCGAAGCGCGCCCGTCAAGATGATAGATGTGAGACCAGCAGCCGTGTTCAGGTAGCCAACAGCGCTCCAATCCTCTGAGCGCATAGCGCACCAGTGGGGAATTTTGCGAAAAATCGGGCATCAAAGTCCCACTCTTGATCGGGCTGATGTTCATCGAAGAACCATGAGTTAACTCGTTCCAATGTCTGCGGATGATTCAGCCCGAGACTCAAGTCAGGAGAGACCCGATCTCGCGCAAATACTGACCGTAACCACTCTTCTCCAATGGTCGCGCCAACTCTTCGATCTGGTCGCGCTCGATGAAGCCCTGCCTCAGCGCAATTTCCTCAAGACAGGCAACCTTCATTCCCTGGCGCTTTTCGAGCGTCTGCACGAACATAGCCGCATCGATTAGCGACTCCACTGTTCCGGTATCTAGCCAAGCGAACCCCCGTCCCATCCGCTCGACATGGAGCGCCTTGGCCGAAAGATACCGCATCTGCAGATCGGTGATCTCGAGCTCGCCGCGCGACGACGGCTCGATGCGCCGTGCGTAGCGCACGACGTTGTTGTCGAAGAAATAGAGACCCGTGATCGCCCAGTTCGAGCTCGGCTGCTTCGGCTTCTCCTCGATTCGCAGCGGGCGATCGCCCTCATCGAACGTAACGACGCCATACCTCTCCGGATCTCGTACATGATAGGCGAAAACGGTTGCACCTTCCTCACGCTCGGCAGCCCTTGCGAGCATTTCGCTCAGGCCGTCGCCAAAGAAGATGTTATCTCCAAGCACCATCGCAACGCGATCGCTCCCGATGAAGTCAGCGCCAATAATGAACGCATCCGCAAGTCCAGCGGGTCGGGGCTGCTCCGCGTAACTGAGCCTAACTCCCCATTGACTGCCGTCCCCCAGCAAGCGCTCGAACTGACACCGATCTGATGGCGTGGTAATGATAAGAATCTCGCGCACGCCTGCCAGCATCAGCGTCGACAAGGGATAGTAGATCATCGGCTTGTCATAGATGGGCAGTAGCTGCTTGCTGACTGCCCTCGTGATTGGATAGAGTCGAGTTCCGCTGCCCCCGGCCAGCACAATTCCTTTCAGCATCGATGCTACCTTCCACGAGTTGGTCGAGACAAGTTTCGAGAGAACAAAGCCATAGCGGCAATCGAATGCCTAAGACGCGTTCGGCCTTGGATGAATCGAGGCGCGAATTCCGGGGCCGGCGCGCGGCCATCTGGTACTGTTCGCTCGTGATAGCCTCAAGCTGCGGCACTCGGATTCCGCGATGAGCGAGCAAGTCGAAGATCGCTTGGGCAAACCCATGCCAAGTCGTCTCACCTTGTCCGGCAAGATGAAAGATGCCGGCCATGGCTCTACGATCGTGGGTTAGTAGCCGCGCCGGGAGCTGAAGGATCGCCGACGCAAGGTCGAGCGCGGAAGTCGGATTTCCGCATTGATCCTGAACGACTCTGACGACTCGTTGCGATTCACAGAGCCGCAGCATCGTCCGAACAAAGTTGTTGCCATGGGGACTATATAGCCATGAAGTGCGAATTACCGTTGCGAGCGGATGAGCCGCTAGAACGGCAGCTTCGCCAGCGAGCTTCGATGCGCCGTACACATTCATTGGCGCAGGAACATCGCTTTCCTCGTAAGCATCCAGCTTTGTGCCGTCAAAGACATAGTCGGTTGAGATGTGTATGAATGGTATATTCATTTGCCATGCGACATCGGCCAACGCGGCCGCTGCGTCGCGATTAATGCTGAATGCTCTTGCTACTTCCGATTCTGCTAGGTCCACCGCCGTGTAAGCGGCAGCGTTGATGATCATGGACGGTGCGAATGGATCGATGGCTCGACGGAGTTCCCCATGAGCCTCCAGATTGAATTCGCTGCGTCCAAGGGAGACCACGGGCATGCTGTGCAGCACCGCGAGGTCATGAAGACACCTTGCCAACTGACCGTTGCGACCAGCAATCAAAATGGGCTTTTCCGTCATTTGCCGCCTCAATGTTGTGTAGCCAAGAGCCCTAGACGTGAGCCGTCATAAACCCCGCTGCGGGCACGCTCCCACCACGCGCGGCTCTTGAGATACCATGCGACTGTTTCGGTCAGCCCTTGCTCGAACGTCCTTGTGGGTCGCCAGCCGAGCTCACGGTGAGCTTTCGATGCGTCAATCGCGTAGCGGACATCGTGTCCCGGACGATCCGGCACGAAAGTAATCATCGATCGTCTCGTTGCCGGACCGGGATAAAGTCTGTCGACGACGTCGCAGATCTGGGTCACCACGTCGAGGTTGGAGCGTTCACTATCGCCGCCGAAATTGTACTTCTCGCCGGGCTTGCCTTCCAACAGAAGCGCGATCAAGCCTGCTGCATGATCTTCAACATGCAGCCAGTCGCGGACGTTTCGGCCGTTGCCATACACCGGTAGCGGCTTGCGCTCGATCGCATTGAGAATCGTCAAAGGGATGAGTTTTTCTGGAAATTGAAACGGCCCGTAGTTGTTCGAGCAATTCGACACAATGACCGGTAGGCCATAGGTCTTGAACCACGCAAGCGCGAGATGATCCGAGGCTGCCTTGCTCGCAGAATAGGGCGAGCTCGGCCGGTAAGGCGTTTCCTCCCGGAAGTAGTCAGCGGGTCCGAGTGAACCGTAAACCTCGTCTGTCGAGACGTGAACGAAACGAAACCGCTTTCGTCGTGGTACCGAGAGACCCTCATAATATTTTCTGGCTGCTTCCAACAACGTGTAGGCGCCCACGATATTCGTGGCAATGAAAGCCGCCGAGCCGGTGATCGAGCGGTCGACGTGACTCTCGGCCGCGAGGTGAATGATCGCGTCAGGCTGGTAGCTGCTGAACACGAAATCCATGGCCTCGCGGTCGCAGATGTCCTGCTGCTCGAACAAATATGACTGTAGCCCCTGGATGGGCGCTAACGAGGCTAAGTTGGCCGCATAGGTCAGCTTATCGACATTGATCACTTCGGCGCCCCTCTGCAGCACCAAGCTACGGCACACCGCAGAGCCGATAAATCCCGCTCCCCCAGTCACCAAAACGCGCATCTGACCGCTCTCCCTCACTCGAAAACGGCCGTAAGCTGGTCCAGCTTGGGCAGGGACCTGTCCTTTGGCGACACTTGGGCGTCGGCTGTTGTCACCGGCCACTCGATCGCCAGTGCCGGATCGGCCCAATAGAGCCCTCCGTCATGGCTCGGAGCGTAGACCTGGTCGACCTTGTAGAACACGACGGTCTCAGGTTGCAGCGTGCAGAAACCGTGTGCAAAGCCTTTCGGGACAAGCAGTTGTTCCCCCGTTTGGCTATCCAGCTTGACAGCTATATGCTTTCCGAAGCTCGCCGACGAACGCCGAAGATCAACCACGACATCGAGAATGGCGCCGCTTAGCACTCGTATGAGCTTGGCCTGGGCGAACGGCGGTCGCTGGAAGTGCAAACCCCGGACTGTCCCGACCTTGTCTGAGCTGGATTGATTGTCTTGAACGAAATCGACGAGAATCCCTTTCTCTGCGAACGCCGATCGCCGAAACGTCTCACAGAAGTAACCCCGACTGTCGGATACTCGATCCGTGTGAATCATCTTAATATCTGGGATCCCTAAAGACCGTACTTCCAGCATAGAAACGTCCTCCGGTACGTGGTGCTCAGACCTGCCAGAAGGCCTCGAGCCGGACTCGCAACGCCTCGCCACGCCAGCAAAAAAGCGGCCCATTCGAACGTTCGGCCGTCGTTGAATAATGAGCGAGGCCCGACAAGCTTTGCACCTTCATGATGGGTCCCGTCGAGCCATCCTTTAACAATCAGAATTTACATCTGATTTAATTTCAATCGCCGGCTACCGCTGGGCAACCACGGCAAATCGCGAAGAAATGCTCTCCCGCAACAATCGTCCAATTAATATCAGAATAACATTTAATTTGGCAATCATATTCTTTTGCGGTATATTCAATTAATAAATCACATAACCCGCGCTCGTATGCGCGCGTGCCAATTCGACATGCGCCCGATCCAGACAGGTACCCGATGCTCCAGAGCAATCTTCTACAGACCGACAGAACGCGCTTGCCTCTAGGCGAGCAGGCCCAGTCGAGCCAAATCAACGGCGGAGGAATCGGCGATCTCGTCAAGTTCGCGGTCGGCTTTGTAAGGCGTCGATATCTTATGATCGTCGTCACTGCGGCTCTCGCATTCGCTGCCGCGATGTTCTACCTGCGGTTCGCTCCCCCCACCTACACAGCTCAAGTACAAATCCTGCTGTCCAATCCTCGAGCTCAATTCGTTCAGCAGCAGTCGCTTGTTCCGGAGCCCGTCGTCGACGCGGCGCAGATCGAAACGCAACTACAAATGATAAGGTCGCGGGGAATTGCAGCGGCGGTCATAGCGCAGCTGGAACTCGCCAACGATCCAGACTTTACCGGTTCGCGGTGGTCCTTTAGCTCGCTGCTGCATCGCATTCGAAACCCCGGCCAGCAGCCGGAGCACGCTTCGAAGACTGATACGCCTAAGGAAGGCGCGATCGATGCGTTGTTGGATAGGCTCTCCGCCTACAGGATCGGATTTAGCAAGATCATCGAGATCAGCTACAGTTCGAGCAATCCGGAACGCGCGGCGGAGATCGCTAACGCCGTGGCTAATGCCTACATCAACGACCAGATGAATGCGAAGTTCGAGGCCACGCGAACGGCAGCCAGTTGGTTGCAGGAACGTCTCCATAACCTCAATGAGCAAGCACTGACGGCCGAACGCGCCGTGAGCGCATATAAGTCCCAGAACAACATCGTCTCGACCGGCGGAAAATCGATTGACGAACAGCCCGTCAACGACCTCAACGCCCGACTGGTAGCCGCCCGAACCCAGACCTCCGATGCACAGGTCAAGTTCAATCGCTTCGAAGCGGTCCTGCGCGCCAATGCGGCTGGCTCATCCACCATCAGCGCTCCCGACGCGGCGAGCGCCGATGTCCTCCAGAGTTCGATTATCAATACGCTTCGGCAGCAATATCTCGAGTTGTCACGTCGCGAAGCCGATTGGTCAGTCCGGTTCGGCCGCGACCATTTGGCGGTTGTCAACCTGCGGACTCGGATACGTGACATTCGCACATCCATCCTCGAAGAGGTCAAGAGGCTCGCCGAGACCAGCAGAAACGAATTGGAAGCTGCTCAGCAGCGCCAGCAAGAACTCGAGAAGCAACTTGCTCGAGCCGTCTCGCAATCGCGCCTGACCAACTCCGCAGAACTAACGATTCGGGAGTTGGAGAGCCGAGCGAAAAGTCTGCGCGCTATGCATGAAGCGTTCCTGCAGCACTCCATGGGGGCGACTCAGCAGGAGACATTTCCGATTTCGGAAACACGGGTGATCTTTCCCGCCACCCCGCCAGAGCGCAAAAGCAAGCCGAAGGCAAAGTTGGTGCTGGGCTTCGGCCTAGCCGCCGGACTCGCACTCGGAATCGGCTTGGCTCTTCTGAGAGATGTTGTGGACAGAGTTTTTCGTACGTCGTCACAGATAGAGGCCGCACTGGAGCTACCGTGCTTGTCGCTGGTCCCCTTGCTGTCATCTCCGAAGGCGCAGAAGTCGACCGTCCGATCCCAGCAACTGGATGAAGATCTGCGATCACGCACGATGTCAAACCTGCCGACGCTTCACCGAGCCGTTATCGGCATGCCGCTCTCGCGCTTCACGGAAGCCATCCGTTCGATCAAGCTTGCTATAGACCATACCCCCGCGAAGGCCTCCAACCAGGTGATCGGTATCACGTCGGCTCTGCCAAATGAGGGCAAGACGACGATTGCAGCCTCTCTGGCTCACCTCATCGCACATAGCGGCAAGCGGGCTATTGTAGTCGACTGCGACCTTAGAAACCCCTCACTTTCTGCTGCTATGGCTCCGAACGCCTCTTTCGGCTTACTCGAAGTCGTAAACGGCAAGCGTTCCCTCGAAGAGGCGCTCTGGCACGATCCCAGAACTAATCTCGCATTCTTGCCCGCCGTCCGCCGTGGGCCCCTGCTTCACACGAGCGAGATCCTTTCTGCCGAAAACATAAGCAAGCTATTCGAGCGTTTGCGGCAGACCTATGACTACATCATTGTGGACTTCCCTCCACTCTCGCCTCTGGTGGATGTGCGCGTCACCGCGCCTCTGATCGACTGCTACGTTCTCGTTGTCGAATGGGGGCGGACGAAAATCGATGTGGTTCAGCATGCCCTGCATACTGCGCCGACCATCTGCGATTCCTTGATCGGCGTGGTCCTCAACAAGACCGACATAAGGGCAATGGCACGGTATGACGCTCACCGAAGTGATTACTACGATGACAGCCACTACGTTAGATATGGCTTGTCAGACTCTTAGGATGATTTTCTCTGACATACGTCGGACCTAACGATGGAGACAGCGCCTTCTGCAATATGCTCTCCGATTTAAGAGGGTCAGAGTCAGAGATGGTGTAAAATGGTTGTCCAGTCTACAATGCTCGCTGTGCCTGCGGCCATTGCTGCGGCCGAGAACCTAAGAGCTTCAGGTGTGCTATCGGGCATTCTTGCGGCAGCTATACTGGCCGTCGGACTCTTCTCCACCTCGTCGACCCTCGCCTGCTTCGCGAAGCTTCTGCGGCCCCTGTTCATTCTGGCTCTCGCCGCACCCGTGCTTTGGATCGTCTTGCAGTTGATTCCGATCCCGCTTCGCGGCCTCGGAAATCAGATCTGGGCGACAGCGTCGGCAGCCCTAGACCAACCTCTCGCAGAGAGGTTCTCGGTTGATGTCCGCGAGACGATACTGGCGCTTTCACATTACAACCTTGTCATCGCTGCGGCCCTCGTCACCGCACTCGTTACTCTGGACAAACATCGGGCGGCGCAGGTCCTCTATATCCTTGTATCGATCACCGCCGTCAGCTGCGTATTTTCGATATGGAGAAACAACAACCTGAGTGGCTCCTGGCCCGCCGAACAAGTTTGGACCGGCTCGACCGCGGCGGCACTTGGTGTTCTTCTCTCCACTGCAATGGCTATCCGTGCGGTCGATCAGTTGCGGCGACCTAGACGGTCCCCTCGCTCGCCGACAGGACCGCTCGCCATTCTTAGCTGCGCAATTCTATCGTTGATCGTCTCCGTTGCAGCGATCGCGCTATGTAGCGGTTCGACCGCGCTGATTGCCGTTCTGCTTGGAGTGACAACCATCCTCACGGTGGTCGCTATTCGCAAATGGTTCTTTGGCCTGTGGGGCAGAGCTGGTGTTCTCGCGACTGCCGCCATGTTGTTCGTCGCCGGCTTCACTTTCGTTCCGGTTAATCGGAATGCTGACCTGACGATTGCCTTGTCGACGCAGGCTCGGGCAGCGACTGAGCGGATGCTACAGGACACTCACCCGATCGGGACCGGTGCAGGCACGTTTGTTGCGCTTCTGCCGGTTTATGGGGACGTAGGCATGCTCGCAATGCGCGAACGGCCGACCGCCGCCGCCGCGGTCGCGGTCGAGATGGGACGCACGTTCCTCTGCGGCCTGTTGATAGTCGCCGTCATCAGCGTCTGCATCTTGTTCGGGCGCGCCCTGTCTCGCAATCACGCTTACTTATACCCGGCGGTCGGCGCAGGCGCTTCCGTATCGTTGACAATACTGGCGTTTGCCGAAAATAGTTTTTTCGATTTATGGGCATCGCTGTTGGTGGCGGCGGTTTACGGCCTGGCTTTTGCTCAGAGCCTGTCCGGCACAGCCCGCGACGTGGAGTCCATCGAGTTGCGGCAGCTTACGCAGGAAGCCAGCGACCGAACCACGGCAGCACGACGAATTCCTTCAACCACCCTCGCTTCGCCATGGCCTCTGGCACGCGTTGCTCTGACAGTGATCGGATTGCTGTTAGCTGCTCAAGCAGCTTGGATGGTCTCGCCAAGCTCGCCTTTTGGCGATCGCCTCTCAGTTACATCGGTTGCCGGCTCGAACGAAGTCTGGTCCTCAGCACTGCAATCCTCGCGCGAGAATGGATTCACTGCAACTGTGCGCCTTAAGTCTGACAAGGCTGCGGACCCGCAGAACACCGGGCGGTCCGCGGACTTGAATGCTTTCTCTGCAGTGCTGGAATACTCACCCCTGCGAGGCGACGTTTGGCTCATGCTTGCGGCGCTTTCAAAGCAGCACGCGGCGACTTATGACACGACAAGCTTACTTAAGATGTCCTACTATACTGCGCCAAACGCGCTGGATCTTATTCCACTACGGCTATCCGTCGCTCTCAGCACTGATGCTGCGATCAAGGAGCCTGAGCTTCGAGATCTTATCCGACGCGACCTTAAAGTTGCCATTACCGGCCGGGCCGCACTCCGGCCAGCCATCGCCACCGCATACCAGTCGGCATCAGCAGACGGCAGGGCCTTTGCCGAGAGCTCGATTTCGGAGCTCGACCCAGGTTACGTTCAAAAGTTGCGCTCGCGAGGCCCATAGCCGTTTTTCAGCAGTATGCTCGACCGCACCCAGATCGGCCCTGATTAATATCGCGGGGCGTTCAGCGGACTCCGATTAAATTTATCGAATCTGCGACGAATTCAGGTTGATTAATATATTTAAATTTATAGTATATTAATTATTAACCGCCTGCATTCCTTGTTGATTAGCCATGAATTTTATCAACCGGCATATCGGCGACCATGAGAGCGATCTAACTCTCGTCAGCTCACAATCGTCCATTGCTGATGAAGGCAAATGGCCCGTCCGATACGACTCTGTCGAATTTGTAGCGATCTGCGCCGATATCGCGACCATTCTATTCGCCGGCTTCCTTTCCGCGCTTCTTTCACCCGGCAGCCCGGCACCAGTTGGCCTAGCCCAGACATGCGCCTACGCGGCAGCAGCATCAGTATCTTTTGTCTACATTCTGAAAGGCAGGGGACTGTATCGGCCGACCGAACTCCTCATACTCCGAGGCCAAGTTCGCGCCATTTGCCTCACCTGGATCTTGTTGCATGTCCTGGTCGCCGCTGTGGAGATGCTCGATGACAATCCACAGTTCTTCCGAGGTACCGGCCTCCTGTTTGCGGCACTCGGCCTGGCATCTTTGATTGCGCAACGGTGCGTTGCCAGGATACTGCTGATAAAATGCTTCAGTGGCAGGAGGTTCGCTCGGACGAATCTCGTCCTGATCACCGATCAGCCGCCCTCGGCTCATGCTGGCCTGTCGGAGACTCTCGCGGTCCTCGGCTATCGCGTTAAGGGCCGCTTTGGTTTGCCCGCGATGGGCTCGGACCCTGGTTCCAGAAAGCGGCTCAGCTCCTGCGTGATCGAACATATTCGTAACTCCGAAGTCGATAAAATCGTGCTGGAGGCCAATCCCGAACGATGGGCCGACCTTCGTGCCTTCATCTCCGACCTGAGGGTGCTACCTTTCCCTATCGTGTTCGTCCCGGTTGGTGCTGCATCCGAACTGCTTCGACATCCGACGAGGAGCCTGGGAAGTGCCGCTTGCGTAGAGATCCAGCCCGGCCCCCTCACCGCAATCGAGCGCGCCAGCAAGCGAATAGTTGATATTATCGGTGCGGGACTTGCTTTGACAGTCTTTGCACCATTGCTCGCGATAGCTGCGGTCGCGATCAGACTAGATTCTCCCGGTCCGATCCTCTTCAAGCAACAAAGATGCGGCTTCAATGGCCGAATATTTTCCATCCGAAAGTTTCGGACGATGCATGTGCTTGAGAATGGGCCTGTCGTCGTTCAGGCAACGCCTCTTGACCCTCGCATCACCAGGGTCGGCAGATGGCTACGGCGAACGAGCTTCGACGAGCTGCCGCAGTTGTTGAATGTCCTCGACGGCAGCATGTCACTAGTAGGCCCACGCCCCCATGCCGTGGCTCACGACGGACAGTTCGACAAGCTCGTCCGGAAGTACGCCTTCCGGCGCCGAGTGAGACCCGGATTGACCGGATGGGCTCAAATCCATGGCTGCCGTGGACCAACGCCTACAGCGACCATGGTTGAGAGACGTGTGGAGTACGATCTCTGGTACATCGACAATTGGAGTCTTCGGCTTGATCTCGAGATCCTGCTTCGGACTCCTCTTGAGGTTTTGCGGGGTCGCAATGCCTGTTGAGTTGCATTGCTCTTGGCGGCCGCCCGGCAAATCCCTTTTCAGCCGCGCGAGACCGGATGGTGCGATCGGATCAAATCACGCCCGCTGCCGCACCCTCGAATTTGTTTCGCCTAAACGAAACTCCTCGATTTTGCGGCCCGACTTTATAGCTGCAACCAGCCATCGTGGCCGCTTTCCCCGACCCGACCAGGTTTCTGACGTCTGAGGATTGCGGTATTTCGGGAGCACGCGCGGATATTTGCGTCTGGGCTTTCCGGTAGGCGAAATTTCGGGTCCCGTCGAGGAATTGGCAAAAGTGCCCATACCGCCCCCGAGCACCGCCAGCCGCTTCTCTAGTTCCTGCTTTTCAGCCTTAATCCGGGCTGATAAAATCCCGCTAATTTCCTCATGAAGCGACCAAAGATCGTCGAGGGACATTGCTTCTAGTTCAAGCTTCTTAGTCGTCATGCGAGCATCCTGTAGTTGCGCCCATTTGATACCGCCCCGGTTGATTAATCAAGTCCGAGTGTCAGCTTTCCATAAAAAATGCATGGAACCGAACCGAAATTCGCGTTCCACTTAACTAAGTAATCGGCGCTAATCAAGGCGGAAAAATAAGCTATCCGCAGAATTTAATTGCGGGGAAGCGAACATCGCGTCGCCGTACGTGGAGCCGCATCCGCAGGCAAGCGACGATTCCAAAAATGAAGGAATAAATTAGGCGGGCCGCAAGCCCAATCTGCCACGCCGCACTCTCAGCGAATGTGCGCGGCGGGCGAGGCGGCCTCTCCCCCTTCTGGGGAAACTTCTTATGATGCGCCCTTCCGTCAGCTGCAATTGGAAGCGAATCGCCTCGATGTCGCTGAGCGCGCGCCGTCGAAGCTCAATTTGCTCCTTCAGAGCCCGGACGTCCGTCAATGCAGCCGAGGGAACGATAAATCGGCTGATCGAATTCTCAAGACGTCTGAGAGGGTAATCGACAATATCCATTTTGCTCTTGTGCCTACCGCCACTTTTTGCTCACTCGTCGAGCCAATTAATAAAATAATCCTCGCAATAATTATTAAATAATATACTATTTATTTATTGTTGCGTCAATTGAAGCGCCGACTTTGGTCCATCGTTTCATTCGCCGCTCGAACAACGATACTCGAAAGGTGAGGATGATGGACCAGGGGTCAGGCAAACGGTGACGAGAATGCTGCATCGGCAAGATCTCGAAGCCATGGACTTTGAAGAACTTTGGCTCCTCCACGAGGAGCTAACAAAGATACTTGCCGAAAAGATCACGGCCGAGAAGCGGGAACTCGAAAAACGGCTTGCGCAGCTCAACCAGCCGGAGCAATTCGCCGCAGCTGAAAGCGGTGCTGCCGAAACGGGAACGGGCCAGCCGCCGCGCCGCAAATACCCGAAGGTCGTGCCTAAATACTTCAATCCACTTCAGCCGACGGAGACTTGGTCGGGACGCGGTAAACAGCCTCGCTGGCTGGTTGCGGCGCTCCAATCAGGGCACACGCTCGAAGAGTTCAGGATTCGCGAGAACAGCGAATCGTCCGATCGGAATGCTGGTGGTCGAGGGCATTCCTAGCTCCGCACAACTGCGCAGATTTAGGCTGCCTGAAACGTTTTGGCCCCTGCGGATTTCGGAAGCCATATGCCGACCTGGTTAGGGACCGCAGCTGATTGAAAACCGTTCCGTGCATGAAATCTGCCGCCAATCCCTCGAAAGCCCTCGTCTGACCGTCGCTGGCTTTAGACCTTTCCCACACGAACCGCGGTGGCCGCCCTCAACAAAAACTGTAAGGTGTTCGCTCTTGGCATGGACCACAATCCAGGCCGGTGCACGCTGGTTTGCGTATAGCGGGTGACCGCCTCCCTCCGGTAATTTCTGAGGTCCAGGAACGTCATTGCGAGGAAGGGCACACGTGTGGCCGGGAAGCGTGCTTGCATCAATTGTCGCATGAGCTGCAGACGAGGAATCAGTCGGGAGCGCATCGAGTACGGGACTTCGACCCCGAGCAGCACAGCGAGAGCGAGCAACTGGGTTTCAAACGCGTTCTTCATCAATTCGCCTGAGACATGAGAAGCAAGCTCCTTCCAGTCCAGGCCATCGACGGAATTGTTCAGGTCGCGCAACTCAACAAGATGCCGCAGATCGAGGTCGCCAAGCCAATAACCGTAGTCTTGAAACTGATCATGGATGATCAACATGAGCGCTCGGTAAGTTGGGGTTGGGATATATACGCTTGCCCGACCCAGCAGCGCAGGGACACAATGATTTAGCGCATGTCCGGAGCTATGGTAGAGGTACGCCGGGCCGGGAGCGGCCCCCTGCAGATCGATAGTTCCGACATCGCGCGACCGGTTCAGGTCGACGTGCCATCTCTCGCCTTCGGGAGGAGCCTGGTGACGTATTCCATAGCCAATCGCGCCTAGCGCGGCGACTGCACGTTCAGTTTCGTCCGGCATGACCATAATATCCAGATCGCACATCAGCCGAACGCCTCGTCGCTCCTTGGGCGTGGTAGCCAGTGTCGCTGCCCCCTTGAGCAACACCGGCGTAACTCCCTGGCCGTTCATCGCAACGACTGCTTCTTCCAATTGACCTGCCAACCGATCGTTGCGCAGCGAATTTCGCCGATGGATCTGGCGGATATACGTGCAGACGTCTTCCGGCAACTCCGGTTCGAATTGGTCAACGAAGTCGATAAGCGCCGGCGTCGTCAACGTCTGATTTGCGAGCCCGATTACGGACGTCCAATCTACATCGACTGGCGGCATGCCTCGCAAGCAATTGCAAAGGCTCGTCAGTGCCGCACTATGCCTTGCCATTGCACAAGTCCATCAGCAGCCCCCGAGCCTCCGCGGACTCGGAATAGGTAAGTTGGAACGATCGCGCGCCCGCAACAATACGCTTCAAAGCAAAAAAGCCGGCCTGTGACAGTCTCCCGTCCGCGGCAAATGCACCGTCAATGAGCCGCTTCATCGAACCAAGCTGATCCAACGGGGTCAGCTCGACGGGGCCGCTTGCAACCCGGTTCAGAAAGACGATCCAGCTGGCGGAAAGGCATCCGTTGTGCGCATCCGGAATTGGCAAATACCGCACCTGAGCGCCATCGGGCCGGCAATGCGTCACGTCGTTCCAATCGCCATATAGTCGCGACAGCGCCTCCCACGACCCCTCCTTGAGGGTGAGGGCAAATGGGATTCCACAGATCGTTCCGTCAGCCCCGATCAGCGCAACATCATCACCGGCATACTGAAATCCAGCGTTCACCAGCCGCAGTGTAAGAGTCGATTTTCCGGCTCCCGGTTGGCCGCACAGCAGCAAGCCCGTACCGCACTTCGCGAGAGAAGCGGCGTGGAGCGCGAAAACCCAACGATCGCTTCGGATAAGTCGCTCGGTGATGTGAGCCTTGATTGTAGGTGCCAGGGCACCAGCTTCGCACCTGTGGACCCGAGCATCATTCCCACGGAAGAATACCTGATCGTCCAGCACCATTGCCTCGATCACGATATCCTCTTCGCCGCCGTTGTCGTCCAGAGCGCAAAACAGCGGGATCAACTGTTGCAAGAGGTCCCAGTTTGCGGCCCGGACATTGATCCTGCGCCGCCCCAGATCCGCTGAGAAGGTACAATTGGCCGGCATTCGCCAGTCGATGTCGAGCAACCCCCGATCGATCCAGATGTTCATGGCCTGCCGCGTGAACTGGCGCGCTGCGTGCTCATCAATGCCTAGCCGGCCGAGTTCCCGATGGACGTCTTCCAAAGAAGCGCCCTGCGCCAACTTGCACCAAATGAATGCCCCCACCTGGTCCAGCTCATAGATCTTCTGACTTGTCTCGCTGAAAAGCACTGATCGACCGTCCAGCAGCGCGAAGACTGCACCCACGGCCGGTTTCAACGCCATCTCTACCGATGATTTTTCCAGCACGGCTCCGACCAATATGAACGATATCTGTCTCGCCGTGGTCTCGACGCGGCGGCGACAACTTCCTGAGATGCATTGTTCACCGCGATCAAACGAACTGCTGTTGCCCAGAAATTCAGCCTGACCACTACGCGATGCAAGTCCTCGGCGCGGGTGCACGTCCCCGGCTGCGCTTCGTTTCAAAATGACAATCTGACCCCAGTCATGCCGCCAGCTGACTGCCCTCGCCCGCCGCAGGTGGAGGAATATTCAACACTTGTTCTTCGAGAAAGCTCGTCCGCGCGATCAACCGGTGAGCTTCCAGCAAATACCGGTAAACTTCTCGAGCAGCACTCCGCTCTCTTAGAACGCGCTCCTTTTCGCCGATGCTCGCTAATTCCTCGTGCATTTGGGCCAATTGCTGCGCAGCCGAGGCGGAATCGTGCTTATGAATTGATTCCCACATCGTCACCTCCGACCGAAAAATCTGAAGAAATCAGCTTACGCCATTGGCGGCAATTAACAACGCAATTATATCTTTACCATATAATAAAAATTTGTTTCATCTTCGAACCGGACGCGACCATTCAAAGACAAAGAAGCACATTGCATCGAAGCGATAGAGGGGACGGAAGCCGTCGATCAAGGGCCTGGCGCTGTTGAGCCCGACGCCTTCAGTTGCCTTCCTCGCCGCACGAACAACGGCACAAAATAAATCTGAACAAGAGTCGCAAACCAGACCGACAGCGCCGATTTTAGTTTGCACATTAAAATCCGACAACAAATATTTGCCTGGTAGACGAGCGTGGGAGCGAAGCCAGTGATCGAGTTAGCCGATTGGCCCATCACGGGCGACATGATCGTTTTCGTCGCGAGACACAATTCCGCATCCGCTCAGTTAGGCCAGTTTTCAATGGCGCCCAAGGAGTTCTCGGGCGCGGCCGCATAATCGATCCTCACGCGCTGCCGAGCCAGATTCCGGCAGCATCCAAGGAATCGCTCAAGCAGCGATCCGGCCGGTTGGAGAAGCACCGTCACGAGCACGCCGCCCTTTGCTCGAACAAACGACCCCCAGTGCGCGATGCCCCCCAAGTAACCCGCACTGATGACGACGCTCTCCATCCGGCCGGTCCTCTTCGCTTCAACAACGAATAAATTTCCAAGGGAGGCTCACATGGGTATGGTCATGGTCAAATGCCCGCAAACCGGTCGTGTGATTCCAACTGGTATCAAGTCCGACCGTGAGACTTTCCTGCGGAGCGTTGTGTTTTATGGCAATACTCATTGCCCGGACTGTCGTACCAATCACAACTGGTTCGCTCGCGAAGCCTGGGTCGAGGAGCCGGTCGTCCGGCCCGTGGAAATGTTCGGTGCCGCGCGTTGTGCCGACGCGTAGCGTGTTTCGACTCGGACGCAGAGCCGAACTATGTGGCATCCCGCCAATTCGGGCGGACGGTCTCATCTCGCACCACGCTTACTGAATTCAGCCGGACCGGCGTTGCCGCTGGCATGCACCGGCTCAACTGCGAGCCGGGCTTCAGGAGATTCTTGACCATCGAGCGCTCAATCCTCACCCGCGTCATGTCGCATGCATTCATCAATGCTCTTATATTGTAGAAGGTTTTTGAAGAGACGTTCGAAATATTTCGACGCATTGTCATAAAGCGAACTGACGATCTGACGATCCCTCGGCTAGACGTCACGCTGGCACGTCATCAAAAGGTCCCGTCGCTGATCCAGCAAAGACGTGTTTGGGGGTACTGTAGTGAGTAGTGGGGTTTGCAGCCGCTTGGCCGTTCTGCGACACACGGCCATCACACTCGCTAGCATGCTTGCTCAATTGGAGAGGCTTCGAGAGAAAGTACGAAGGGCGGAAGCGCGAAGCTCCGGAGAAAGACGGAGATCGGGCTCGGCGTCGCGGATGCGACGGCCCCGGTCTGGGACGAGTTACCGCACGCGGCTCCAATCCTAGCGAGAGCTTCCAAGTGGCTTTGCTCGACCGAGCCACGCGAGCGCCGACGACACACCGCCACTGATCATGTGCTCCACCTGAGTTGGACTTATCCCTTCTGATGTCTGCCTAGCTCGTTCTATTAAGGCGTCGCTTCAACTGAGTCCGGCAGTTGCGCGCTCGAGAGGCGATTCGAAAGCAAAGCGTAAGTTGCTTGCCTCCGAATCGTATCGCCTTGAAAGTTAAAATTGATTATTCTGCATAATAATAATTGCTCCTACGCAAAACGGAAAATAAGGTGGGGAAAACTAATGGGAGGAGTGGATGGAGACCGTACGCCGCTTGCGCGCGATGGCGTTGCTGTGCCGACAGACTTCTGCGCATTATCCTGATCGAAGCTGGAAGCTTCTCGCCGAGGCTGAGTTCTGGGAGCACTTGGCTAATGACACCCTTCGTCAGCATGTCGAACAATGCACGGCCGGCTCCTCGCTCCCGCCAATGGGAGATAATCCGAATACCGCCGCATCGAGCGCGCCCGTCACTGCGTAGCGCTCCGCTGATCTCGATGCGCCGCTCTCCCTTTGCCGGGTGACAGCCCAACAAGGCTTCTTATGGAGAATCAGGCGTCGCCGGCGTCTTGCCGATTTGCTCTCCTCGACCTTCGACACCCGGCCCCACAGGTTCTTGAGCGCTGCAAGCTCGGAGGCGAGGGCCGAAACGCGATAATGCACGACAACCGAACGGTGGCATATCCCACCATCGCTGCTCCCCCTCAGAGTCCAGCCTGTCGGCTGGTCGCCGTTGAGGCTTTTGGCGGAGCACCTGCCTTTGATCGTCCTATAAAATGTGAACGAAGGTAAGCCAGGCCGCGACTGCGAGACAAACTGCAAGGCCGGTATAAGGCAGAGCTAGCCTCATCGGAATCCCCCTCGAAAAGAGGTCAGTGAGAATTGACGCTCGTTGCGACGCTCGTATCCATGACGAGCCTGAGGTTGTTCCTTTTTGTGGGCCGGCCGTTCTGCTGTCTGCTTCTCACTTCGGCCTCTGCCAGGTTGACAAGCCTGCGTAGCCGCTGGATCTCCAGCATTATATCTTTCAGCTTTTGGCCTTCCGAAGAAACACGCTGGAGACGCGCACTATAAGCATCCATTGGCCCCTCATAATATACAATAACAACATGACTTTACCAATTAATGCCGCCACATTAGCCTCATTTTGTGGTTGTGGAAATAACCTATTTCACACTGCGCGGTCAGCAGATCCTTATTAAAAAATGTCCCCGAACGTCCCTCTGGGACGGGCGTGGGACAGACAATGCCCGGTGTTTTGGATTGAAGGCTCGCTGTGCTCCCATCGCCAACCTCCCGATACCTTCGCAGATAACGGATTGGTGAACGAAATCATTTACGGCCTCCCCCGAAGCAGTCCGGAAACCGTGCGGGTCTAGCTTCCTCTCTGTTGGCGAGGGAGTTTCAAAATGATCACGCTCAAAGCAATTGCAGTTGTGCTTGGCGCCGAGTTGCTCTTGTCGATGTATTCGGGTGACCTCGCCGCCGATGTAGTTCTCGCGATCGTCGCTTGTCTTCCATAAAGCGAGGCTCTCCAACGTGAAGCGGCTCTGGTTTCCGCCTCGTCGGACGGCGGCATGTGCCGCCAACAATTGTTCTGTGCAATCGATCTTTCGTTGTTTTTGTGGGTCAGATCCAAAAAGCAGCTCTTAGGCTATCTCAGGGGGCGCTCGGGGCATGGGGTATCTTCATACTAGTTCTGTCGTCCCAACTTACCCGCTTGGCGGACAGTCATTGCGCACGCCCCAATCACGATCGCGATCGTGAGCGCTCTTAGCTGGTGTCGGGATGGGGGAAAACGGCCGATGGGTCAGATCGCCTGCATTTTCCGAATCGCGCCTCTGTGCTCGTTCTTGCTGTTAGTTTCAGACCTTGCGGGTACACGCGCGTGAGCCATTTCCTCTCCATGCTTCTGCTCGCCCTCGCCCTGACCCTGACCTTGTGCTTCGGGGTGGCAGCCTGGCGCCTGTCGACCGGCAAAGATGTCGATATCGCCACAACGATCCAGCATCAGGAATACGGCTGGAGAACTAGGCCCAACAACTGAAGGTCGTTGCGTTTGCCCTCAGTAGGCCACCGCTGAGCGAACTTGAAACTTGGATTGTTTCCGTGCTCGCACGTCTATGGGCGCTACGGAATTCGCGGCCTGAGACGATCGCCGCAAATATGAAAGCCAGCACGCATGCGGCGGCCAACGACCAAAGGGCAATTGCGATCTGCTTCTGCATGGCCAGCGGCAATCGAGGAGATAGCCTCGCCTCTTTTCCAGTTAGGTTCAAAGTCTGGGCGATAAAGCCCGGTGACGCTCAGTGTTCACCAGCTTCCAAAGAATCTTGTCTTCGCAACTTGTCCAGCGCCTGAGGCACGCTCAATCCAATACTCCTCAGGCGAGTACTCGGAGAAACGGCTCCTGCATCCTGGGGCTTAAGCGGGATGCTGGAGTCGTCTCTTCCGAGGTCCTTGTGCGTCCGTCCGGCACAATTGGCTTATCGTAACCCAAATTAAATGTTTATTCTATATTAATTTTAGTTTTATTGAGCATTTAATTAGTTAATTTTCGCCGCCTCCGTTCGGATTCGGCGATTTTCATATCGACCATGCTACGGTGCGAAACTTCCGACGAGCGCGGCGCCGTTGTCGAGGCGCCGATCTAAACCGATCTTGCGGCGGCTCCCGATACCGGGGCTTCTAGCGGCGTCACAGCGTGCGTCTCTTCGAACCAGACCATGGCATCGAACTGGTCCGGCAGTGCCGCCTCAAAATAGTGACTGAACAGCTCGGTCTCCGGCCGGTAGACCACGCCGATGGCTCGTTCCAGGCGCGGTCCGGTCAGTGCTTCCCGCAGGCCGCGTCGGGTGCCCGGTCGGAGGTCAGTCAGGGAGCGCGCAACGCCGGTGTGCCGAAACAGATACTCGTAGGAATCCTCACGCGCCGGCCGCACTGATTTGATCTCCATCGCCCCGCCCCAGTCGCTGGCAGCGGCAACGGTCCCGCGATCGGTTCCGAAACCGATCAGGGCCGCGTCTTCGCCATGGGCGTTGCGCACGAGCTCTCCAATGTTGAACTCGCCCGCCCAGCCCATCGCGGTGGCCGACGCATTACCGACATGGGAGTTGTGCGCCCACACCACCGCCTTGGCGCCGCACCCACGCCGTTGCATCACATATTGCAGCGTGTCGAACATGTGCCGATCACGCAAATTCCAGGACTCCGTCGAGCCACGGTACATGATGCGATAATAACGCTCCGCCGCGCGTACGATGCGCGCATTCTGCGTCGCATTGAAGAATGCCTCCCCTTCCCCTGCACCATCGGCAAGCCGCCTCTCCAGGAGCTCGCGCAATTGCTCGGCAACGGCATTCTCGCAATCGTCGCGACCGGCGAGAACGGCGGCCCCGTAGGCGGCCGGGTCGGACTGCCAGGGAGTGAGACAGCCGTAGCGTTGCCGCGCCGCGCGGGCGCGTTCAGGATCGACCTTCTCAAGATAATCGATCACGGCGGCGATGGACCGACCGAGACTGTAGACGTCGAGCCCGCGGAACTCGACCCGCTTGTCCGGTGCACTCGCTTGATTATGCACATGCAGATAATTGGCGAATTCGCGCACCTCGACGTTGCGCCACATCCAGGTCGGAAAGCGCTGGAATGGGAGCTCGGCATCGGGCGCGGCGGGTAACTGACGGACGTGACGGTCGATCGCGGCTGCGTCGGGCCAGTCGGCCTCGACCGCCACGATGTTGAAACCGTGCCGCTCGATCAAGTGCCGCGTGATGGTCGCGCGCGCCTGATAAAATTCCGACGTGCCGTGGGTGGATTCGCCTAGCAACACGATCTTGGAGTCGGCGAAGCGCGCGAAGAAGGCGCCGAATTCATCTCGCTCCGGCGGGGGCAAGTGCTCGCCGGCATCGCGCAGCCGGGAGATGAGTTCGCGATTGAACTCATGGTGAACGCGCTCGGCTTCGCGTGAGAGGGCCATGGGAATCCCCTCTATTGGGTGGCTGGCCACATCGTCGATGTGGATCGCATACCGCAGGCAAAGACGACGGCGAGCCGCTCGGTCCAGCGGAAACTCGGGCCGCGATGGACTGTTCCCAACGGTCCATGGAAACCTTTGCGCCGACCTTTTGTTGGGGATACGACGGTTCGCGTGGTCATGTCGGAAGGAGCTGGCTTTTGCTTGAAGACGCTCAAGCAGCGCAGATCATGACCAAGCACCTCTTGCGACGTTCTGCCGTCCTCGATCGCAACAAGCCGCTGGCCGGGCTGTGGCCCCTCGACATTTGGACGTTCGCCCGCGCCAGCATCCTAGTGGCAAGCTTCGAAGCGCGGCCGGCGAGACAGGTGCCACACACAATGGGAACACGAATGAAAATCGAAATAGCGTTTCGAGCACTGACCTTGCGTTACCATCGAGCATCGGCCAATTGCGGCGCAGCCGTGGCGGCACTAGCGACAATCAGCGCGGCCGTTGCCCAGCCGATCTCCACGCACCACGGCTCCAATCCCGCAGTCAGCTCCGAGGGCGCGCTTCACTTAATTCGAGATGCCGCACCGCCCAACGGGCCAAATAGCCTTGCCGACGTCGCTGAGAGAGTTCAACCCGCTGTTATCGGCGTCATCTCTCGATCTGCCGGATCCAAGCAACTGATGCCAGGCCCACCGTTCGACGATGTACCCGACGAGGACGCTCCCGAAGACCGTCCCGGCAAGGGATCTCCTGGACCGAATGGCCTGGACCCGAGAAATGGCTCGAATGCGCGCCAATCGATCGCGATGGGATCAGGATTTTTCATCTCTCCGGACGGTTACGCCGTGACCAACAGCCACGTCGTGGGGGACAACGACACGGCTGCGATCCTCACGAGCGACAAGAAGACCTACCCAGCAAAGGTGGTAGGACGGGATTCACTCAGCGACCTTGCCTTGATCAAGGTCGACGGACGAACGGACTTTGGCTACGTGAAAATGGCGGAACAATCGCCACGCGTCGGCGACTGGGTACTCACCGTTGGCAATCCATTCGGGCTTGGAGGTACGGTCACGGCGGGGATTGTCTCGGCTCGCGAACGCGAAATCGAAAATGGTCCGAGCGAGGGTTTCATTCAGATTGATGCACCGATCAACAGCGGAGATTCCGGCGGACCAAGCCTTAACACCAACGGCGATGTCATCGGTGTGAACAGCATGATCTTTTCGCTGTCCGGTGGATGGTCCGGGGTTGCCTTCGCGATCCCTGCCGACACCGTCCGATCAGTGATCCCCCAATTGAGGGAAAAAGGCACCGTAACGCGGGGGTCGATGGGTGCCGAAGTCCAATCAGTGACTCCCGAGATTGCCGATAGTCTCGGTGCCGACAACCTTCATGGTGCGATCATCGCCAACGTTCAACAGAATGGTCCCGCGGCGAAGGCCGGTTTGCGAAGCGGCGACGTAGTTACGTCCGTGGACGGAGAGTCGATCAAGAGCGCCACTGAATTGACGAAGAAAGTTCACGCAATGGCGCCCGGCTCTACAATTCAGCTCGCGATGGTTCGCGCCGGGAACCAAAGCTCATTGAACGTGACGCTGGGTCAGCTCCCGCATGAGCCTCAGCAGCCCCAGTCGGGCAAGGCGAAGTAGTCCAACATCGTGTCTTCGGAGGTGGAAAGACTTACCTCGTTGGCAGATCATGTGACAGGAACCGGCTGCGGCAGTCGAGGTTCACAACGAATGCCGCGTCGAGCATCACAGCCACTCAGCGTATTCCAAACGGAACGAGCTTGCGCGCATGAAATCGGCGGCCCATCCGAGGGGTTTACCCAATGAGCATGAGGCGCAAAGAACTAAGGTTTTCCTCCAGCAGCGATACATGCGCAGCCTGGCTATACCCGGGCGCCGTTGACGAGGGTGCAAGGCCAATCATCGTGATGGCTCACGGACTGACCGGTACACGCCGAGACCGTCTCGGCGCGTTCGCGAACCGGTTCGCGGCCGCAGGTATTGCGGCGCTCGTCTTTGACTACCGCGGCTTTGGCGACAGCACGGGTGAGCCGGACCTATACAAACCTTCTCGTCAATTGGACGACTGGCGCGCTGCCATCGCATTTGCCCGTTCTCTGCCCGGTGTCGATGCCGAACGCGTGGCGACGCTCGGCTCCTCGTCCGGCGGGGGTCACGCGCTTGCCGCGGCAGCGGCGGATCGCAAGGTGGCCGCGGCCATCAGTCAGGTCCCGATGCTCGGCAGAGAAACCCAAGCCTACGTCAGGCCTCAGCACGTCCTCGAGGAGATAAAGGCAGCGGCGGCCGAAGGGCGCTATTTGCCTGCCGTTGGTCAGCCCAATGAGGCGGCGCTGATTTACGCGCCGGGAGCCGAGGTCGGCTGGCGTCGTGTCGTTGCAATCGGCGACGAATCCCGATGGCGGAACCGCGTTTCGGCAGCGTGGCTGCTGGGTCCACCATATAGGCCGGTCCAACACAGCGCCTCGCTTCATTGCCCCTGGCTGGTTTGCGTCGCCGCAGACGATCAGGTTGCCAAGCCGGGGCCTGCAATCGAGGCGGCGCGCGGGGCTCCGAAAGGTGAACTCCGCATTTATCCGGGCATCGATCATTTCGATATTTACGATGGGCCGCCTCACGAGGCGGTGGTCGCTGACGAGGTCGAATTTCTTCAACGCCACCTTCTGGGCCGGAACCTGAGCGGAAACACCTACGCCGATGCGGAGTTTTCGCGGATCGGTCTACCGGAACGGCAGAAACCTTTGCCTTGACCTGTCGTTGGAAGACGGCAATCCCTTGTTCAGGAGAACGCCTATGCAAGTCCAGCAGATCATGCAGCGAAACGTAGCAATCGCAGATCCCAACATGACGGTTCGAGACATCGCACGCCGGATGCGCGCCGACAACATTGGTTCATTGCCGGTCGGCGAGCATGATCGCCTGACCGGGATGGTGACGGACCGTGACATCGTCATGCGCGGCGTCGCAACCGATCGTGCGCCCGGGAACATCGCAGTGCGCGAGGTGATGTCGGAGGGAATCAGCTACTGCTTCGAAGATGATGACGCCCAAGCTGCCGCGCAAATCATGGCAAAGCATCAGGTGAGGCGGCTTCCTGTCCTCAATCGCGACAAGCGGCTGGTCGGAGTGGTCGCACTTGCCGATCTCGGCCGCTGCGAAGTTGGCGCCGCACGGGATGCTCTGCAAGGTATCTCGGAGGCGACCGACCAGGAACGTCGCCAGATGCACAACAACTAGCAAAGCAGGAGGCCGCAATGGCATTCAGCTTGACGAGCCCTGCGTTCCGCGATGGCGAGCGCATACCGGCCAGATATACTGCGGATGGCGAGAACTTCTCCCCGCCGCTGCAATGGTCAGACCCACCGCCGGGCACCAAGAGCTTCGCACTCGTCGTTGAAGATCCGGATGCACCGTCGGGTACTTTCCGCCATTGGGGACTTTATAACATCATGGGCGAGCGTACCGTCCTGCCGGAAGGTGTTGGCGGCGGTAGGGCGAAAACGGAAGACATCGGCAAAAACATCGGCAAGGGTGTCAACGATTTCGGCGAGCCAAACTACCAGGGACCTGCACCTCCCAGAGGTCACGGGACGCATCACTATCATTTCAAGCTTGCCGCGCTTGACGTTGAAGCGCTCTCGCAAGCACCCAAGCTCGCGGTCGGCGATATCTGGAAGGCGGCCCAGACGCACCTGCTCGGACAGACCGAGCTCGTCGGCACCTACAGCCGCTGAGCCTTGGCCAGTCTCACGCCAATGCAGGAACCTGAAACATTAAAAATAGCCGCCGTCCGGAACGTCCACGGAAGTCATCAGTTGGTAATTCGGTGAGCGATCGATGGAATGGCGAGGCCAGAGCGAGAGCTACGGATAGACCAAACCAAAGATTCGTTCACAAGCCCCGTCAGGTCACTTCGGTAACCGGCGGGGTCTTTTTTTGATCGGCGGCTCTCATGCAGCGACCAAAGCGAAGTTCCAGTCAGGCCGCAAGAGCGTCGGTTCCTCCGGCCGAGCCGCCAAAAACATTTGAGCTTGAAGTCGACGAAGACGGAGGAGAATTAGGAACACCCGAGACGGAGCAGCGCTTGCAGCATCGGGCGGGGCTTGCGAGGCGATATCGCCATGAACTATCTCGAAAACGTTCCCTTCGACAATGTCCAGGACCATCTCGGTGACCGTGGCTACTTCGTGGCTCCGCTCGACGACCTCATCACATGGGCGCGATCGGGTTCTCTGATGTGGATGACATTTGGGCTTGCGTGCTGTGCGATCGAGCAGATGCAGGTGTCGATGCCGCGGTACGACATTGAACGATTTGGTGCCGCTCCGCGCGCATCGCCAAGGCAGTCTGACGTCATGATCGTCTCGGGCACGCTCTGCAACAAAATGGCGCCAGCCCTGCGCAAAGTCTATGACCAGATGCCGGAGCCGCGCTACGTCATCTCAATGGGATCGTGCGCCAACGGGGGCGGCTACTATCACTATTCGTACTCGGTCGTGCGCGGCTGCGACCGTATCGTGCCCGTTGACATCTATGTGCCCGGCTGCCCTCCGACGGCTGAAGCCCTGCTCTACGGACTCGTGCTCCTTCAGAAGAAGATTCGGCGAACCGGAACGATCGAGCGATGACTCGACGAGTTTTGGACCGAACCGGATGAGTCCGGCACGCCACTTCAGCAGGCGCGTCCGCACATGCAGAAAATATTCCTTGCAGCCTCCATCTAGCCCCGACGCCGGAAGGATAGCTCGCGAGATGCGTTCGAGGCACAGCACAACCAAATGTGAATCGCTGAATGTCTGTTCCCTTGCGAACCATGCTGGAGTGGTGGTGTTGGCGGAGAAGATCCTGAAAGGCGGAGCCAATCATGAAGCATGCCACACGGATTTATCGCCTCGACCATTCGAAGCGCGGGGATGCCGAACAGCTCGCTCGCATGCACGAAATGGCCAGGGAAGCCGCCGAGGTGCTGCGTCGACCCATCCCGGACACATTTCTGGGCCGACGAACGTTCGAACCATTCCCGAATGAAGAGAAACGCGCTTGACGCGTGGACACACTCTGGCGTCGTGCATCGCCTGGAGCTCGCTGACACATTTTGGAGCCACCGACCTGCCCGAATTGCAGGATCGAGATCAGGTGGTACGTGTCAAGATTGGTTTGACGGACGGCCGGTCGCAATGATCGTCCATTGCTCCACGGGCAGCTTGACGACAGGTTGGCAGGGCCCTCAGAACCTTGCGAAGAACCGCAGGCTTCACATCTTCGACTCTGGCTGAGCCTTTTTGGAACGTATCCGCGGACGCTCTATTGCCTTCGCAAACCAGCGATGGAGTGATCCCATGAGCGCCACAGGTCTCGATGTATTCGACAGAACGATCCACCTGACGAACGTCTGGCTGGATGAGATCATGACGACACTGCCGCGCGACAGACAATTGGCGTGGCACGCCTTGGGGGCGGTACTACGGACCGTGCGTGATCGCGTTCCGCTCAACCTCGCCGTTCATCTTGGCGCGCAACTACCGCTCTTGGTGCGCGGCAGTTATTTCGAACAGTGGCGTCCGAGCGACACGCCACAGACCTGGAGGTCGGCGGATGAATTTATTGCGCTCGTATCGGCACAGATGAAGTCGGCGAAACCGGTCGATACCGTCGAAGCGGCGCGTGCAGTGTTCCGCGTGCTAAGTCACCATGTCGATCCCAATCAGATAGAGAAGGTGCGACACTCGCTGCCCGAGGAGATCCGATCATTGTGGCCGACGCAAAGGTCGTCAGCAGCCTGAACGAGGAAACTCCGCCACCTCCCCTGCGATCCACTCGATTGCGGAGAGCAGCATGCGCGTCGCATCGTAGGAATTGAGTGCGTAGTTGCCGATCGGCCCATAGTGTTGCTGATAGCGATCGGCGACGCTTTGCGAACCGTGAATTCGTCCGATCTCGGACGTCGCGGACAGCACCAGGAGCGTCACTTGCTTCCTGGTGTCGGTCACTTCGTCCCTCGCGAAGCACTGAAGGCGTTCGTGGATGCGATCCAGAACATCGTCTACGGAAGCAGCACCGCCTAGGAGACACCGTCCTCGATAACGGAGCACGAGCCCTTTCGGAGAAGCATCAGCTTGGGCGCCACTGCCGTTCCGCCACTATAAACACCGGTACAGAGGCGAGCTGCATCACGATCGAGAACGTGATCAATCCGGCTCGCGAGTTTTCGTACAACAGGCCGGTCGCGATACTGCCGAGGAGCCACCCAACGCCGTAGCCCGCATAGTACAGCCCGAACGCGAAGTTTCGCTTTCCTTCGGGAAGCACCTCGGCAACGATCGCCTTGAGCAGCGTGTCCTGAATCGCATAGCCGGCGCCCCAGAGCAGCATGCCGAACAGCACCAACCAGAAGCCACCCAAGAACACGAATGGCGAGAACGCGGCCGCGATGCACACCGCGACGATCACGATGGGAAGCCCGATGCGGTCGTAGATCTTTCCGAAGGCCAGGTTCGCAAGAACGCCGAATGCCGTCGAGATCGCAAGCATCACGGGGATCCACTGCTCGGAGGCAATCTTCGCCTTGGCTAGATGGTAGGAGATCAGTTCGAAGCTCATCAGCCCGGACGCAAACAGCGCGCCGGCCAGCATGTACAGCCAATAGGCCTTGGAGAAGTCCCTAGCCGGTGCCGTGCGGCCCTGTTCCAGATGCGACGGTGTCGGGAAATTCACCCGGGCGACCACCAGCGTGATGAGCGCCGCCGCCGCCGAGATCGTCAGGAAGGCGTACCCCGTCCTGAAATCCCCCTTCAGCAGGAGCACCAGCGCAACGATAAGCGGCCCCAAGGTCGCGCCGATCTCGTCGAGCGCGGTGTTCAGCGCGTAGACCCAGCCTTTGCCGAGCTCACCCGTCGTGTAGGAGAGCATGGCTTCGATCGTCGGCTTCCGCAGTGCTCGCCCTATCCGCTCGGCGAGAACCAGAGCGGCGGCCAACTGCCAGCTCCCGGCGAGGGCCATTGCCGGCACCGCGAAGAGGTTGATCACGTAGCCAACGAAGGTGATCAGCCAATAGCGGCCGGTGCGGTCCGCTGCGTAGCCGGCGGGCAGACGCAAGGCATAGCCGAGAAACTCACCCAGCCCCGCCGTGCCGCTGACGACGGCTGCACTCGCACCCAGCGTCGCCATGAAGGGCCCGTTGATGCTGGCGCCGCCTTCGTAGGTGATGTCCCCAAACAGGTTGACAACACCCGTCGTCATCACGAAGAGAAACGCGGGCGAGCTGCCACCAGCCTTTCGGGACTGCGCCATCCGCTACTCTCCGCCGATCTCGGTACCTAGCGGGCCAAAACGAAGAAGAATGCCGCCAGCACCAGGGCACCGATAAGCCCGGCCAAGAAGATCGCTCTTCTCGCCGGCGTGCGAAGAATGATCTCGCCGCCCCTTGCCTTCTCTGCCGAATAGGGTTCCTTGGGCGGAGGGGGCGGCTCTGCTGGGCCTTCACGAACCATACCAAAACAACGCCCAGGCGGGACTTTGTTCCAGAACGGCATCCTCAATCTACGATCGCCGACGGGTCAGGATGAACTCTTGGATCAGAAACGTTTATTCCGGGGAAGAGCGTCCCACCTCTCGCGGCCGGCGCGTGAATGCATCATGCCGGAATACGGCAGGCTGCTTGGTCAGACTTGCCGAGCGCCTTCAGGATAAAGCGAATCTGGCCGCGCATGTCTGCCTCCGTGTCTCCGCGCTGTTGAACACAGTGCTCGATCAGAATCGGATGGAAGAATGGCATGAACGCCAACCTGACCGCTCGTGCGGCTTCCGCGGCATCTTCAACCTGGAATTGGCCGGATTCGATGCCCTCGCGTATGATCGCCTCCACGATCGCTACCATCCGCTCAATATGCGCTTTGGCGATTGCCCAGTTCTCCCGCGTGGCAGTAGCAATCAAATCATGCATGTACCTTTCCTTGACCAGCGTCATCTTGGTATGGCTGTGAATGGCGGTCAGGAGTTGGTCGAGTTTCTCCGTGGCCGGTTCGTTCGTGCGGGCGATCGCAAAGGCAATTTCGGCGATCTCGTTCACAAGCCGGCCGCAGATGGATTCGTTGATCGCATTCCTGGAGGGAAAGAAACGGTAGACATTCGCCGGGCTCATGCCGAGTTTGGCGGCGATGTCGGCCACCGATGTCCTGTGGTAACCGACGCTGCGAAAGCGCTCCTCGGCCACCTCCAGAATGCGTGCGCGCGCCTCGTCTGAATCATTTCCCGTTCGGATCGGACGATTCATGGATCTGACGGAGCCCTACTCGGCAGCCAATGCTGGTCGCAATTCCGGCTTCTCGCGCGAACCCTCGTGGAGGTCATCTACGGTCGGCTTGATCCGAAACCAGGCGGCGTAAAGTGCAGGAAGGAACAACAGAATCAGGACCGTTCCGACCGCCGTGCCGCCGATCAGCGTATAGGCCATCGATCCCCAGAAGACTGAGTGCGTTAGAGGGATGAAGGCCAGCACCGCAGCAAGCGCGGTCAGGATCACCGGCCTCGTACGTTGCACCGTGGCCTCGATGACGGCGTGATAGTCATCAAGGCCGGCAGCGCGGTTCTCCTTGATTTGTTCGGTCAGGATCAGAGTATTGCGCATCAGGATGCCGGCCAGTCCTATCAGGCCCAGAATCGCGTTGAATCCGAACGGCTGATTGAAGGTGAGCAACATCGGCACGACGCCGACCAAGCCCAGCGGGGCCGTTAGCATGACCATCGCCATCGTCGAGAACGATCGCACCTGGAGCATGACGACGATCAACATGGCGGCTATCATGGCGGGAAAGATCGTCGCCAGTGCGTCATTGGCCTTAGTTGCCTCCTCGATCGATCCGCCCAACTCGATACGATAACCGGCCGGAAGGGATGCGATCAGCGGTTGAAGGGCCGTCTTGATCTCCTTGGAGACCTCCGGGGGTTGGGTCGCCTCATTGATGTCCGAGCGGATCGTGACGACTGGTGTGCGATCACGGCGCTTGAGAATCGGCTCTTCAAGTCGGACTTCCGAGTGGCCGACCTGGTCGAGCGGGATCGAGCGGCCGTCCCGGCTCGTCAACGAGAAATCCGCCAGACGCGCCGGATCCAGCCGCTCGCCGCCGGCGCTGCGCGCCACGATGGGGACATTGCGGATATCCTCGCGGACCTGCGTAACCGTGATGCCCGTGAGCAGGAACTGGAGCTGCCGGCCCACCTCGGCTGGCGAAAGACCGATGAGATTCAGTCGATCCTGATCCGGGATGAAGCGGAGCACGGGCGTGCGATTACCCCAGTCGCGATTGGCCTGCCGTACGTCGGGAACGCCACGCATGACACCGAGGGCCTTTTGAGAAATATCGTACAATTGCGCCGGATCAGGCCCCATCACCCGAAACTCCACCGGGAAAGGCGTATATGGTCCGAAAACGAGCTGGGTGACGCGCACATTGGCCTCAGCTGCAAGGCCCTGTGAAACCGCTTCTCGGAGCCGGTGCTTCAAAGCCTCGCGGGCCTCTGCGTCCGGTGTCAGTACGACGATCTTGGCAAAGGCTGGATCGGGCAGCTCCGGCGCCATCGCGAAGAAGAAGCGCGGCGCTCCCTGACCGACATAGCTCGTCACGATCTTGGCCTCCGACTGGTGGTCAAGCCAGTGTTCGAGCTTCTCGACCGTGGCCGTCGTCGTCTCGATGCTGGTACCTTCCGGCAGACGGACCTCCACCAGCACTTCCGGGCGGTCGGAGGTCGGGAAGAACTGCTGTTTGACGGCGCCCATGCCGGCCCCGGCAAGCGCGAAGGCGACCGCGACGATGGCGCTGGTCACGAACTTATGGCGTACCGCGAGGGTGATGAGCGCTCGCAGGCGCCGATAGTTCGGTGTGTCGTAGATCGCTTGGTGACCGCCTGCGACGGGCTCGATCGCGGGCAGCATCCTGACGCCAAGATAGGGCGTGAAGACCACCGCGACGATCCAGGAGACGATGAGGGCAAAGCCCACCACCCAGAAGATGTTGCCGGCGTATTCGCCAGCCGTCGAGCGGGCGAAGCCCACCGGCAGAAACCCGGCGACCGTTACGAGTGTTCCGGACAGCATCGGCGCCGCCGTGTGACTCCACGCATAAGCCGCCGCCGATAGGCGATCCATGCCCTCTTCCATTTTCACCACCATCACCTCGATGGCGATGATGGCATCGTCGACGAGAAGGCCGAGCGCCAGGATGAGAGCGCCGAGCGTGATCCGGTCGAAGAACCGACCGGTCTCCAACATGATGAGAAACACGACGGCAAGCGTCAAAGGGACGGCAGCCGCGACAACGATGCCAACGCGCCAGCCGAGGCTGAGCAGGCTCACCAGCAGCACCACGCCGAGCGCCATCGCGAACTTCATCATGAATTCGTCAACCGCCGAGGTGATGTTGACGGCCTGGTCGCTGACCTTGGCCAGCGTCATCCCGAGTGGGAGCGTGCGAGAGATAGCTGCGGACCTCGCTTCCAGCGCCTTGCCGAGCGCGAGGCCATCCCAGCCCTCTTGCATAACCGCAGCGAGCATCACAGCGGGCTCGCCCTGGTGTCGGATCAGGTAGGTGGGAGGATCCTCGTAACCGCGGCGGACTTCCGCGATGTCGGAGAGTTTCAGCGTCCGCCCCGCAGCGACGATCGGGGTGTCGGCGATCGCCTGAACGCTATCATAAGCGCCATCGACCCGGATGAAGACCTGCGGCCCCTTGGTGTCGATCGAGCCTGCCGGTGTGACCGTGTTCTGCCGCTGCAAGGCGGCAACAATATCCTGTGCCGATATGCCGAGGGTCGTCAGTTTGGCATAGGAAAACTCGATGAATATCTGTTCGGGACGCTCACCGAGGATATTGATCTTCTTCACGCCGGGCACGTGCAGGAGATCCTGACGAATGGTCTCGGCTTGCCTTGCGAGCTCGCGCATCGGCATGCCCTTGGCCTTGAGGGCATAAAGGGCGAAGCTCACGTCCGAATATTCGTCGTTGACGAAGGGGCCAAGCACGCCAGAGGGCAGCTTGCGGGCTTCATCGCCTAGCTTCTTGCGGGCCTGATAAAACTCCTCCTGCACGCTCGATGGCGGCGTGCTGTCCTTCAGCGTCACCGTCATGTACGCATAACCGGGCCGCGTGGTCGTCTCCACCCGGTCGTACCAGGTGAGCTCCTGAATCCGCTTCTCCAGGGGTTCGGCGACCTGGTCCTGCATCTCGCTCGCCGTCGCGCCCGGCCATACCGTGGTCACCGTCAGCGTCTTGATGGTGAAGGACGGGTCCTCGGCCCGCCCGAGCATGACGAAGGCGTAGGCGCCCGCGGCCGCCAGCAGAAGGATGAAAAAGAGGGTTACGGCCCGCTCGCGAACGGCCAGCGCGGAAAGATTGAAGCTCATCAGTTGCTCCTGCTTTCAGAGGCAGTCCTGACGCGCGCGCCCTCGTGCAGGAGGTGAGCACCGAGGGAAACAATTTGGTCACCGGAATTCGATCCAGAAACAACGGCCGTTTCGCTGGTCACACGCAGGAGCTTGATGGGCTGAAAGCGCACGGTCGAGCTGGCGCTGTCGAACACCCAGATGCCTGTCATTCTGCCGTTATCAAGCACGGCTCCCAGCGGGACCTGGACTTCCGGCTTAGCCTCCTGGCTTGCAAGCCGAATAGTGACCGTCGCGCCAAGCGGTGCGGCCGCAGCTTCACCGTCGAGCACATAGCGCGCCTCGTAGGTGCGGGTTTGGGCGTCGGCGGAATCGGACAACTGCCGGAGATGCGCCGCATAGCGTTGCCCATCGTTCCCATACAGGCTTGCCTCGGCCAGCGAGCCGATCGCCGGCCGGATCGTTTCGGGAAGCGTCACCACGGCTTCGCGAGGACCGGCCTGTGCAAGCCGAACCACGGTCTGGCCGGCGGAGACCACTTGTCCGGGCTCGCCAAGCGTTTGGGTGACCGTTCCGTCCGCATCCGCCACCAGGACGGAGTAAGTTGCTTGGTTCTCGGCGACCCCTGCTTCGGCTTCCGCCGATGCGAGCTGCGCTTTGGCCGTATCCGACGCGGCCTTCGCCTGCTCGTATCGCTGCCGGGACGTCCACCCGTCGTTGACGAGGTTGGCGTATCGCCGCTCATCCGCATCCGTCTGAACGACCGTTGCGCGCGCTGCGGCGACTGCGTTGCGCTTCGCCGTAAGCGCAAGGCGCAGGTCGGTTTCGTCGATCCGCATCAGCGGTTGCCCGGACTTGACCTGCTCACCGACATTCACGAGCCGTTCGACAATCTTACCGGCGACGCGAAAGCCCAGATTACTTTCCACCCGCGCGCCGATGGTGCCTGTGAACCCGCGCTCGGATCCGCCCACCCGCGCGGCCGTGATCAGCCTGACCATCGGCGGCTCCTGCCTCGGGTCGCCCACGGCAGAGGCTTCTTTAGCTGGAATGGCGAGAGCAACGAATGTGGCCACCCCTGCCGGGATCAAAATACCGGCCAAGACCGCAAAACCCCGCATCTTCATGTCCGTCTCCCAGAATTAGATTTCATTCGAACTCTATATTCCATTTAGATGTCGTTCGCAATCTAAAAACGGAGGGGGCAACGAAAGTGTGATTTCAGGCCTCCAAGCGAGATTGGAGGGCGGTCTCCCCCCAAAAGAGCGCTCTTGGGCCCTTGATAGATTGCGCTCGGCTTCTATCTGACATATTAGAGTTCGAATGTAATCTAAAATGGAGGATGCCGATGCGAGTAAGTCGCGTTCAGGCCGCGGAGAACCGCCAAACCGTGATCAATGTGGCAAGCCGCCTCTTCAGGGAGCGCGGATTCGATGGGATCGGGCTCAAGGATCTGATGGAGGCGGCCGGGCTAACCCAGGGCGCCTTCTACAAGCAATTCGCGTCAAAAGAGGATTTGGCGATAGAAGCGTCCAGGCGCGCGTTGGAAAGTGCGTCCCATCGATGGTCGGACGCGGCCGAGCAGAATCCGGACGATCCGCTTGGCGCGGTGATCGCGTTCTACCTCAGCGGCGACCATCGCGAAGAAAAGATGGACGGCTGCCCGATCGTGGCGCTCGGCTCAGATGCTGCCCGACAGGGCCCCGACGTGAAGGCGGCCTTCGAAGCGGGAATCAAGGCACATCTCGACGTGCTCGGCCGCTTCATTGCCGAGACCGGCGGCGAGGCGTCCCGCGGCAAGACCATGGCCATTCTCTCAACCATGGTCGGCGCGGTGACGCTATCGCGCGTCGTCAACGACCCTGATCTGGCCCAGGCGCTTTTGGATGCAGCGGGCGAACAGGTTCGCGACGCCGCTGCCGTTTGAAAGATCACCCCCTTAAAGCAAAGAGAGATCGAATGCTTAGCCCGAGTGACATCAAACCAAGTCTGCTCAAGATATCCGACACGCTGAGTGTACGTTTTCAAAAGACCGGCAACGGACCTCCGCTGCTCCTCATACATACGATCCGGACGCAGCTCGAATATTTCCGCAGTCTTGCCCCCCTTCTCGCCGGATCGCACACGGTGTACGCCATTGACCTTCCAGGCCATGGACACTCACCAATAGATTCAACTGCGAGCTTTGACGAACCCTACTTCAGGCGGGCTGTCATTGGCTTCATCGGCGAGCTCGATCTCTCGAACGTCACGATCGTGGGCGAGTCGATCGGCGGGGCACTGGCCCTCACGGTGGCGGCGTCGCTTCCACAGCGCGTGAAGCGGGTCTATGCGATCAACCCTTACGACTACGAGACCCGCTACGGGGACGGGATTCGACGCGGCAACTGGCTCGCGAATTTCATCATCGGAAGTTTGCAGATCCCGGTGCTCGGCGCGGTGAATGCGTCGCTCGAAAACAAGATGATCCTCGGCAAGATCATGGGCGGGGATATCACGATCCCCGCAGGCTGCCGGCCGATCTGCTCGCCGAGTTCGACGAAGTCGCCCACCGCCCGGGATACAAGCGGATCGCACGCAAGGTGCTGGCTGGTTGGCGATCCTGGAGCAAGGCCCGCGACTACTATCGGCAGATCTCGGCTCCGGTGACGCTCATTTATGGCGACAGCGACTGGTCTCAGCCGAATGAGCGCGAACGCACGCGGTCGCTGATCCCTGCTGCGCAGATGGTGGCGCTCAAGAATACCGGCCACTTCTCAGCTGTTGAGAATCCGTCGGAACTGGCTCGCGTAATATTGGGGCAGATTGATCGCGATGATGTGCGTGGTTAACAAGCACAATTTCGCTACTTATCGGCTGGCGGAGCGGGTGCGGACCTGGCGCCGCATCGAAATGCGGTGAGTGCGGCCCTCGAACAGCGTCACGCCGGCGTTCGCAAGCTTTGGCACGAAATACTCGGAAGCATCGGCATCCACGCACCCCGAATCGAATGATTGGAAGCCTTGATGCAGATCAAGGGAGAGCAATCGTCGAGCTCCAACATCCGCGCATTGCCGCCCTTCTACCCATCGTCGGCCGACCGGGAGTTTCAATCATGAAGGCCGTTTCCGTCGAAGAAGCCGTTGCGATGATCCCGGCGGGCGCCAGCGTCATGATTGGCGGATTCATGGGAGTCGGGACTCCGGAGCGGCTGCTCGACGAAGTCGTTCGCCAGAAGAAGGCAGGCCTGACTTTGATCTCGAACGACGCGGCGACGCCCGGCAAGGGCGTCGGCAAGCTGTTCGATCAGGCGTTGGTATCAAAGCTGACGGCAACGCATATCGGCCTCAATCCGAAGGCGCAGCAGCAGATGCTGGCCAACCAGATCGCCGTCGATCTCGTTCCGCAAGGCACGTTCGTCGAACGCATCCGGGCCGGCGGATGCGGCCTCGGCGGCGTGCTGACGCCCACGGGCGTCGGAACGCTGGTTGCCGAAGGCAAGCGTCAGATCGAAGTCGACGGCAAGCCATTCCTGCTGGAAACGGCGCTGCGGGCGCAATTCGCATTGGTGCACGCCTTCCTCGCCGACTATCTCGGCAACCTCGCCTACGCGCTCACTTCGCGCAATTTCAACCCGGTCATGGCGATGGCGGCGGACACCGTCATCGTGACGGCCGAGCACATTGTGCCCGTTGGCGTGATTGCGCCCGATCACGTCGTCACCCCCGCACCGCTCGTCGACTATCTCATCACCAACGGGTGACATCATGGATTCCCAGATCATTATCGCCCGGCGCGTCGCCAAGGAGTTGAGGAGCGGCAACCTCGTCAATCTCGGTATCGGCATTCCGACGCTGGTCGCGAACTACGTGCCGTCCGATCTGAAAGTGTTCTTCCAGTCGGAGAATGGATTGATCGGCACCGGGCCGATTCCAGAGCAGGGCATGGCCCATCCAACACTGACCGATGCCGGCGGGCGCCCGATCAGTGCGCTGCCGGGCGCCTCCACCTTCGATAGCGCAATGTCGTTCGGATTGATCCGCGGCGGCCACGTCGATGTCACCGTGCTCGGTGGCCTTCAGGTCGATGCACAAGGCCATCTGGCCAATTGGATGATCCCTGGCAAGATGGTGCCAGGCATGGGTGGCGCAATGGACCTCGTCAGCGGCGCACGGCGCGTGATCGTCGCCATGCAGCACGCGGCGAAGGGCAAGTCCAAGATCGTGGCAAAATGCTCCTTGCCGCTGACCTCGGCGCGTCCTGTGAGTTTGGTCGTGACCGACATGGCCGTGATTGGTTTCCCGGATGGCAAGGCCACGTTGCTCGAAACCGCGCCCGGCATGAGCGTCGGCGAGGTCTTGGCGCTAACGGAGGCCGAGCTCGCCATCCCCGACAGTGTTCCGGAAATGAGACTCTGAGCAGGTTAACTCATGCGGATATTCAGCGACTTCGACGAGATCAAATCTGCCGTCGGCTCCGAGATCGGTGCCAGCGACTGGATCGAGATCACGCAGGACCGCATCAACCAATTCGCCGAGGCGACCTGCGACGAGCAATGGATCCATGTCGACCAGGAGCGCGCGAAGCAAGAGATTCCCGGCGGCAAGACCATCGCCCACGGCCTGCTGTCACTGGCACTGGCCCCACTCTTCATCCGCTCGGTCATCGGCCTGAAGGGCCTGCGCAACACGCTCAACTACGGCGCCGACCGGATCAGGTATCTTGCGCCGGTGCCGGCGGGCTCGAAACTGCGCGGCCGCGTCACGATTGCCGAAGCCGAGGACGTGCCGCCGGACGGGCTGCGCGTCAACTATCACCTCGTGATCGAGATCGAGGGCGGCAAGAAGCCTGCTTGCGTCGCCGAGTTGATCGCGCTGCACTATCGCTGAATCAAAAAAGTCGAAAAACAACCCCATGCACAGTAGCCATGAGATTGACGGCATTACGATTTCTTTTTTTACGAAAGAGGTTGACCCGTCGGGCAACACAGTGGCAATATGTCATCGTCAGCCCATGGCTCAGACTGCCAGCCCGGCTTGGCAACGCGGCGGCGCGATCAATCGATGATGTGATAGCCGCCGTCGATATAGAGCACACCACCGGTGATCAGCTTGGCGCCGTCGAGCGCCAGGAACGCTGTGGCATTGCCGACATCATCGATGCTGACGAGGCTGCGCGAGGGAGCTTTCGACTGCGCTTTGTCCATCAGCTCGTCGAATTCGGGAATGCCTGACGCTGCGCGCGTGGCGAGCGGTCCTGGCGAGATCGCGTGGACCCGGATGCCTTTCGGGCCTAATTCGGCGGCAGCGTAACGGACGGAGGCCTCGAGGGCTGCCTTCGCGACGCCCATGATGTTGTAGTTCTCCACCACCATCTGGCTGCCGTAATAGGTCATGGTGAACATCGTGCCGCCGTTCTTCATCAAGGGTTCGGCAAGATGTGCCATTCGCAGGAATGACCAGCAGGAGACGTCCATTGTCTTCAGGAAGCCGTCACGGCCGACATCGACGACGCGGCCGTGCAGCGCCTCCTTCGGCGAGAAGGCGATGGAATGAAGCAGGAAATCGAGCTGCCCCCACTCCGACTTGATCCGCTCGAACACCGCTTCAGTCTGGCCTTCAACCATGACGTCGAGCGGCAGGAAGATCGGCGCCCCCAGTGCCTGCGCGAGCGGCTCGACGTGCTTCTTGGCGCGGTCGTTCAGGTAAGTGACGGCGAGATCGGCGCCGAGTGCGCGAAACGCCCTGGCGCAGCCCCAGGCGATCGACTGGTCGTTGGCGATGCCGACGACGAGGCCTTTCTTCCCCTTCAGGGCGACCTTGCTGTCCGGATATACTGGAATCATGACACCCTCTCATGTCTGGCGTTGGGCGACTGGCCATTCATCAGCAGCGACAACGTATGCTGCGCGATCATCAGCTCCTCGTCGGTCGGGATGACGTAGACCGGGATGCGACTGCTCTTCGTCGATATCAGCCGTGCGTGACGGGCATTCGCGGTTGCATCAAGCGCTGCGCCGAGCCAGCCGAGGTGTGCCGCAACGCGGGCCCGAATGCCGCTCGAGTTCTCTCCGATGCCGGCGGTAAAGACGAACGCGTCAACACCTTGCAGCGCAGCGGCGAGCATCCCGGCGTTGAGGCCAATGCGATAGACGAAATAATCGACTGCCAGCTTCGCTTGCGGATCGGTGCTTGCCTCCAGCGCGCGCATGTCGTTGCTGACGCCGGACAGACCTTTCAATCCGCAATCGCGATAGAGGAAATCCTGCACCTTCGAGGCTGTCATGCCCTTCTCGGACATTAGATACAGCACGACGCCCGGATCGAGCTGGCCGGGGCGCGTGCCCATCGGCAGCCCGTCAAGCGCGGTGAATCCCATGGTGCTCTCGACGCTTTGTCCGCCCTTCATGGCGCACATCGATGCGCCGCTGCCGAGATGGGCGACGATCACGCGCCGTTCTGCGATCTCCGGTGCAGTCTGGGGTAGCGTTCTGGATATGTATTCATAGGAAAGCCCGTGGAAGCCATAGCGCCGCACGCCTTCGGCATGGAGCTGGTGCGGAATGGCGTAATGATCGGCCAGCGGGCCGTGCGTGCGGTGAAACGCGGTATCGAAGCAAGCGACCTGCGGCACGGTCGGGAAATTGGCCAGGATCGAGCGGATCGGCGCCAGATTGTGTGGCTGGTGCAGCGGCGCCAGGGCGACGAAGCGCTCCAGCCGCGCCACCACGCCATGATCGACCAGAACCGGCCGCTCATAGTCCGGTCCACCGTGCACCACGCGATGCCCGACCGCCATGGGATGGATACGAACTTCGTTCCGCAGCCATTCGCCTGCCAGGTTCATCGCCGCCGGAACGTCCGGAATGGCCTCGATCGGATAGGCCCGGTCGGCCATGGGATCGCTGCCCGCGCCGCTCGCCCGCAGGCGCGGGCGGCTGCCGATGCCGTCCACCTGCCCCTTGATCAACCGGCGAAGCGTGCCTTCCCCCTCGATCACGAAGACCTGGAACTTGACGCTCGAGGAGCCGGCGTTGACGACGAGGATGCTGTCCATGGCGGTCACGCCGCAATGGTCGGCGCCTTCTGGCGCCGGGCGTGAGCATAAAGTGCCGCGACCGCACAGGACGCCATCCGCGCCCGCGGACTGTCCGCACGCGAGGTCAGGACAACCGGCACGCGCGCGCCGAGCACAATGCCGGCTCCGTCGGCCTTGGCGAAATAGGCGAGATTCTTAGCGAGCATGTTGCCCGATTCAAGGTCAGGCACGACCAGGATCTGTGCCCGGCCGGCGACCTCGGATTTGATGCCCTTGATCCGCGCGGACTCCAGGTCGATCGCATTGTCGAACGCCAGCGGCCCGTCGAGCACGCCGCCGGTGATCTGTCCGCGGTCCGCCATCTTGCAGAGCGCCGCGGCCTCGATCGTGGATGGGATTTTCGATGTGACTGTTTCGACCGCAGAGAGGATGGCGACCCGCGGCGACTGGCCGAAGCCGGCCTGGTTGTAGAGGTCGATCGCATTCTGGATGATGTCCCGCTTGGCATCCAGATCGGGAAAGATGTTGATGGCGGCGTCAGTGACAAAGATGGTCTCGGCATAGGCCGGCACGTCCATGACGAAAACGTGGCTTATACGCCGATCCGTCCGCAAGCCTCCGGCCTTCGCGGTGACGGCCCGCATTAACTCATCGGTGTGCAGGCTGCCCTTCATCAGCAGTTCGCCGCGGGCGGCGTGGATCAATTCGACGCCCTTCGCCGCGGCATCGTCGCTGTGAGCGGCATCGACGATTTCATAGCCGGAAATGTCCAGTGCGAACCTGGCGGCCGTATCCCTGATCTTCCGTTCCGGCCCGACCAGCAGGGGCCGGATGATGCCGGCCGCCGCGCTGTCGACCGCGCCCCGCATCGATGTCTCGTCGCAGGGATGCACGACGACGGTCGGCGCCGGCGGGATCGCCTTGGCCGCGGCGATCAGGCGATCATACTTGCTGGGAGAGTGCGTGGCCGTCGCATCTAGTGGCATGATGTCGCTCCCGATCTGTGCAACTCGCGCTACGAGGCCCTCGCTTTCGGATCGAAAGGGGCAACGTTCGACGCCTTGTCGGCATCTTCCATTGTGTCGATGCCAAACAGGCCGGCGACCTGCCGCAGGCGGATTGCGCGCTCGCCCGTGACATCCTCACTGGCCGAAAGCACCTGCTCGATCGCCTCGAAAGCCCCGCGGCGACGATTCATGTCGTCAGGCAGCAGCTTCGGAATAGCGCCGAGCGCCCCGTCACGATCGAGCAGCAGCATGAAGAACTGCTCCCGCACCAGCATTTTGAATTCGGCAAGGCTCATGCGTGCGCCACCATGTTTGCGGCGAATCTGGCGCAAAGCCTCGATACTTCGTTCGTCGACCATCCCCCGCGCCGAGCCGACATAGAGCAAGGCGCGCAGCGCCGCTTCACGAAGGCCGCCCTCGCCGATCCGCGACTTCAGATCGTCGATGCGCTTTTCGAGCATGGCGCGATGCTCGACGGACATTTCACGCCGCCGGGATGGCACGGAAGTGGGATCAATTCCGACTGCGGCCTGCAGCGCCGGCGACCCGTAGACGCTGAGGAAGATCGCTTCGCTGAGCGCCTCCTGTGAATCGCGCCAGCTGTCCAGGGCATGCACGATCTGCTTCGACATCTGCTCCTGGAACGCCAGGAATGGATTGTCCCTCGCGACCGGCTTGCGCTCCTCGACGGCCTTCTCGGCCAACGATTTCACCATCGCCATATAGGGATTCCGGTTGCTGAAGAGCTCGTATTGCAGCCGCAGCGGGTGCATGTTGTGGGCCCATTCGGCCATCTGGGGCGTCACCATGGCCTTGATCCATGGCTGAAGAAATTTCTGGTACGCCGCCAGATTGATCTCCGAGACGCGTTTGGCAGTGGCAAAGCGCCGCTCGTCTTCGGGCGAGTTGCCCCCCATGGCTCGGATGTCATCGAGGGTCCGCGCCTCGCAGCGCATTACCCACTGGCCGACCACCAGATCCGAACTCGCGGTGTCCTCGCCTTTCGCCTCGAAGGTGGCTTCATAGAGCCCGGGTGGAAGAACGTCGATCAGGTCGATGTTGCTGGAAAACTCCGCATGTTCCTTCTTGGCAACGCCACCGGAGACGAAAATACCGAGATGACCGATGCTCTTGTGCACGGTGTAGACGATGGTCTGCCCATAGGCCCTGATCTCGTCGACGTCGGCGTAGCAATCCAAGATCCAATGCAGCGCCTGTTGCGGTGGCGTGATGTTGTCGCCCTCCGAGCAGAACACCACGATCGGCGACCTGATGTTGCGGAGATCGACCTTGCGGCCGTCGGGCAATTCGATGTTGCCTGCCGCAAGATTGTTGCCGACGAACAGCTCGTCGACGATGAACTGGATCTCCGCGGCGTTCAGATTGACGTGGCCGCCCCACCAACGCTCGAATTCGAGATAACGCTCTGCCTCTGTGTCGACCTTCGAATAGACGTTGTACTGCTTGGTCCACAGCGTGTTTGACGGGTTCTGGCTCTCAAAATTCTGCACTAGCCAAGCGCCGTCGAATTTGCCGGCGCCGAGATCGCTGGTGAGCGCCGTGAGCCAACTCCCGCCCAAGAGGCCTCCGGAGTAGCGCATTGGATATTTTCCGCGCACGCCGGCCCAATAGCTGAGCGGCGCGCCGGCGATGATCAGCGGCCCGAACAGTTCAGGACGCAGCGAGGCCAGGATCATGATGGCCCAACCGGCCTGGCAATTGCCGATCACACAGGGCTTGCCGTCGGCATCCGGGTGAAGGTTCATGACCTTTTCGATGAATATGGCTTCTGCACGCGCGATACGCTCAATGGTCTGACCGGGCATCGGATCCGGCAGAAATCCGATGAAATAGCAGGGATGGCCTGCTTTCATTGCCACGCCGATCTCGCTGTCCGCCTTGAAGCCACCGATGCCGGGGCCGTGGCCCGCGCGCGGATCGACCACAATGAAAGGCCGACGGTTCAGGTCGATCTCGACATTGTCCGGCGGAACGATGCGCACCAGCGCGTAATTGACCGGCTCGACGAGTTTGCGGCCGTCCGTGATCAGTTCGGCCGCATATTGGAGAACATGCGGCGCAGTTTGCGCGAGGTGTTCCCTGTACTGATCACCGCGCCGGCGCATGATATCCAGGAATAGGACACTGCGTTGTCCAGCATCGACCAAGTATTCGATCGCCGAGGCGAACAGCCCCGACATTGGACCGCCCGGAACTTGCACCTTGTCTATTGACATGTTGTCGACCTCTTTGTCGGGTTCGACAATTGACGGCGCCGGGCAGGACGAACGTTGATCTAGGTCAAGGTGATCTGCACGCTTGAAAGGACTCTTATCCTGCAATCGAGTTCATGAGACGCGGCTCACTTGACGAGCTGATTTCGCCGGACGACATCGGCATGTCACAAATCGCAAGTTACAGCGCGCAAGCCGTACTGAAGGACGGCACTCCGGTCCAGATCCGCGCGCTTCGAGCGAGCGACGAGGCGGACATGCTCGCTGCCATCGAGCGCACCGGGCCGAGCTCGCTCCAGAGCCGGTTCTTCGTCATGAAGCGGCACTTCTCGGAGAAGGAGCGCGCCTTCTTCATGAACGTGGATTTCAGCAATCACGTTGCGCTGGCCGCCCTCGTCGAGGAACAGGGTCGTCTCACCATCATCGGCGGTGGCCGCTACGTGGTCACAGATCCCGGTCGGGCCGAGATGGCCTTCGTCGTGGTGGATGCCTGGCAAAGCCGCGGGATCGGCTCCCTGCTGCTACGGCACCTCATCGACATCGCGCGGGCGCATGGGATGCAGGAGCTCACGGCCGAGGTTCTGTCCGACAACGCGCCCATGCGCAGCGTGTTCGCGAAGTCAGGTTTCAAGCCTGCGAGAAGCGATGATCCGAGGACAGTACGCCTGACTCTCACTCTTGGGTCCGCGCGCCCCGCTTGAGCCTCATCTCAAGGCGATCGTGATCTGACTGATATTGGCCGCCAGCTCGAGTCCCGCTTTCGGGCCCTGCAGCACCATCGTCACGCCCTTTTCGTTGCGAAGGTGAACGCCGCTGACGCCGCCGACCAGCGCAAAACCGCCGCCGACGGAGCTGTAGGTGCCGGCGAAGTCACTGATCTCGCGGATGCCCGAGGCCCAGCCGTCGAGACGGCCGACCGTGGCGCCGACCGTGATGCCGAAACTCAGGCCGCTGATCTTGAACGGATAGGTCTTACCGCGGTACGTCAGCACGCCGTTGCCGGCGCCACCGCCGACCAAGAGGCCGGCCTTGACGATCTTGACTCTGACATGACCGGCCGCTTGCGCGAAGGACGGCGTCGCCGGCATGGTTAGCCCGAGTGCCAGCAGCAGGAGCGCGATCAGGCGAAATGCACGCCGCCGCGCGCGCCGTTCACGGTTTTTCGGCATCGACCTTCTTCCAAGTCTCGTCGGGATCGAACAGCGTGGTCCGCTCGGCGATGAAGGCCGTGCGCTTGCCGAGATCCTTCTGGTAAACGATGCCGGCATGGTTGACCAGAAACGTCATCACGCCCGAATTGCCGTACTCCGCTGGCCAGGCGATCAAGGCGAAGCCGCCGATCATCTTGCCCTTGACGACGTAGTTGAGCGCGCCGCCGGGTGCATCCCGCCCCTGTCCTTTGAGGATGCGGAAGTAGTAGCCGTGATAGGGCTCAGGTCCGACATCGCCCGCGCGATAGCCCTCCTTCGAGGCTTCGGCTGCCAGCGCGCCAAGCGGGCTCGGGTCGCTGTCGTCGCGCCAGAACAGGCCGTCCTTCTTGCCGGGCGAGGAAACGATGCGCTGCGCATAGACGCCGGCGCCTTCGCCGCGGTCCTTGTCGGCATATTCGTTCTGCGCGTCGACAAAGGCGAGCGCGGTCTGGATTGCGTCGAGCTCGTTGCGGCCGATGCGACGCCGCAGCACCTCGATCCGTCCCTCGTCGGTGTCGAACTCCCAACCGCTCCTCGTGTTGACCAGCGGAATCGGGAACGGGAAATTGTCCGGCCCCAGCATCAGGGTCGCAGTCTTGTTGCCCTCGGCCTTGATGCCGTGCTTGGCTTCATACATCGACGAGAAGCGCTGGCGGATGTCGTTGTCGGCGATCTCGTCGCCGGAGGAGACGATGTCTTCAGCAGCGCGCCCAAGCACCTTCAGAATGTCGCTTGGTCCGCTCTTGACCGCGGCCGCAAGCGTAGCCGCCGCGTCCTCCGGCGTCTTGTAGGATTGCTGTGCCTGTGACGCAGAGCCAAGAAGCGCCAGCGCCATGATGCCCGGCAACACCGCGCGGCGGAACGATTTCAGGCCCGTCATGGCGTCACCTCCGCAGGAATCTTCGCGCCGCCGGCGAGCCATTCACCATAGCTGCGGAATGTCAGCCCGAGTTTTTCGTAATGGACACGCAGATATCCATCGCTGCCACGGGTCACGGCGGCAGGCATCACCTGCTCGACCTCCTGCGCCATCACGCCGACATAGGCCTTATTGCTGCCGATGTAGCTGAAGCGATAGTAGCCGAGGCCGTTGGGAAGATGGCCGAGTAGGACAACGTCGTGTTTCAGCGCGATATCGGAGCGCCGGCCGCCGCCACCGCCGCGGAAGCCGCCCCCTCCGCCGCCACCACGGAAACCGCCGCCACCATGCATGGCCATTCCGCCACCACCGCCCCGCCCGGCAAAGCCGCCGCCACCGCGCGGCATGCTTGCCATGCTCGAACGCCCGCGCGCCGATGCCGCGGCCGCCGATCGGCCCGACGAGACGTTCATCGCGCCGCCGCGGTTGCCGCTACGATTGCCGCCACCACGATTGGCGGCAGCACCGCCGCCGGCTCGATTGGCAGCCTTGGCGCGATCGCCGCCGCCTTTGCTTGCGCCCTTGGCCCGGTCGCCACCGCCCTTGGCACGATCCGCGGCCCCAGCGCGATCGCCACCGCCGGGCCGATCGCCGCGGTTGCCCGCACGGTCACCTGCGCGATCACCCGGACCGCCACGATCACCGGCACGGTCGCCCGCCCGATCTCCCGCACCTTGATTGGGTCGCAGGACCTGATTGCCGTCACGACCGCGGAAATCCATCCGGTCCGACACGCCGGCCTTCAGATTGTTGTTGCCGAAGCGCTGCTGAACATTGGTGTTATTGTAGCGAACGCCCTGGCGATGCGCCGGATTGTGCTGCCAGCCATTGCCAATGTTGGTGGTGCGATGGTTGACGTAGACGTTGCGATTGCCCCAGTTGCAGCCGCCGCCCCAGTAATTGCCCCAGCGTCCGATCGCCCAAGCGGTGCCGAAGGCGATTCCCGCCGCAACCATGCCGGCGCCGATATAGGACGGATAGCCCCAATAGTACGGCGGATACTCCGCATAGGGCCAGCTGCCGTAGACCGTCGCCGGATCGTAATACGGCACGTACATCGCTGAAGGATCGGCCTGCTGGATCACGACGACCTGCTTGCCTTCCTGGGACTGGACACTGACCTTCTGCTGCTTGGTCGTGACCAGCTTCTTGTTGTCATAGGCCTTGGTGCGCAGGCGCTGGATCGCATCCATCACATCGGGTTGCTGGGCGAGAAAGGCGTCGCCGAGCTTCTTGGTCCAGTCGAGCTGGTCGCTCATCATGGTCAACACATCGGCGGTACTGGCCAGCGCCTTGACGCTGTCGTCCCAGCCCTGCTTGTCCACCTCCGTCTTGAGCGCATCACCCTTGAGCTGCTTGCGCTGCTTCAGCCAGCGGTCGGCTTGCACCACCTCCAGCGGATAAGTTGAGGCCGCCAGCACATTGGCCAGCAGCTCGTCGGGATAGAGCGCGATCGGCGCAACCAAGGCTTCAAGCTGCTCAGGCCTAAGGAGCTCGGCCGACGGCGCGGGCTGGCTCGCCGGCTGCGCCTGCGGATTTGGGGCTGCAGGTGTCGTTGTGGTCTGCGCCGTTGCAGCGACCGAAGTCGCCATTAGGAGCGCAAGCGCCATCAGGGTCTTGCCGCAGCGAAACATCACATCCTCCCTCAGACTTCCAACGTGGGAAGATCAAGCCGGAGCGCAGGCGTTTGTTGATCGAGATCAACGAAACGAGTTCGTCGCGGCTGCTGCAGCGAGAGGACGCACGATCATGCACCCCAGATTTTAGGCCAAGACGACTTTCCCCCACCGATCCAGAGGCATGATCATCAAAATACCGCTTGTCAGCGGGTGATCGGAAGCCGGATCGTGAACAGGGCTCCTCCGGAGAGCTGGTTCGCCGCGACAATTGCGCCGTGGTGCGCCTCGATGATGGTTCGGGCGATCGCGAGTCCCATGCCCATGCCTTGCGGCTTGGTCGTGAAGAATGGATCGAAGACGTTTGCGAGATCGGAGGCGGCTATTCCGGGTCCCGTATCGGTGATCCTGATCTCGGCCTGGTTGCCGGCACGGAGGGTTGAAACGCTGACCTCGCGCTTTCCGGTGTCCGCATCGGAGATCGCATCCATCGCGTTGATGATCAGGTTGAGGATGACCTGCTGAAGCTGGACCGGATCTCCCTTGACGTGCAGATCGACAAGCACAGGCATGTAGATCAGCGTGATCCGGCGTCCGTCGGCGACGGCCTTCACAAGGCCGATCGCTTCGCGGACCGTATCGTTGAGCTCGATGTCCTTGACCTCAAACGGCGTCTTTCTCAGAACGCTGCGCAGCCTGCGGATCACCTCGCTTGCGCGTTGATCGTCACGCCTGATGTCGGCAAGAATCTGACGAATTTCGTTAATGTCCGGCGAACTGGCCTTGAGCATGAGCTCCGCCGTCTCCGCATTAGTCAGGATAGAGCCGAGCGGCTGGTTTAATTCGTGCGCGATCGAGGTCGTGAGCTCGCCGACAGTCGAATAGCGATTGACGTGGGCCAGCTCTGTGAGCCGCTGGCGCGATTCCACTTCGGCGACGCGGCGGCGGCGACGCTCGTGCAGCAACCCGCTGATAAGACCTGCCTGCACCAGGAATACCGCCGCGATCATCAACATCTGCCAACGATAGCGCACCCAGATGTTCGGCTCGCGAAACAGGATCTCGCTGCCGGGAGGCAAACGACTCTCGCTGATGCCCCAGCGCTGCAATTCCCGCCAATCATATCTCGGCGCAGCGAAGCCGATCGGCTCATAATGGATGCTCGCCGGTTTCGCACCGCCGAGAACGCCGAGCGCGGCGGTGACGGTCCTCGAACTCGTGTCCGCAATCAAATGCATCGGCCCACCGACCGTGCTGTTACCGAAGAACGGCTCCTGGTAGGAGAAGATCGGAGCATTCGCGACTGCGTGCAGGCTGCGCAAGGCGATGTCGCTCTCGTGGACGACCCCAGCCGCATCGACCGACATCAGGCCCCAAAACAGCACAGTGTGCGGCGGGAGTTTTGATGCGCGTTTCAGTATTTCCTCGAACGACAAATCCGAATACCAGACGAGCTCTACCCGCTCGCCGAAAGATTTCAGCTCCCGCTTCACCTCCTCTACCCAAAACTTCTCGAGCGGCGAGGCACCGATGACGACCGCAACCGACCTGGTGTCGGGCAGAACCCGAAGGATGTTGTCGAATGCCGCCACGAAATCGTTCCGGATCGCCACGACGACATCGTTGTCGCCGAGATCGGCGCGATTGATCAGTCGATGCTCGACTGCAGAGAGAATCAAAGGCGTGTGGGGGAACAGTCTGGCGCGGTATTTCTGCGCAAACCGGGCGGCAGGCGCGCCGATGCTCAACACGATGTCGGGCATCGCGCCCTGGTACAGCGAGTGCAGATACTCGACGAAAGGCGCCTCGGGACCAGGATTGTTGAAGCGCGCGGTGAGCAGCGCGTGCTCCTGGATATCGAGCGGCCAGGGCGATTGCCGCTCCAGTTCGGCCTTGATGTCACGCGCATACTCACTCCACGGCCGAAACTCGCGACCGAAGGAATGCAACACCAGCACGCGCTTGAGCTCGCCGCGCAGACTTCGCTCGACGGCCCCGGCGCGCTCGGGCGGCAGGCACAGGGCGACGAACAGGCCGAGACAAAGTAACGCGGCCACGAGCCGCGGCCTCACCCCGTTAATGGACGCGCCCCCGCTCATGCTACACCCTCGCAGCTTCCGGCAGCTGCTTTCCAGGCAATTTTAGCGGGGATTGCACCGCACGGACAGCCCCGAGGCGGGCCTCAGCACCGCGTGACGACCCGCCCATAAGCGTCCACGACCTGCGCGCAGGAGGGCGCATAATAGGCCCCGGCGGCTCCCGCCGCGGCGCCAACCGCAACCGCCCGGCGCGTCGTTCGACGCGCGACGCCGGCATAGCTCATGGGCGTGAGGGGGCGTCCCACCCTCGCCTGCGCCTCCGAAAGGAAGCCGCTCTCGTCGATACGCGGCGCACCGTTCCAGGACAGTCCGGCGGCAAAAGCGACCATTGCAGCCGCGCCGATCAAGGTTTTCCGCAGCATGATCATTTCTTGGCTCCTGTCGGTGTGCCCGGAGGAAGTTCGTCGAAATCCGCCATCGCGACCGAGTTGATGTCGACCTTGGTGGCGCCGGCTGGCGCCTTGAATACAAACGTATCCTCGGCAAAGGCGTCGGTCTTCCAGTCTCTGGTCCGCAACGTGTATTGCGGTGCGCCCGTGACCGTTTTGCTGGTGATCACGTATTTGCGCGGCACCGGCTTTGCACCCGTTTCGATCCAGATCTGCCAGTCCGTGTCGGCCGTGCGAAATGCGAGATGCTCGCATTCGACGCCGTCGATCACGCCCTGCCCGACATGCTTGCCGTCGGCGGCCGTGGCCATCAGCTCCTCGAATGCGTTGGTGAGCAGCAAATCGGTACCGGGCATGCCGAGTCCGGAATGGGTCTGCATCTCGGTGATCATCTGATCCACCGTGCCTGCCATCTCGGCCTGCATGTAGGATTTGGCGTCGTTGCCGTAGAGCGAGACGGTCTTTCCGTCATAGACCAGCTCGACATCGGCATAGCCGCCGGTGCGCCTGACGCGCAGCTTGTCGGGCCGCCCCAGCTTGAACTGGCCGGAGCTTGCGAACTGGATCTTCTGGAGCTCGGGGGTGATGATCTCGATGTCGCTGTCGAATGACGCGGACAGTGTCTTCTGGCTGCCGAGATAGTCCGTCATCGACTTGAGGATCTTGGCCGGGTCATCCGCACGTGCCGGCGAGGTCGCAGCAAGCAGCAACGCTGCGCCGGTAGCGAACAATGTCCTTCCAAAGCCTGTTATTGGTTTCATTGCGAGTCCTCCTAGAATGAAGGACATTGAAATGCGCTGGCGGTCCGCTTGTTTGACTTGAGTCAAAGCTGGCACAACTTGTCGCTAGGGCGCCGGGCAACGGTGATAGCGAATCTCCATATCCTCCATGCCCGGGAACAGCCGGATGAGGCTGTTTGCATCCAGCTCTTTCAGGCTGAATTGAACGCTGGAGAGCATCATGTCGGTCGCGCAGGCCGCAACCAGATTGACGGTCGGACCGTCGTCCTTCCGCGCCTTGATCCGGCAGCGGGCGAACTTGCCGATGATCTGTTCGCCATCGACAATGAAGCCGCCGCCATAAACATCGGACATGTCGGTGAAGCCGAGCTGCATCCCCTTGCGCGCGAACACCTTGGGGCAATTGCTGGAATCGGTCACCCATGCACCGTTGAGGTCGAGAGCAACGGCACGGCCACCCATGACAAGCAGCGGGACCAGCAACGCCGTGCCGAGCGCGACCACCTTCCGTGAACACATATCGTCTTTCCTTCCTGGGCCGTTCAATGACCGCTCAGCACAAGTGTCTGGATCGGCAGCAACAGCGCCTGGATACGCAGCAGCAGCGCGTGTACGAGGCCGACGCCGTCCACGACGTGCAGCGCGATCTTCCGGCTGGTCGGAGTGTCCTTGGCCGAGATTTCCTCGTGATTGCTGGTGTAGGCATTGACGATGCAGCTGCTGCCGGGTGTGACCCCATCCAGGCCGCCTTTGTAAAGCGGCTCCAGAAATACCAGGATGGTGCCGGGACGGACGGCGTTCTGTGGATCGATCAGCTGCTCGCCGGATCGGAACTGTCCGGCAGCGATGTAGTCCTGCACCGTGGTGATCACCATCGGGATGATCACCCATGGCTTCGAGATGCAGGTCGCTTCCGCCACCATGCCTTCCTTCATCACCTGCGCCTCGATCTGGCCGAAACCGGCCTGAAGCGCCTTGCGGCCAGCACCTTCGGGAACGAGAACGCCTGCGGGGCGCATCAGCTGATTGACAACGTCGCCGGGGCGAACCAGGAACTGCTCGACGCGCCCGTCGACGCCGGCGCGCACGAGGGTCTTGTCGAGATCGACCTGGGCCTGGTCGAGCGCGGCCTCCGCACTGGCCTTCTGTGCCGGCAGCAGGATGGAGACCTGCAAGGATGCCGATTGCTTCGCGGCCGTCGCCGCATCGATGCCGGACTGGCGCTGGTCAACCAGGACCTGGAGCTTGTCGATATCACGTTGCGGGACGATGCCTGGATTGCGACGCTGGAGTTCGCTCTTGACCTCGAGCTCGTCCTTGGCCTGCTGGTAGTTGGCTTTCGCTTCCCCGATCTGCGCCTCGGCCTTGACCACGTCGGCCTGCGCCGTCTGCATGGCGGCGTCGACCTCCGCGACCTTTCGCTTCGCCGTCTCGTAGGCGGCCCGCTGCTTCGAGGCGTCCAGCGTGAACAGCACATCGCCCTTCTTCACCGGCGCAGTGAAGCCGACCTTGACCTCAGCCACACGGCCTGAGCCCTCGGGCAGGATCGGCACGGTACGGAAGTAGAGCGTCGCCGACGACGTGGACGGATGGAAATAGAAGATCATCGTGATCAGCGACACCGTCAGCATCAGGCAGGCGGTGATGCCCCAGCGCAGCTCGTACCAGATCGAGAAGAAGGTGATCTCCTTGCCGAAGCGCTTGCCCTGGGCGTAGCGACGGTAGAGGTAGTCCGGCAGGATCGTGACAAGGGAGCAGATCAGCAGCTCAAGCATGGCTGGGCTCCTTCTCCTTGGCAGACCCGGGCTTTTCCGCTGGAGGCGGCGCAGCCGCAGCGTCTGTCGGGATTTCCTCGCCATTGCCGGCCGGCGTTGCCTCTGCAATCTTCTCGACCGACCCGGCAATGCTGCGCAGCGGAGTGCCGAAATCGGGGAGATCGATCAACGCCAGCAGGAGCCCCGCAATCCAGAAGATGTGCATGTGCGTAAACAGCGAGATCAGGCCGAGCACCGCAACGAACTCGAACTGCAATTTTTGCGATTTGTGCGCCATCCGCTCCGGCAGGCTGTGCAGCTTCCAATAGAGCGTGCCGATCCAGAGCACAGTCCCGATCAGAAATATGCCCATCACCACCATCAGCGTATCGGTCCCGCTGCCCGGCGCGAGATAGAATGGCAGATGGTGCGGGGCCATCGGATGAAGCTGGTCGCTCAAACGTCTCTCCCGGTCAAATGCGCATTTGTGCCACTGTGTTCGGATAGGCTTCCGGTTTGCTTGATTTGAATCAAGGGAACGCCCTCCGCCGGACTTAGCGTTCCCCGGATGCTGATTGGATAACCATCAGGAGCCGCAGCCATGCCCGGCCTCGACGATCTCATCCCCAACGCCGCCCAGATTCGAAAGGAAGCCGCCCTCAAGGAGGCCGAAAAGGCGGAGGAATATGTCCGCCTCGCAACCGCTGCCGAGGCCGAGAAGCGCGCGCTGATCGAGCGCTTGCGCAAGCCCTCCGGCAAGACCGAAGAGGAGAAGATCAAGCTCGCCTCGACCATCATCCAGCGTGCGGTGCGAAATGGCCTGACGGAGGTGCTGGTCTATCGTTTCCCCAACTCCCTCTGCACCGACAAGGGACGCGCTATCAATCAGATGGAAAAAGGTTGGGAGAACACCCTGACCGGCATCCCCAAAGAGATCTTCCAGCTCTGGACCGATTATCTGAAACCGCGCGGCTATCGCATCTCCTATCAGATCATCGAGTTCCCTGGCGGTGTGCCCGGCGACATCGGCGTGACCATTTCCTGGGACGATTGACGAGCAACAGGAAGGATCGGCATGGCCAAGGACGTATCTGCGGAGCGGATGAAGCGTAAGGACTACGAGAAGGAGCTTGAAAAGCTCCAGGTCGAGCTGTGCCACCTCCAGGATTATGTGCGGGAGAACAAGCTGCGGGTCATCGTCTTGTTCGAAGGCCGGGACGCCGCCGGCAAGGGCGGGACGATCAAGGCCATCACCGAGAAGGTCAGCCCGCGCGTGTTCCGCGTCGTTGCCCTGCCCGCGCCGTCCGACCGCGAGAAGACGCAGCTCTTCTTCCAGCGCTACATGGAGAGATTTCCGGCCGGCGGCGAGATCGTGATCTTCGACCGAAGCTGGTACAATCGCGCCGGCGTGGAATACGTCATGGGCTTCTGCACCCCCGCCGAGCACGAGCGCTTCCTCACGCTCTGCCCGCAGATGGAGAGATACGTCATCGATGGCGGCATCATCCTGATCAAGATCTGGCTCGAAGTGGGCATGGACGAGCAGGAACGCCGCTTCCACGCGCGCATCGACGACCCTGTCCGGCAATGGAAGCTGAGCCCGATGGATCTAGAGTCCTACCGGCGCTGGTACGACTATTCGCGAGCTCGCGATCTGATGCTCAAGCAGACCAGCACGAAGGAAGCGCCGTGGTACATCATCCGCTCCGATGACAAGCGAAAGGCACGGCTGAACTGCATCGCGCATCTCCTCGGCGCGATCCCCTACAAGCGCATCAAGAAGGACACGATCAAGCTGCCGAAGCGCTCCGAGAAGGGACGCTACAACGACCAAGCCAGCCTAAAGGGAATGAATTTCGTCGCCGAGCGATATTGAAACGCGAACGGGCTGCGGTGGCGCAGCCCGTTGCATGTTCGGATCACTTCAAGCGGATTGTGACGCCGCCGACGGCAGCCGATACTTCCGCGCCGACTCGCGGGCCGCTGAGCTGGAGGATCACGCCATTGCTGTTCTGCAACTGAACGGCACCAGCGCCTGCGGCGACTGCCCCACCCGCTCCACCCACGGCATAAGAGCCTTCGATGGACGCCGGCCCCTTCAGATTGAGGGCGCGGCCGACGAACTTCGTGGTCGACGCTCCGACCGTCAAGCCGACGCTCATGCCGGACACCGTGAAGGGATATTTCTTGCCCCGGTATAGCAGGACGCCTTCGCCGCCCCCGACACCGACGATAAATCCACCCTTGGTGAACACGACGGCAACCTGGCCGGTGTCAGCACGCGACTGCGTGCTGACACCGGTAGCGGCTGCGATCGATGCAATCAGGACGGCGCCGATGGTAACTTTCCTCATGATGTTTCCTTCATTGATCTTGAAGACGTGGAATCCGATCGCCCAGACGATGAACGACTTGATGGTGCAGGCAATGAAACCAACGATAAGGATCTTCAGGGCGAGCGGACCGGTGAGCTGCGCCAAGAGCAGTGCGCGGCCTTGGTCTCTTTGGACATCTGTCTCTCCCGATCCTTTGGGGCGAAGGTGATGCGGGATCGTGAGTGCGCCGCCGGTCGCTCCATTGATCCAAGTCAACGGTCGTGTCCATTCTGATCGGCAATGCCATGCAGTTCGCAACGCAATAGGAAGGCGTCAGACCGTTCGCGGCGCGGTGCTCGCCTGATCATCGCTCAGCAGGCTATCGAGCGACCGCAGCCACTGACCGCTGTCGGTCTTGGCCGCGAGTCCTTCGGCGCGCAGGAGGTCGCGGAGCTGCGCATGAGCGCCGACGATGCAGAAGGTCACCCTGCGTGACGCAAGTTCGTCATGGAGATCGTGCAGCATGCGCGCGCCTGCCAGATCGATATAGGGCGACGCCGACAAGTCGCAGGCCACCAGCCGGACGGCCGGCGCCTCCCGGAGGGCGATCAGGACGGTTTCCAGGATCGTCTCGGCATTGATGTAGAGCAGCGACGCTTCGGGCCGGAAGGCGATGATTCCAACCAGCGGCTCGACGCCCTCATGCCTCGCACTGTCCGAATACCGGCCGCTGCCGGGCAAGCGTCCGAGGAATGCGACGTTTGGCCGCGAGGCCCGCGCCAGCAGCAGGAAGATCGACGCGATCGATGCCAGCAGAATGCCCTGGAGGATGCCGAGCAGCAGCACGGAGATCAGGGCAATCGCCGCGGCGTAGAAATCGATCCGACTGACCTGCCACATTCGTAGCAGTGCACGAACGTCGACCAGCCTGTAGACGGCGGCGAAGACGATCGCCCCGAGCACCGCCTTGGGGAGATTGGTCAGCAGCCCCGTGAAGAACAGCAGGCACAGCCCGAGCGCCACCGAGCAGATCACCAGCGCCAACGGTGTCCGCGCGCCGGCACTGTCGTTGACGGCCGATTGCGACAGGCCGCCGGCGACGGGATAGCCATGGCCTAAGGCAGCGGCGAGGTTCGCCGCGCCAAGTCCCAGGAACTCCTGACGGACATCGAGCGGATAGCCGTGCTTGGCAGCAAAGCTGCGGGCTGCCGATACGCCTTCGATATAGGCCAGCAGCACGCAACCTGCCGCCAGCGGAAACAGATCGTCGAACTCCAGCAGGCCGAATGTCGGGATCCCCAGCGCCGGCAGCCCTTCCGGTATCTTCCCGGTGACGGGCACACCGAGGGCCGGGAGGCCCAGAAGTGTTGCCAGAATGATCGCGAGCGCAACGATGGTGATGCCGACGGGCTTGCCCGGCAGAAGCCGCTCGCCAAGCAGGAGCAACAGGAGCGCGACGGCGCCGATGGCGAGCACAAGCGGATCGATGCCGCCGAGTTGACCGCCCAGTTTGATGGCGCGATCGAAGAAATTGTGGCCGCCACCGGCAACACCGAGCAGGCTCGGCAGCTGGCTCATGATGATGGTGAGCCCGGCACCGGCCTTGAAGCCGACCAGAATGCTGTCGCTGACGAGGCGGACCAGCACACTGAGCTTGAACAGCCAGGCGATGAAGCACAACACGGCCACCGCAAAGGCTGCAAGGCTCGCGATCTGGGCATAACGCAGTGCATCGCCGCCGGCCAGCGCGCCGACGGTGCCGGCGATCATCAGGGAGATCGCCGAGGTCGGGCCGATCGCGAGCTGCCGCGATGACCCCAGCAACGCGTAGCCGATGCCGCCGAGCATGTAGCCATAGACGCCGACCTGCGGCGGCAAGCCGGCGAGCGCGGCATAGGCGAGCGAGACCGGGATGGCGTAAGCGGCGAGCGTGATGCCGGCGATCGCGTCGGATGGCAGCCATTCGCGCTTGTAAGCGCCAAGCCAGCCGGCCGGCGGAAAGAACCGCATCCACGTCGGATCGGACGGTGTGTTCATCGACCCTCCTCCGAACGAGACGCTTCGCAGCGCGACAGCACAATCAACAGCGCGACCACCGGCAGGCCCCAGCGCGAGCGGCGCAACGTCCCCAGCGGCGCGCCCCCGGATGCGACCGCGAAGATGTTCTCGCCCTCGACCTTGACGAACATCGCGGCTGTCGCAAACATTTCATGAGGTCATAGGGCATCGCCTCGTCTCTGCCGAGCCTTGATCTGGATCAAGCAATGTCCCCGCACCGCCAATCAAATCGCACCAACGCGCCGGGGGAACGCGACCATGGAAACCGTCAGGTGGATCATCACCGCCGCACCGGAAATCTTCCTGCTGCTGGCGATTGCGATCGGCACCATCCTCGGCTGCATCAGGGCCCGCGGTTTCTCGATCGGCACCACCGCCTGCATCCTGATCGTCGCCGTCTTGATCGGACAACTCGGCAGCTTTCACCTTCCCGCCGGTCCTGCGGGCGATCCTGTTCAGCCTCTTCGTCTTCACGATCGGCTACCGGTCGTGACCTGCGGAGCGCTCGCGGGCGCCATGACTGTCGATGCCGCCGTCACCGGCGCCTGCGACGTCGCCGAGAGTCAGACGCCGGTGCTCGGCGTCGCCGTGCCCTACGCGGTCGGCAACGTCGTGCTGACGGTGCTCGGTCCGATCGTGGTGGCCGCAACGTTTTCGGGATGACGGAGGTCGCGATGCATCGCATGCCTGCATTGCTCCAGGCTCTTGCGATTACCCTCCTCGTCCTTCTCGTCGTCGCATCGCCCGTGCGCGCCGAGGACGAGGTCCGCATCCAGGAAGAAGTCTGGGCACTCCCGCTGCCGCTGCCGATGTTCGCCTATCTGGTGCGTCCGGTCGGCGACCGCCCCTTCCCGCTGGTGATCATGAACCATGGCGTCTCGCTCAACCCGACTGATCGCAGCTTCTTTCCATTGGTGGAATTCCGTGATGCCGCCAAATGGTTTGCAAAGCGCGGCTATCTCGTGGTGGCGCCGGTCGGCAGCGGTTATGGCGCACAGGCGATCGACATTCCCGAGCGCGCACTGTTTGGCCCGTTCTTCTCCAAGGTCGGCAGGTGCACCAATCCCAACTTTCATGATGCGGGCCTTGCTGTCGCCCAGGTCGATCTCTGGATCATCGACTACCTCGCCACCGAGAAGCGGATCATCCCGAAGGACGTGATCGTGGTCGGGCAGTCCGCCGGCGGCTGGGCTTCGATCGCCTTGTCGAGCGTGAACCCGCCGCAGGTGAAGGCGATCATCACCTTCGCCGCCGGCCGCGGCGGCCGGGTCGGCGGCAAGCCCAACAACAATTGCGCGCCCGACAAGCTGGTCGCGGCCACCGCGGATTTCGGCCGCACCTCGCGCGTGCCGATGCTGTGGATCTACATCGAGAACGACACGTTCTTCGGACCCGATCTGTCCAAGCGCATGCATGCCGCCTTCACCGCCGCCGGCGGCCGCGCCGAATATCATCTGATACCGCCGTTCGGCAATGAAGGCCATTTCTTCATCGGCTCGCCGGACGCGATCCCGCTCTGGTCGCCGCTGGTGACGAAGTTCTTGGATGCGCAGAAATGAGCTCATATCTCGGAGACGCGACGATGCCCCGCCCTCTTGATTGTCTCTCCGGTCTCTTGATGGTTGCAGTCCTCGGGACCGCCACAAGCGCAACCATCGCCGCGCCGGAGGCCACGAAAGCCGACAAGCCCGCCGAGGTCGCAACGCGCGGCCAGCGCGAAGCAAAGGACATCAGCTATGGAGCCTGGCAGAAACTCTGCTTCAAGGCCGGCGGTGCGCCGATGCTGTGCCGGACTTCGATAACAGGCAAATTCCCGACCGGTCAGACGGCCGTGCGCATCGACCTGATCGAGCGCGAGGACGCTTCCACAGCCCGGCTGCAGTTGTTCGTGCCCGTCGGCATGTACCTGCAACAAGCCCCCAAATTGACGGTCGACCACGGCACTCCCTTCCGCGTCCCCTATACCTGGTGTGTCACCAACCTCTGCATCGCAGCCGACGTGGCATTGCCAAAGACCCTCAAGGAGATGGCATCAGGCAAGGCGCTGACGCTCGAGCTCGTCGATTCGAATCTCCTGGCCCTCACGACCTCGGTTCCGCTGGCTCAGTTCGCGTCCGTGCGCAACGGTGCGCCCGCGAAGACGCTGGAGCAGTATGTCGAGGAGTGAGCGCTCGCGGCCTATGCGACAGTGGCGCGCGTCACCGATTCGATCAGCGATTCTGCGGAAAATGGCTTTGTCAGATAAGCGATGCAGCCCGACGCGATCGCCGCGGTACGGTTCGCGGGGCAATCATTACCGGTTACATAGATCACCGGCGCCATGACGCCGTTCTCAGCCAGCCTTCGCCGCACGTCGATGCCGGACTTTGCGCCAAGATTGATGTCGAGGATGATGCAAATCGCGGTGTAGAACTTGCCATGATCGAGCAAGGCACCCGCGGTGTCGAACAGCGTAGTGTCGAACCCGTGTCGGCGCAGCAGTCTGTCCATGCTGGCACGCATGGACGCATCGTCGTCGACGACAAAGACGGACTCGCGTAGGGGCAAGGCGATCTGCCTTTCCGGGAGATGACGAACTGCTACGATGGTGGGATACTGGATACGATTGCGCCGCGTTTACGAGCGGACATGCACTATTGCATACGGCTCGCCGTGCACTGTCAACACGCCTCAGCATTGTCCTTTGGGGCAGTCACAGCGGGGAGAACCGTACCGCTGTGACGATGCGGCTAATGCTCGTTCGAATCGAGTATTCCGAGCCGCTCTGCGATCGAAACGAGTTCCGCCAGCGAATGAACCTGCATCTTCTCCATCACTTGATGGCGGTGCGCCTTCACTGTGCGTTCGGTGGTTCCGAGCTCATGCGCGATCTGCTTGTTGATCCGGCCGCGCACGATGTGATCAAACACCTGTCGCTCGCGCTGCGTCAGCGTGGCCAGATGACCACGAAAAGCATCAAGCCTGCTGCGCTGGGTGCGCGCCGTTTGCTGACTGGCCAACGCGCGCTCGATCGCGTCGAGCAACTGCTCGGAGGATATAGGTTTGGTCAGGAAGTCTTCCGCACCAGCCTTGATCGCGCGCACGGTGGTTGGCGTGTCGGCATGACCGGTCAGGAAGATAATGGGCAGCACGGAACCGGACGCGATCAACCGGGCCTGCAGATCTGGACCGCTCAGTCCCGGGATCCGTACGTCAAGCAGGATACACCCCACTTGCTCGTCATCCGGCGCCGAATCCAGCAGCTCCAGTGCTGAGGCATAGGTCGCGACCTCATATCCCGCGAGCTTCAGCCGGCGCTCGATCGCGGTCCGAAAGGACTCGTCGTCGTCAACAACGTGAACGAGGCCTGGCACCTTTTACCTCTCGACCAATTTAATGAGGACGGCTCGACGTCCCTCTTATTCTTCAAAGTCACATCTTCACGTCTGGAAGTCCGAATATCTGCTTCGCAATATGTCGCATCTCCACCGCAGGAAGCTTCTCATCCTGCGCAGCAATCGCCAGTGCTGTCCTTTGGTACAATGAACCTTGGGACAATGGATTGAACTACCACCTTGGTCGAAAATCAACTGCGGCGGGAGTGGGATAGCGCGGCGCATTTCCAGCTGAAAATATTTCATCCGACCGACCAATTCGGCGACAAGCTGAGGAGTTGGCCCATGTTCGTTCGCATCACAACGGGTTCCACCCTGCGTCCCAATACCCTCCGCGACCTCGGCATGACAAATCATTCAAATGCGCTGGTCAATTTAAGCGAATTCTCCTACCGAAAAGGATCCGAGATCTACGGCGAGAAAGAGCCGGCCGAGTATGTTTACCAGGTCAAGTCGGGAGCGGTACGAAGTTACAAGCTGCTGTCGGATGGCCGCAGGCAGATCGGCGCATTTCACCTCATTGGCGACATCTTCGGGCTCGAGAACGGCAGCGAGCACCGGTTCACGACGGAAGCCATCGTCGACACCACGGTTCGCCTGATCAGACGGCAAAGTCTCGAAACCGTGGCCGAGAGCGATGTCATGGTAACCAGAAACCTGCTCAGCATGACGACAGACAACCTGCAGCATGCGGAAGACCACATGCTGCTTCTCGGCCGCAAGACCTCCCTGGAGCGCGTCGCGGCGTTCCTGCTTGAAATGGACAAGCGCCTGACGGCCGCCGGCGTCATGGCACTTCCGATGTCGCGGCGCGATATCGCCGACTATCTCGGCCTGACGCTGGAGACTGTCTCGCGCGCTCTGTCGCGACTCCATGAGCTTGGCGTTCTCGGCTTCGTCGGCAACACTCAGCGTCAGATCGTGCTGCTCGACCGGCACCAGCTCGCCAGTCTCGATCTGCAGCCCTGAACCGGCGGAGTGCTGGTCCACAATCCACGGCCATCAAGATGGATCCACGCGACTGCGTTGGGTCCGTGGTAAACTTGTGCCGGGCGCTTCCGTCAGCCCGAGATGTTCGAGTGTCTTGCGCAAGACTTCGAACAGAATGGCGGCGGACCAGCCGAACAGCAGAACACCATTCATGGCGGTCAACGGGCCGATCAGCCGCCATTCGCGCACCGGCGTGATGTCGCCGTAGCCCAGCGTGGTGTAGTTGACGAAAGCAAAGTAGAGCAAGTCCGTGTCGGCGGCAGCGGCCTGGACGACATTGTAGGTCGCGGCCCACATCAGGATTTCGAGCATGTGGGCGATCTTCAACACGACGGCGGCCGCGATCATGACGCCCATGAGATGCAACCTCGGCCGACTGGTATGACGCAGGCCTGCACTGCGGGCGATGGCGACCGCGACCACCGTCACCAGCGCGTGGAGCCCGATATTGATCACACTGACCAGGATGCCGACAAGGAATTGTAGCATCATAGCGTCGAACCCGACCTCAATTCGGCAGACCCAATTCGTTATGATCGACGACGAGAATCGTATCTATGGCGACCATGCTCGCGCCCATCGACGAAGGGGACGATTGATCTAGGTCAACGGTGCGTCGACGGTTTCCGTTTCGGCAACGGCAGCCTGGTCCACCTGAATCGGCGTAGCCCGGTCGATCCCGATCCATGCAGCCGCCAACTCCCAAGCAACCGACAGGATGATCGGCCCGATGAACAGGCCGATGATCCCATGCGCGAGCGTACCACCGATGACCCCGATCAGGATCACGAGCGTCGGCGTCGTCAGGCCTCGCCCCATGAGAAGCGGCTTCAGGACGTTATCAAGAAGACCGACGGCGACGAGATAGACCGTCAAAAGCAGGGCTACGGTCACGTCCTTGTCCATCCATATCCAAACGACCACGGGAAGAAGCACGATAGCCGCGCCGATCTGAACGATCGATAGCAAGAGCACGATGATTGCGAGCAGCCCTGCGCTTGGGAGGCCAGCGAGCTTGAAACCGATGCCCGCCAGCAGGGCCTGCACGATGGCGACACCGATGACACCCTGTGAGACCGCGCGTATGGTGGCCCCGGCGAGCTCCAGGAAGTGCTCGCTCTGGTCCGGCACGATGCGCAACAGGAAGCCCCGGAGCGCGGCAACAAGCTGCGCCCCGTACGGAAGCAGGAAACCGGCGACGACCACCGACAGCAGGAATTGGAGCATTCCGATGCCGGTGTCGCCCGCAAACGACAACATCGTCCCGGCGAGCGGTTTCAAATACGGCGCCAGCTCGCGCAACGCAGCACGGATATTCGTGTAGGCCTCATCCCAGAACGCGTAGAGCTGCGGACCGATCAAGGGCCAATCCCTGATCTGCTCTGGCGCCGCCTGAAGCACGAGATCCCCGCTGCCGATCTGGCCCGCAAGGTCCCGGAGCCCTTCAACCGCACTCAGGCCCAGCCAGGCGGCGGGACCGATGACGATACCTAGCGTGACGAGGGTGAGAACGGCTGAGGCGATCCGGGGACGATCGCCGAGGCGTTGGGCGAGCCAGGCGAAAACCGGGTAGAACGCCACCGCCAGCACCGCGCTCCAAGTCAGGATCGGCACGAACGGTCGGATGATCAGAAATGTCCATAGGATCAGCAGGCCGAGCAGCGCCAGCCGGATCACAAGCTGGACAACATCGTCGGTGGACAGAAGCTGGCGAAGTGTCTTCAAGGCTTTGTGCCGGATCTCAGAGGCCAGACAGCTTACAGCTTGAAGACCGCGGGGGCCGGAGACTTGATCCAGATCAAGCGAGCGGTTCCGACCACTATTGCCCTCCGCCGACGCCGGCGCAGACTACCAAACATCTGCAGCGATCGGCGTGACACGTTGGCGCATCACGACGGACTCATACGATGCTATCCCTTCTTCTCATCAAACAGCTTGGCCACACGACGCAAGCCGAGCAGATAACCCTGGGTCCCGAAGCCTGCGATGACTCCATCAGCTCGTTTGGAGACAAACGAGTGGTGGCGGAATTCCTCGCGTTTGTGCACGTTGGAAATGTGCACCTCGATCACTGTCCCCTCGAACGTGTTTAGAGCATCCAGGATGGCGACCGACGTATGGGTGAAAGCCGCGGGATTCATCACGATGCCGACAGCCGTCTCGCGCGCCTCGTGGATCCAGTCGATCAGCTCGTATTCTCTGTTGGATTGATGAAAGCGAATCTCCAGGCCAAGCTCCTTGGCTAGCGCTCGACAATCCCGCTCCACATCCGAAAGCGTCTCGTGGCCATAGATGTGGGGCTGGCGCCTGCCGAGCAAATTGAGATTTGGCCCGTTGAGGACGTAGACAAGACGACTCATGGAAGTACTCCGTTCAGTGATGGGCGAGGATCTCACCAAGGAACTGCCTGGTGCGGGCGTGCTGTGGATTGCGGAAGAAAGCGCCGGGCTCGCCTTCTTCGATGATCTGGCCTTCAGCCATGAAGATGACCCGGTCGGCAACCTGGCGCGCAAAACCCATCTCGTGGGTGACGCAAATCATGGTCATGCCGTCGTTGGCGAGGCCTATCATCGTATCGAGCACCTCCTTGACCATTTCGGGATCGAGAGCCGAGGTCGGTTCGTCAAACAGCATCACCTTGGGCTGCATGCAGAGCGCGCGCGCAATCGCGACGCGCTGTTGCTGACCGCCCGAAAGCTGAGCCGGATACTTCTCAGCCTGGTCACCGATGCGCACGCGCTCGAGGTATTTTCGCGCGGTCGCCTCCGCCTCGGTCTTGCTGATGCGGCGCGCGCGAATGGGGGCGAGCATGCAATTCTGCAACACCGTCATATGCGGGAAAAGGTTGAAGCTCTGAAAGACCATGCCGACGTCCTGACGTACGACATCGATTGCCTTGACGCTGTCGTCCAGCCGATGACCGTTTACTACGATACTGCCCTGCTGGATCGCCTCGAGGCGGTTGATACAGCGGATCAGTGTCGACTTGCCTGAGCCGGACGGACCGCAGAGCACGATCTTTTCACCCCTGCGCACAGTGAGATCAACGTTGCGGAGAGCTTGGTACCCGCCGTACCACTTCTGCACACCCAGCATTTCGATCAGGATCTGATCCCGCATGAATTCGGCCTCCGACATCGACAGCGGCCAACGCGCGCAGCGCGTCGGCCGCTTAACGGTATTTACTGGACTGTGAACGGAACGCCGGGGACCGAGTCCGGGAAGGTCGGCACGGGCGCCCTCATCCACTTGGCGTAGAAGCCGGCCAACTTGCCGTTAGACTTGATCTGGTCGATGAATTTGTTGGCGGTCTCGTTCCACTCCTTCTCTCCCAGGCGCGTGCAGGCCCCGTTGTACAGAGCGGTGAAGTGAAGCTTGGGCTCGAACCCAAATTCCGGCTTTGCGGCGTTCAGACGCTGCGGGTAGAAGCTGTTTGCGCCGACGGCCTGCACCTGACCCGAGAGCAGCGCCTGGATCGTGGCCGCATCATCATCAAATCTGCGGATTTCAGTGCCCGCTGGAGCACTATTGGTGACCTGGGTGTCCTGCGTGGAGGACCTCGGAACGCCTATAACGTACTTGCCCATATCGGCATTGCTGCTGATCGGCGTTGCCTGGGCAGCGACAAGCGTGATCTCATTGGCAACATACGGTTTGGAATACTGCACCGCCTTTGCACGCTCGGGCAGCATCGCCATGGTTGCGAACAGAATGTCTACGCGGCCTGTGGTCAGCGCCGGAATACGATTGGCCACCGCCAGCGGGACAAACTCGGCCTTCACGCCAAGATATTCAGCGAAGGCGCGCCCCATATCGGCATCGATGCCATCCTGCTTTCCTGAGCTGTCGACATAGCCCCATGGAGGATTATCGCCCTGAATGCCGATGACAATGACGCCCTTCTTCTTCACGTCTTCCAGAGTGCCCGCCTGCGATTTACCCGCGACAGCGATGGCCCCCAGCATCAGCAGCGCGATGCCGAGCTGGCGACGATTGAGTGAAAACAACATCAATATCTCCTCCTGATGATGGCTTTATGTGATTGAGCAAGTGCGCCGTTCCTACCTTTGATTGGCCAGGGCGAGCCTGGCCTCCATCCGGCTGCCCCACCACGACAGTGGCCAGCAGAGGATGAAATACATCGCGCCGACCACGCCGAAGACGAGCAACGGCTGGAAGGTCTGGTTCGATACGATTTGACCGGCGCGGGCGAGCTCGATGAAGCCGACGATGGCAGCGAGCGAAGTGCCCTTGATGAGCTGCACGAGATAGCCGATGGTCGCCGGCAGCGAGATGCGGATCGCCTGCGGCAGCACGATGTCGCGCATGCGGGACGAATAGTGCAGTCCAAGCGCCATCGCCGCCTCGGTCTGGCCGCGCGGCACGGCCTGTATCGCTCCGCGCCAAATCTCACCAAGGAAGGCGGAGGCATTCACGGTGAAGCCGATCGCCACCGCGACGAAGGCGTCAAGCTTCAGCCCGGTTAGCGCCAATCCGTAATACACGACGAAAAGCTGCAGCAGCAGCGGAGTGCCCTGGAATATCCCGATGTAAATGCGGATGACCCATTCCACGCCCTTATGACCACAGGTGCGCAGCAATGCGACAGCCAGCCCCGCCGTGCAGCCGCCCGCAAACGCGACCAGCGTCAGCAGCATCGTCCATTGCAGCCCACGCATCAGGAAACCGAACTCAGGGAGGCCAAAATGCGGTACCATGATCTCCCCCTCAGCGTGTCGGATATGAGAAGAAGCGGTGAGAGATAACCGCGAAGCCCAGCATCAACAGCCAGGAGATCGCGAGGTAGAGGAAAGTGACGAAGAAGTAGACCTCGAAGCTGCGGAATGTGTCGCTTTCGATGCGCTGCGCAACCGACGTCAATTCGTAAGCCGATACGGCCGAACAGATCGACGAGGTCAGCGTCAGCATGATGAACTGACCCGTGAGCGAGGGGTAGATCGCGCGAAGCGCTGGCTTGAGCACAACGAACCGGAATACCTGCCCTTTGTGCAGTCCGAGCGCGTAGCCGGCTTCTACCTGTCCCTTATGAATGGACTGCACCCCGCCGCGGATGATCTCGATGGCGTAGGCGCCGCCATTGACACCGAGTGCGATGACGGCGGTGGCTGTCGGATTGAGCTTCAATCCGACGAGCGGCAGGGCGAAGAACAGAAAGAAGATCTGCACCAGGAAAGGCGTATTGCGCACGGTCTCGACGAAGCCGATCACGAGAGCACGCAACCACGCCGCCTTCGAATCGCGTGCCGCGACGCCGGCGACACCGATCATCATTGCGAGCGTCATGCCGGCAAGCGCCAGGCCCAACGTACCCACGCACCCCCACAGCAGCGCGGGCATCGCATGCCAAACCACCGAGAAATCGAGCGTGTAGCCCATCTTGCGTTTCCTCTCGGGCGTTGTACGTGCCGCTCGCCCATCGGCCGGGTGTCACCCTCCCCGGGATGCAAAAGTGGCGAAGAAGACGTCTGGATCAGGTGAGATGCCCGTGAACAGGCGGAATGCCTCGGTGCCCTGGAAGATCGCCATGCCACCACCATCGACGGTGCGGCAGCCGAGGGCACGCGCCGCGCGCAGCAACGCGGTTTCCAGCGGGAAGTAGACGATCTCGGCGACCCACAGATCGGGACGCAGCAGGGCCGTCGGCAGCGGCGTGCCCGGATACTTGTCCATGCCGATCGGCGTCGCGTTGACAATTCCGTCTGCGGAAGCGACGGCCGCCGCGACATCATGGCCGGCCCTCAAGTGCCCCTCTACAAATCGGGGGGACAAGCTATCCACCAAACTCTGCGCCTTGGCCACGTCGACGTCGATGATGGTTAGCTCCCGCACGCCCAGCTTCATGAGCGCGAAAGCGACCGCCGAGCCTGCGCCGCCCGCGCCGAATTGGACGACGCGACCGAGCGATGCACCTTGCATGTTGCGGCGAAAGTTCTCGGCGAAGCCGAACCAGTCCGTGTTGTGGCCGGTCATTCGGCCATTCCTGATGACCACGGTGTTCACGGCGCCAAGCGCCTCTGCGTCAGGCGAAAGCTCATCCAGGAGTGGAAGAATCGCCTGCTTGCAGGGATGGGTCACGTTCAACCCGTCAAAGCCCATCCGCCTTGCGGCCGTGAGCAATTCCGGCAACGCCTCCACACCGAGCTTCAACTCTGTCAGATCGATCTTCTTGTAGATATAGCGGATGCCAGCGGCGTCTGCGGCCGCTTCGTGCATGGGCGGGGTGCGGGACGCAGCGATGCCGCTGCCGATCAGGCCGACGAGAAAGCTGGACTTCGGATGCATGCTCGGCATCGCCCGTCAGCTCAATGGGATGGTCAGTTCGGCGATGACCTGAGCCGTGCTCGGTCGAACGCCGCGCCACCAGGAAAAAGCTTCGGCCGCTTGCTCGACCAGCATGCCGACGCCGTCGGCCAGCTTGGCTACGCCTTCGGCGCGGGCCGCTTGCAAAAAGGGCGTCAGCCCTTTGCCATAGGCGAGTTCGTACGCCAGCGCCGCACCGCGGAAGACATTGCCTGGAAGCGGCGGCATTTCACCCCGCAGGCTGGCCGACGTCGCGTTGACGACGACGTCATAGCCCTCGGCAAGATCGGCCAGTTCAGCATAGCCGCTGACAATCAGCGGACCACAACCGGCAAGCTCTTCGGCCAATGCGACCGCTTTCGACAGCGTTCGGTTGACCAGAACCAGCTCGGACGGCTCCTGGCGCAGGAACGGCAGCAGCGCGCCACGCGCTGCTCCTCCAGCGCCGAGCATTAGGACGCGCCGGCCGGCCATTTTGACGCCGAGATTGACGGTGATGTCACGCACCAGGCCGATCCCGTCGAAATTCTCGGCAATGATCCGATCGCCCTCGAACTTCAGGCAGTTTGCGGCGCCTGCTCGTTTGGCGCTCTCTGAAAGCTCATTTGCGTAGGCGAAAGCATCGAGCTTGAACGGGGCTGTGATGTTCAGCCCCTTGGCGCCCTCCGTCCGGAATTGATCAACCCGTTCGTTGAAGCCATCGAGTGGTCCCTCGATCGCCTCATAGACAAGGTCCTGTCCCGTCATTTTGGCGAAAGTGCCATGGATGAGGGGTGATTTGCTGAAGCCGATCGGATTGCCAATCACCGCATAACGATCGCTCATGGCTACTCCTGCACTGCGGTTTCGTTGTAGAGAACACCGTCTCGCACCATCGCGTCGATGGTTTGGGCCGACAGTCCCAGCGACTCTGCCATGCGGCGATTGTCCTGGCCGAGCAGCGGCGCCGGAGTGCGCACCGTGGTGTCGCAATCGGAGAAGCGGAATGGCAGGTTCGGCAACGTCACCTTCCCGAGCACGGGATGCTCCTGCTCAACCAGCATGCCGCGCGCGTGGATCTGCGGATCCTTCACGACCTCTTCGATGGTCTGCACGGGCGCAGACGGCACACCTGCTTCGTCGAGTGCCGCGAGGCAGGCATCCCGAGACGGCTGCGACAGCGTCCAGTTGCGCACGATGTCCATCGCTTCGGCATAATGGGCGTTCCGCGCGGCAGGCGTGGTGAAGCGTTCGTCGGATGACAACCTGCTTCCTCCGATCAGCGCCGCCAATCGTCGCCACGCATCATCGACTTGCGCAGCGATGACAAGATTGCCGTCCTTGGCCGGAAAGACCCCGTAAACGGTCGAGTCCGGCTGTCCGCTGCCGGTCTGCTTCGGCAGGTCGGTACCGCCGGAGAGGAAGTAACGCTGAACCGCATAGTCGTGCATCGAGACCATGCAGTCGTACAGCGCCAGATCGATATGCTGGCCGCGGCCGGACGACGCGCGGCCGACCAGCGCGGCATTGATGGCAGCCACACCGTGAATGCCGGTATACATGTCGGCCAGTGGCATCCGCAGCAGCGGCGGCGCTTCACCGGGGGAGCCCAGTTGCGCCAGAGCGCCCGACATCGCCTCTGCGATCAGGCCGAAGCCCGGACGGTCGGCATAGGGACCGGTGTGGCCATAGGCGGAGACCGAGCAGTAGATCAGTTCGGGATTCCGCGTCGACAGCGCCTTGTAACCGAGCCCGAGGCGCTCGAGTGCGCCGGGGCGGTAGTTCTCGATGAAGACGTCGGCTGTGTCGACCAGCTTCATCATCATGTCGAGACCACGCGTGTCGCGCAGATCGATACACAATCCCTGCTTCCCCATGTTCTGCTGCAGGAAGTAGCCGGATTGTCCGTCCTTGAAATACCCATGGGCTCGGCCCGCATCGCCTGCCTTCGGACGCTCCACCTTGATGACGTCCGCGCCCATCGCGGCGAGGCAACGGCCCATGAACGGGCCGGCCAGGAAATGGCTGTAGTCGATGACGCGAATGCCTTTGAGCGGCAGATCTTGCGCCGTCATGCCTGCTCTCCTGCGGCGTTGGTCTTCGGCCGCATCGGAATCATCAGCCGATGCTCGCCTAGCTGCACCACTTCGCCGCGCTGGTTGATGAGCTCCGAGGGCAGCACCACGATGCCCCACCCGTCACGCTTCGTGGCGCGCATCGAACCAACGCGGAACTTCACGTGCACGGTGTCACCGAGCTTGATCGGTAGCTTGAAATCCCACGTCCAGCCCAGCGACATTCCCGGAAGGAAACGGTAGTCGGCACGGGTCTTCAAACCGTCGGCCAGCGACAGACCGAACAGCCCGTGCGCGACGCGCGTGCCGAATGGTGTGGTCTTGGCGTATTCCTCGTCGACATGGACCGGCGTGAAATCACCCGTCAGTTCGGCATAGGCATTCACCATCGCTTCGGTGACCGTCACCGAGGGGGTGACGCATTCGTCACCGACCCTGGCATCGTCCCAGTAGCGCTCACCGGTCATGTCGCGTCTTCCTCTAACTCTAGGCACGGGGATTGATCGCCAGGGCGGCTTCCACGGCGCCTGCACTGGCTTGCAAGATTTCGACGTTGAGCCCGCCCGGTAGCTCGAGCCAGTTCGGCCCGGCAGGCAACGCCTTGGCGCCCCACGCGGCCGCACGGGCGAGCACACCTTCGTAATCGTCGACCATGATGCCGAGATGGGCGAGACGCCCCTCTGGTCCCGCGAAGTTCGGATCTTCGATGAGTTGCACGCTTCCGAGCACCCACACCTGACGTGGGCGCGCGCCATCGGCGGGTTGCTCGTCGCGAATGGCAAGACCAAGCACCTCACGAAAGAAGTCGACGTGACGATCAACATCAGGCACACGGATGGCGACGTGTTCGACATAGGCACGGGGCGGCGACATCGTCTCAGGACCTTCCAGGATAGTGGCTGCGGGCGTATTCGATGCCCTTGACTAACGCGACGAGGGTGGAATTTACGGGAGTTGGGACGTTGAGCTTGGCGCCCCAACGCACGACGGAGCCGTGGATGTAGTCGACCTCGGTCAGGTTGCCGGACTGCAAACTCTGCAACATCGACGTCTTGAACTCGGGCGGTAGACCAGCGGATGCCATCGTCCAAGCGCGTCGCGGATCGGTGATCGAGATCTTCACGCCAGCCGCCTGCGCGACCGCGATGCTCTCCGAGATTGCGGCCAGCGCGCAATCTTCCAGGATAGGCAGCGAATAGAGACCGCCATAAGTCAGCCCGGTAACGGCGGTAATTCCTCCTCCGGCGACATTGATGAACAACTTGTCCCACATCGTGCCCAAGATGTTGTCGCTGAGCAGCGTGAGAATGCCGGCACGATTGAACGTCTCGGAAATTCGCTGAGCGCGTTCCGTCAGGCGTCCATCAAGTTCGCCGATGATGGTTTCCTTGCCGATGACCCCGGAGCGGACATGACCGGGGCCGAGCAGCACGCCGCCTACGTAGGTCTTGCCTGCCATGACCCGGTCACGACCGACTTCCTCCGAAAGGATGTCCTCATGACCAAGACCGTTTTGAAGTGACATCACGACCGTCTGCGGTCCGATGATCGGCGCTGCCGCCCGGATCGCATCCCGCGTGTGATAGGACTTGACGAGGACGATGACGAGGTCCGCCACGATGCCGACCTGGGTCGCGGAGGTGCAGGCAGAGACCGTCACAACGGTCTCGGCGTCACCTTCGAGCATCCGGAGACCATCAGCATTGATCGCGTCGACATGAGCCTGGAACGGATCGATCAGCCAAACCTCAGCGCCACCGCGCGCCAGCGTGCCACCGATGGTCGAGCCCAGGGCTCCCGCTCCGATAAAGCAGATCCTCATCCGAACGCTTCTCCCGCGCCCTTTTTGGCGTCGGAAGCGTGGTAGCAGTCGGCTCCGTATTTGGATATGCTATGATCCTTATATCCATTATTGCAGAATGCAATGAAGCACCGGGACCTCTCCGAGACGAACCTGCTGGAGCCGCGCCTGCTCCGGCTCTTCGATGCATTGTTCACCACGGGTAGCGTGACCAAGGCAGCCGATAAGCTCGGTCAGAGCCAGCCGACCATTTCGATCTGGCTGGCGCGCCTGCGAAAGGAACTGGACGATCCGCTCTTTATCCGGTCGGCGGAGGGAATGCTGCCGACTCCGCGCGCCGAGGCTCTCATCGGCACGGCCAGACAGGCGTTGGAGATGCTGCGTCGTCTGGCAGAGCTTCGCCCCGAGTTTGATCCGGCGACTGCAAAGCGCCGCTTCGTCATCTGCATGACGGATGCGAGCCACATCACGCTGCTTCCGGCCATCCTCGCCTACGTTCGTCGTGTTGCTCCGGGCATCCGCATCGAGGCGGCGCAGATCGGCGGCGATACCCCACGAATGCTGCAGTCTGGCGAGGCCGATCTGGCGCTCGGCTACATCTCGGACCTCGACGCTGGGCACTTCCAACAGGCACTCTTTCCGCAGGATTGGGTCTGCTTGGCGAACGCAAAACATGCCCGGATCCGCGACCGCATCACCGCAAAGGATTTCAGGCGTGAGGCGCACGTCCTCATTCGCTCCGGCACCGGACATCAGTTGCTCGCGGCCGCGCTACAGGAGCAGCGGATAGTCCTCGACGTTGCGCTTGAGCTGCCGGGCTTTTTGGGGTTACCCGCAATCGTCGGAACGACTGACCTGATCGCCACCCTTCCAAGGCACATCGGCGAAACGTTGGCTCACTATTACGGACTGCGCGTGCTCGACTGCCCGCTGGCGATCGTCGGCTTTACGGTGAAGCAATATTGGCACGCCCGCTTCCATCACGATCCGGCAAGCCAATGGCTGCGTGACGTGTGCGGTGAGCTCTTTCAACAGCAGGAAGTACGGGGTCTACATCGTTCCGGCCGGCCAAAGAAACGACGGCCCCGCGATTTGCCGTCGTAGTCGACCGTTTATTGAGGGCGGAAGCTAAACGTTCGGTTTGCGCAAAAAGGCTGCCGATGTCATGTATCCGGCCCTCGAAGCCTCGGTTGGTCAGGGCGGCAAGGCAGCCCTCCACCGCCTTCGCAGCCGACCAATGCCTACGCAGAATAGGATTTTCCCCTGTCGGAATGGAGCGCAGCTTCAATATCGCAACGCAACATAAATCTGGACGCTCGAGTTTAGCCGTCAATACCGCAATCGGTTATTGGCAGGCGGCCCCCTCAATGACCCACCGCGGGGACGGTCACGACAATCTCGGCCCGGCAAAACCGGGACTTGTAGGACTTTCGAACCGTTGTAATGTTGGAAGGTGCGGCGTTCGCATGGCTGCTTCCCATAAAGGGCGCGGCGTCACCATAAGCAGGCGCGAACCAACGCGTCGGTTTTTGGGATCGAGAGCGACATGGCCGATGGCGGATCGTTTGATACGTTCCCCAAGTTGCTTCTGCGAAATGCGACGCAGTTCGGCACGCGTCCGGCGTTTCGACACAAGGATCTTGGCATTTGGCAGACGTGGACGTGGGCCCAGGTTGCTGCGATCGTCCGGGCTTACGCCGCGGGCTTGCATCGACTTGGACTGCAGCCAGGAGACAAGATCGCGGTAGTGGGTTCCAACCGACCGAAGCTCTACTGGACCATGATGGCAGCGCAGGCGCTGCAAGCGATTCCGGTTCCGGTTTACTCGGACGCAGTGGCTGAAGAGCTTGCTTTTGTTCTCGCGCACGCTGAGGCGAGCTTTGTTGCAGCACAGGATCAGGAGCAAGTGGACAAGGTCTTGTCCGTATGCGAGCGAGTGCCGCATCTTCAAAAGATTCTCTATGACGAGTCGCGCGGCCTTGATGGCTACGCGGACAGCCGGCTGATCGCGATCCACGATGTCATCGAGGACGGTCGCGCAGCGCTGACGGCGGATCCGGCGCTCTGTGGACAGATCGATGAATTCGTCCGGCAGGGTGATGGTTCTGACATCGCGGTCATCCTCTACACCTCGGGAACGACCGGCGCGTCGAAGGGCGTCATGCTGTCGACGCGAGGCTGCATTGACGCCGCGTCGGACACCACCAGGTTCGACGGACTGGCCGACCACGACGTGGTGTTCGCATATCTGCCGCTGGCCTGGGTGGGCGATCATTACCTCAACTATGTGCAAGGCCTTGTCGCTGGCTTCTGCATGGCCTGTCCCGAGAGTAGTGAAACGATCGAGCAGGATCGGCGCGAGATCGGACCGACCTTCTATTTCGCGCCGCCGCGTGGTTTCGAGGCCATGCGGACGCGCCTGATGATCCGCATGGAGGACGCTGCGCCTGTCAAGCGTCGAATGTTCAACTACTTTCTCGACGTGGCGCGCCGGTATGGCGAGCAGGTGTTGACCGGAAAACAGGTGCTCCTGCGGGGCCGGTTGCTCTATGCGCTCGGGCGCTTGCTGGTCTACGAACCTCTCAAGAATGTTCTCGGCCTGTCCCGGGTGCGTGTCGCGTACACTGCAGGCGAAGCCATCGGTCCGGACTTGTTCGCATTCTACCGCTCGATCGGACTAAATCTGAAGCAGCTCTACGGCCAGACCGAAGCCTTCCTGTACGTGACGTGCCAGCCTGATGGCGAGATCTACCCCGATACGGTTGGTCCGGCGGCCCCGAACGTCGACATCCGCATTGCGCAATCGGGCGAAGTGCAATTTCGCTCGCCCGGCATGTTCGTCGGATATTTCAAGGATCAAGCAAAGACCGCGGAAACCATGACATTCGACGGTTACGTCAAGACCGGCGATGCGGGCTTTTTCGACGAGAAGACCGGACATCTAAAGATCATCGATCGGGCGAAGGACGTCGGCTGGCTGGCTGACGGCACGATGGTTGCGCCGAAGTACCTTGAGAACAAACTGAAGTTTTTTCCCAATATCAAGGAAGCGATCACTTTCGGCGACTCACGAGAGTTCGTTTGCGCCATGATCAACATCGACCCGGTCGCTATCGCGAATTGGGCGGAGCGCAACAATATCGCCTATGGCTCCTATCAGGAGCTTGCCGGGCATCCGCTGGTCTATGACATGGTAGCGAAAGACGTTGCCGCGGTGAACCACTCTCTCGTCAAGGAAAGGGTGCTGGCGGGCGCTCAAATTCGTCGCTTTCTCATTTTGCACAAGGAACTCGACGCAGATGACGGCGAATTGACCCGCACGCAGAAGGTGCGTCGCCGGTTCATTGCCGAGCGCTATGCGCCACTGGTCACCGCACTCTACGACGGCTCGCATGAGGCCGACATTTCCACTGAAGTCACTTTTGAGGATGGCCGCAAGGGCACTATCGCGGCTCGTGTCAAGATCCGCGACATGCAGGCCAGTGGTTCGGCGGAATCTTTGGGGAAGGCAGCATGAGAGCGCCGGACACAAACGAGATCCTGCTTCAAGTCGAGGGCGTAGCACTGGCCTTCGGCGGTGTTAGGGCGCTGAGGGACGTTTCGTTCAACGTGAGAAAAGGCGAAATTCGAGCCATCATCGGCCCCAACGGCGCCGGCAAGACCTCGATGCTCAACGTCATCAATGGTTTCTATCACCCTGATCGTGGCGCCATCACCTTCAAGGGGCGCACCCGGGCCAGGATGCAGCCTTTCGAGGCCGCCCGCGGCGGCGTCGCGCGCACCTTCCAGAACGTCGCCCTGTTCAAGGGAATGAGCGCGCTCGACAACATCATGGCTGGCCGCACGTTGAAGGTGCGCCGGGGCCTCTTATGGCAGATGCTGCGTTACGGCCCTGCTCTGGCAGAGGAAGTCGAGCATCGGCACCGGGTCGAGGAGATTATCGACTTCCTGGAGATCGAATCGATCCGCAAGGTGCCTGTCGGGCGCTTGCCATACGGCTTGCAGAAGCGCGTCGAGCTTGGTCGCGCTCTCGCCATGGAGCCCGACCTTCTTCTCCTCGACGAGCCCATGGCAGGGATGAATCTCGAGGAGAAGGAGGACATGTCGCGGTTCATTATCGATGTGAACAGCCATTACGGCACAACGATCGTGCTGATCGAGCACGACATGGCTGTCGTTATGGATCTGTCGGATCGCGTGGCGGTGCTCGATCATGGCGTAAAGATCGCCGACGGCACGCCGGACGAGATGAGGGAGAACCAGGCCGTCATCGACGCCTATCTTGGCGTCGCACACTGAGGTGCGTTCGTGATCGCATTGGGTCAGTTTCTCGAGGTCCTGATCGGCGGATTGATGTCCGGCGTGCTCTATTCGCTGGTCGCCCTCGGCTTCGTGCTGATCTTCAAGGCATCCGGCGTTTTTAATTTTGCCCAGGGTGCAATGGTATTGCTCGCGGGATTGGCGCTGGTTCGCTCGCTCGATCTCCTCGTGGCCAACGGCTTCCCGCTTTGGGTTGCGATCGTTCTCGGCATCGGCTTTGCCGCCGTGATCATGGCGACAACGGCTTGGCTGATCGAGCGGTTCGTGATCGGACCCCTCATCAACCAGGACGCCCTCACGCTGTTCATGTCCACCATCGGCGTGACATTCGTTCTCGAGGGCGCGGCGGAAATGATCTTCGGATCGGATGTTTATCCGTTGCGGCTATTCCCGACGGACGCCTGGTTCGTGTTTGAGGGCCTCTTCCCGGGTGGAATTCTGATCAACAAGCTGGACGTCTGGGGTGCATTGATCGCAGGCATCCTGGTCGCCGGCCTCGCGATCTTCTTTCAGCGTACCAAGACCGGTCGCGCACTCAGGGCTGTGGCCGATGACCATTTGGCCGCGCACTCGGTTGGGATTCCAATCAGTTGGATTTGGTTCGTGGTCTGGCTCGTTGCCGGTCTCGTTGCGCTGGTTGCGGCGACCGTGTGGGGCACTAAGCTTGGTGTGCAATTTTCCATCACCTTTCTCGCGCTGAAGGCTCTGCCGGTCCTGATCATCGGGGGCCTCACCTCCATTCCGGGAGCCATCGCCGGCGGGCTCATTGTCGGGGCGGGTGAGAAACTTGCGGAGGTGTACCTCGGGCCATCTATCGGCGGCGGTATCGAATATTGGTTTGGCTATGTGCTGGCGTTAACAGTGTTGCTTGTGCGGCCGCAGGGTCTGTTCGGCGAGCGGATCATCGAGCGTATCTGAGACAGGAGCTAGCTTTGCTTTATCGTGAGGTCGGCCAATTCAAGACAACCTACGCAGAGGATATGGCGATCTTCCCGATCCGTCAGGACCGCATTGCGCTCGCGATCTTGCTCGGCATCGCTTTCATTGGGGTGCCGGTTCTGGCCAGCTTCCACATCTGGCCGTTTGGTAGCGAGTACCTGCTGTGGGCGATTCTGCTGCCCTTCCTGATCCTCGCACTCGCTGCCATCGGCACAAACATTCTCGTCGGCTATTGCGGCCAAATCTCGCTCGGCAGCGGTGCGTTCATGGCCATTGGCGCCTATTCCGCCTACAAGCTGGCGACAGGCGTTCATGTCCCGCTCACCTCGCATGGCTTCGCGATTTCGATCCCGCCTTTGCCCGTATTGGTATCCATTCTGCTTGGCGGGTTCATGGCGGCGGGCGTCGGAATCCTGTTCGGGATTCCCAGTCTGCGGATCAAGGGCCTCTATCTTGCGGTTGCAACGCTCGCGGCGCAGTTCTTCTTCGACTGGGTATTCCTGCGGGTGCCGTGGTTCACCAACTACGCCCCGTCAGGGTCGGTCAATGCGCCGGAGCTGAATTTCTTCGGTGTGGTCGTTCGCACGCCGATCGAACGCTATCTGCTGTGCCTGATCTTCGTCACGGTGATCGCGGTCTTGGCGAAGAATCTCGTCCGCGGCAATCTTGGCCGACAATGGATGGCAATTCGCGATATGGATATCGCTGCCGAGCTGATCGGCATCCGGCCACTCTATGCAAAGCTCACCGCCTTCGCGGTCTCTTCATTTATCATCGGCGTGGCGGGCGCACTCTGGGCGTTCGTCTACCTTGGCTCATGGGAGCCGCTCGCGTTCTCGATCGACCGTTCGCTCGAGCTCTTGTTCATGGTGATAATTGGTGGGCTGGGATCCATCATGGGCCCGTTCGTCGGGGCGGCGTTTATCCTCATTGTGCCGATCATGCTGAACGTCCTTCCAACCCAGCTCGGCGTGCCGCTGTCGACGGAAACGATCACTCACCTGCAGTTCATTATCTTTGGGTCGTTGATCTGCTATCTTCTCATCAAAGAACCCCATGGGTTCGCCCGGCTGATATCAATCGGCAAGGAGAAGCTCAGACTTTGGCCGTTTCCCTATTGAAGTTGCGATCGCGCCTCGAGCGGATGGCGGCTGTTGACAAAGAAGGAAGGAAACAATCCCCCGAACGGAAAAAGAGGGGCTCAAAGGAGGAGAATATCAACATGGCAAGTATTCCACGCAATGTACTGATACTGGCGGCCGCGTTGTCGGGCGCGGCGTTTAGTGCACCGGCCGCAGCGCAAAACGAGCAGTTCATCCCAGTTCTGTCCTACCGGACCGGACCGTACGCTGTGAACGGAGCGCCCTACGCAAACGGCGTTGTGGACTACTACAACCTGATCAATGAGCGTGACGGCGGGATCAACGGCGTCAAGATTCTGACCGAAGAATGCGAGACGAGTTACGCGACCGACAAGGGCGTTGAGTGCTACGAGCGCCTCAAGGGCAAGGGGCCGACCGGCGCGGCCTTCATCAACCCGCTATCGACCGGGATCACCTTTGCCCTCACCGAGAAGACCGCGACCGACAAAATCCCGATCATCACGATGGGGTACGGCCGTGCCGATTCCAAGAACGGCGCGGTGTTCGCCTACAACTTCCCATTGCTCGGCACTTACTGGTCGGCGGCGGATATCGCGATCCAGCATGTCGCCAAGGAACTCGGTGGCTTCGACAAGCTGAAAGGCAGGAAGATTTCGCTGCTGTATCACGACAGCCCCTATGGCAAGGAGCCGATTCCGATGCTGCAGGTGCTGGCGCAGAAGTACGGCTTTGCGTTCACCTCGATCCCGGTCACGCACCCCGGTGTCGAGCAGAAGTCGCAATGGCTGGCGATCCGCCAGAATCGACCGGACTATGTCCTGGTCTGGGGCTGGGGCGTCATGAACAGCACGGCAATCAAGGAAGCGGCGGCCGTTGCCTATCCGCGCGAGAAGATGATCGGTGTTTGGTGGTCGGGCGCAGAGCCCGACGTGACGCCGGCAGGCGATCAGGCCGCAGGTTACAAATCACTGATGCTTCAGCATGGTGCTGGCAGGTTTCCCGTCCATGCTGACATAGAGAAATACGTCTACGCGAAAGGCAAAGGTTCAACGGAATCTGGCAAGGTCGGCGAAGTTCTCTACAACCGTGGCATGGTCAACGCCATGCTCGGCGTGGAGGCGATCCGGAAGGCGCAGGAAAAGTTCGGCAAGAAACCGCTGACGGGCGAGCAGGTCCGTTGGGGGCTGGAGAACCTCATCCTCACCGATGCACGTATCAAGGAACTCGGATTTGAGGGGATGTTGAAGCCGGTCAGCATTTCCTGCTCCGATCACGAGGGTGCGCGCTACGGGCGCGTTCAGCAGTGGGATGGCAAGGCCTGGAAAGTAATCTCCGACTGGTACACGGCAGACGAATCGCTCATCGAACCGCTCGTCGCCGATGTGTCCGCGAAGTATGCCGCGGAGAAGAAGATCCAGCCGCGCGACTGCGCGAAAGAAACTTGAACCAGTCTGACTGATCCGGGAGGCAGGTTTGCCTGCTCCCGGATCCCCGAAGGTGCAACTGTCTGGAGGTCTGCCGTGTCAACCCCCAAGGTCGCTCCGGCGACGGAAGCGGCAGCTCCGGTTCTGTCGGTCAACAATATCGAGGTTGTCTACGATCACGTCATCCTCGTGTTGAAGGGCGTATCGCTGGAGGTTCCGCGGGGCGGCATAGTCGCGCTTCTCGGCGCCAATGGTGCCGGCAAGACCACGACGCTGAAAGCGATCTCCAATCTGCTGCATGCAGAGCGCGGCGAAGTTACCAAAGGCTCGATTCTATTCGATGGCATCGAGGTGCAGTCCATGTCAAACGACCTGGTGCGGCGCGGCTGCATTCAGGTGATGGAGGGACGACGTGCCTTCCCTCACCTCACGATAGAAGAGAATCTTCTGACTGGCGCCTTCACGCGCAAGGACGGCAAGTCGGCGATCACGCAGGACCTTGAGCGGGTCTATGCCTATTTCCCCCGCCTCAGAGAGCGACGTGGTTCCACCGCCGGTTATACGTCAGGCGGTGAACAGCAGATGTGCGTGATCGGGCGCGCGCTGATGTCGTGCCCGAAGATGATCCTGCTCGATGAACCTTCGATGGGCCTTGCGCCGCAGATCGTGCAGGAGATCTTCGAGATCGTAAAGGATCTCAACGTCAAGGAAGGCGTTTCCTTTCTTCTCGCCGAGCAGAACACCAATATGGCGCTCAAATACGCGAGCCACGGCTATATCCTCGAAAATGGCCGCGTGGTGATGGACGGCGAGGCACGGGCGCTCGCAGCAAATGAGGACGTCAAGGAATTCTACCTTGGCGTTGCCGGTGACAGGCGAAAATCATTCCGCGACGTGAAGCACTACAAGCGTCGCAAGCGCTGGCTCGGATGACGCAGAGCGATCGGCTCCGCTCGTCGGGAATGTATGCAACCCAGCGTGGCCAACAGGCTCAAAGAAAGGATTTTCGCGCCTACCGAATGCGGACTGGACCAAGTGCAGCCGCTGACCGCTTGTCGGAATGGCTATCGCGAGGGGTACCCAAGCCATTGAAAGGCTTGGTGGGCGCACCAGGGCTCGAACCTGGGACCCGCTGATTAAGAGTCAGCTGCTCTACCAACTGAGCTATGCGCCCGAAAGGCGGTTAAGGCCTTGCGAGGCCGGTCGTTTAGCAAAGCGATCCGGGTATGGCAAGCGATGGGACGCAAGTTTTCCAAGGCTTCGTCCACACGTCCAAAAAAGCGAAAAGCCGCCGGATTCCAGCGGCTTCGCCAGGGTTAATCCCGGGACAGTCCGGCCCCCCTCAGAGCCGGCCTTCGCCGTCCCGGTCCGAACCGCCGTCGCGGTCGAAACGGTCACGATGGAAGTGCTCCATGCCGCGCTCCATCATGCGGTCCATGCCGCGTTCCATGAAGTGGCGGGGCGGCCCGTCTTCGCCGCCGCCGAATGGGCCGCGGTGGCGGGTCAGCACCGCGAGGCGCCGCTTCTGGCCCTCATCCAGCGTCTTGTAGAGCGGATCGGCGGCATCGGCGATCTTCTTCAGGGCGGCGGAACTGGCGCCCATGTCCTCGGCGCGCTGGCGCAGGCGCGCAATCGGATCCTCCGGCTTGTCGGTATCGCCCGGGCCGGCATTCATCCGCGCATTGGCGCGGTCGATGCGCAGCTTGGCGAAATCGCGCACGGCGGCCTCGACCGGCGGCCACAGCTTCTCCTGATCGGCATTGAGCTTCAAGCCGGCATGGACGGCGGCGATCCGCGCGTCGACGAAGGCGGCGCGGTCCTCGGGGTTCATGCGGATGTGATGGAAGCGCTCCATCCACGGGCGATGATATTGAGCATAGACCACGCCCGAGCCGGCGATGCTGAGCACGGCAATGGCAGCGATGGTGAACTTCCTCATACGGACCTCCTCTGGAAGGATGCCCCGAGGATGAGCGCGGTGCGGCTGACGCGCAACTTACAACTTGGACAGGAAGCGGCGTTCTTACGACGACGCAACGCCTGATTTTACCGCCAGCCACAATCAGAAATCATTCGCAACAAAAAGGCTTCCGTGCAGCTCGCACGGAAGCCCCTTCATCGTCTTTCCAGATCAGTTGGTCGTGCTCTTGGCTTCCTTCAGGAATTCGTCGATCAGCGGCTGGCCGACGCGGCTTGCGGCGTCCTTGTAGACCGGCTCCATCGCCTTGCGCATCGCCTCGTCCTGCTCGCCCGTGAGCTTGATGATCTCGCTCTTGCCGCTCTTCTTGATCTCGGCGAGCGCGTCGTCGTTCTCCTTCTGCGACTGCGCGTTGCTGAAGGCGGTTGCCTCCTTCATCGCCTTCGAAAGCTGGTCGCGGATGTCGGCCGGCAGATCGTCCCAGAACTTCTTGTTCACGATCACGACGTAGCCGATGTAACCGTGATTGGTCTCGGTGATGTACTTCTGCACCTCGTGCATCTTCTGGGTATAGATGTTCGACCAGGTGTTCTCCTGTCCGTCGACGACGCCGGTCTGGAGTGCCTGGTAGACTTCCGAGAACGCCATCACCTGCGGCAGCGAGCCGAGCGCCTTGAACTGGGCCTGGAGCACGCGCGAGGACTGGATGCGGAATTTGACGCCCTGATAGTCGGCAGGCGAGATCAGCTTCTTGTTGGCGCTCATCTGCTTGAAGCCGTTATCCCAATAGGCAAGTCCCGTGATGCCCTTGGCGTCCAGGAGCTTGAGCAGCTTTGCGCCGAGCGGGCCTTCCGTCACCTTCCGCAGCGTCTTCAGGTCGGGAAGGATGTAGGGCAGATCGAACACCTCGAACTCGCGGATGCCGAGCGGACCGAATTTCGAGTTGGACGGCGCCAGCATCTGCACGCTGCCGAGCTGGAGCGCCTCGAGCTCTTCCTTGTCCTTGTAGAGCGTCGAGTTCGGATAGACTTCGACCTTGACCTTGCCGCCGGTGTACTTCTCGGCGAGCTCCTTGAATTTCTCCGCCCCCTTGCCCTTCGGCGTGTCGGTGGCGACGACGTGGCTGAATTTGATGATGATCGGGTCAGCGCTGGCGGGGCCGACAAGGCCCAAGGCCAAAGCCGCGACGGAGGCCGCGATCGCAAAGGTGCGCATAATCTCTCCCTGGTGTTATTGGGCCGCCCGGCATGCCGAGCGGCCTATCCTCATGCCGACAGCATCAATACAGGCCGGCAGCCTGCACGGCTATTGGCCGTTAGCAGGGCAGGTATTCATGGTGAATGCCGCGAGCATCGCTGCGCCCTCTCCCGCTTGCGGGAGAGGGTTGGGGAGAGCTCCCTGTGAGAACGGAGCCTTCACCTGCCTCGCTCCGGCGCGCAAGTGCGCTGCCGAGCGCGTCGGCCTCTCCCGCCAGCGGGAGAGGCGAAGTCAGCTGCGTCAACTCGCCGCTGCCGCCGTCACCGTATCGCGCTGGCGCTTCATGACGATCTTGTTGAGCGCGCCGAGATAGGCCTTTGCGGAGGCCACCAGCGTATCCGGGTCCGCCGCACGCGCCGTCATCGAACGGCCGTCCTGCGACAGCCGCACCGAGACCTCGGCCTGTGCGTCGGTGCCTTCGGTCACCGCGTGAACCTGGTACAGCTCGAGTTTGGCCTCGTGCGGCACCAGGCGCTTGATGCAGTTGAACACCGCGTCGACCGGACCGTTGCCCTCGGCCTCCTCGATCTTGATCTGACCGTCGACGTCGAGCTTCATGGTCGCGCGCTGCGGGCCGTGGGTGCCGGCGATCACGGTCAGCGAAGTCAGCTTGATGCGGTCGTGCGAAGCTGCCATCTCCTCGTCGACCAGCGCCTCGATGTCCTCGTCGTAGATGTCCTTCTTGCGGTCGGCCAGCGCCTTCATCCGCGTGAACGCATCTTCCAGCTGATTGGGGCCGAGCTTGTAGCCCATCTCCTCCAGCTTGTGCACGAAGGCATGACGGCCGGAATGCTTGCCCAGCACCAGCGAGGACTGCTTCAGGCCGACCATCTCCGGGCGCATGATCTCGTAGGTGGAGGCGTCCTTCAGCACGCCGTCCTGGTGGATGCCGCTCTCATGCGCGAACGCGTTCCGGCCGACGATGGCTTTGTTGTACTGCACCGGGAACGAGGTCGCCGCCGATACCATCTTCGAGGCGCGGGTCAGCTGCGTGGTGTCGATCTTGTTCCAGTACGGGAATTTGTCGTTGCGCACGTTGATCGCCATCACGATCTCTTCGAGCGCCGCGTTACCGGCGCGCTCGCCGATGCCGTTGATGGTGCACTCGACCTGGCGCGCGCCGCCGACCACGCCGGCCAGCGAGTTCGCCACCGCCATGCCGAGGTCGTTATGGCAGTGCACGGAGAACACAGCCTTGTCCGAGTTCGGCACGCGCTCGATCAGCGTCTTCATGAAGTGGGTGTATTCCTCCGGCACCGTGTAGCCGACGGTGTCGGGGATGTTCACCGTGGTGGCGCCGGCTTTGATCACGGCCTCGACGATGCGGCACAGGAAGTCCATCTCGCTGCGGGTGCCGTCCTCGGCCGACCATTCGACGTCGTCGATCTGGTTGCGGGCGCGCGCGACCATGGCGACCGAGGTCTCGATCACCTGCTCCGGGGTCTTGTTGAGCTTCACCCGCATGTGCAGCGGCGAGGTCGCAATCACGGTGTGGACGCGACCGCGCTTGGCGAACTTCACCGCCTCGGCGCAGCGGTCGATGTCGGCCGGGTGGGCGCGGGACAGGCCGGCGATCACCGAATTCTTGGAGCGGCGGGCGATCTCGCTGACCGCCTGGAAGTCGCCTTCGGAGGTGATTGGGAAGCCGGCCTCGATGACGTCGACGCCCATATCGTCCAGGAGCTCGGCGACCTCGAGCTTCTCCTCGAAGGTCATGGTGGCGCCGGGGCACTGCTCGCCGTCGCGCAACGTGGTGTCGAAAATGATGACGCGGTCCTTGTCGGACTTGTTCACGGTGGCCATTCCAAATTTCCTTTTGAGCTTTTGCGCCGTTCAGTCTGCTGGGCGCTTGAGGTGTCCGGTGATCTCGACCAACCCCTGAGCGCCCAGGCGCGTGGCGCCCAGCCGGCCCTCAGGGGCAGCTAAGAAGAAGCCCGCCAAGAAGGAGGGTGGGCAGCGCGGCCGGGATCGCGGCGGCGGCCACAGCCACCTCCCCCGAAATCCCATCGATTTGGCCGCGAATCAGCATTGCCAGACCCTTTTGAGCCCACAATCCTCGGTCAAAACCGTTGACGGTTGGTTGCCGGGGGCTCGATACGCCCGTTTCTAGACGAGAAACGGCCACAACTGCAACGCCAAAAGATGGTCAGGGGAGCTGACCTAGTAGAGGGGAATTTGTAGGCCAGCGCGCGACCGCCGGCTATCCGGTGCCGGTGCGACGGGCGCGGGCCCTGCTTTCCCAGCGGTTCAGCATCTGGCCAAGCTCGCCGGTGGTAACCACGGCGGCGCCGGCGTTCGTGATCTCGTTGGTGTTTGCCGGCGCGTGGGCGGAGAGCCAATCCGGCTCGGTGTACTCGCGCCAGCGGCGTGCCTCCGCGCGCCTTTTGCGAGAGACGTAGTCGCGCGTGAAGTAGCCGGCCGCAAATGCGATCGCGAGCAGAATGACCAGGACGACAAATTGCACAATGAGCTCCGGCTTTATCCCCGTCAGCCTCCAATCCAAACGCATTCGAAGGTGACGAAATTGCGACCCGCCTCGCGCAGCGGTTTCGATTCCACCCCTCGCAACCGGCTGCGGACCGCATTAACCTCCGCCCGGCTCGGCCGGATCAACCGGCCAGCGAACATGATCGGGAGGACGCGATGACACGCCAAGAGGCTCGTGACGGAGAGCAGCGTGACCACGATGGTGCGCTTTCACGACGAACACTTGTCCAAGGAGTTGTACAAGGGCTTGCGCTCGGCGCCGCCGCCACAATGGCCGGAGCCGGCTCCGCGCTGGCGCAGACCGGCCCCGCCGCACCGCCGACGACGATCACCACCCCGCCGCGCGACTTCGGCCCCCGTGGCGCGCCGACCACCTATTTCTGGGACCCCGACATCATCGCCGTCGATCCGTCCTTCAACGATCTCGCGCAGCCCAACACCGCGATCAAGCGGCTCTACACCGGTGTGCTCTGGGCCGAGGGCCCGGCCTGGAGCGCGCAAGGACGTTATCTGCTGTGGAGCGACATTCCCAACAACCGTCAGATGCGCTGGAGCGAGGACGACGGTCGCGTCAGCGTGTTTCGTGCGCCATCCAACAACTCCAACGGCAACTCATTCGACTTCCAGGGCCGCCAGCTTTCCTGCGAACACTTGACGCGTCGGGTGACGCGATATGAGCATGACGGCACCGCCACGGTGCTCGCGGACTCCTATCAGGGCAAGAAGCTGAACTCGCCGAATGACATCGCCGCGCATCCCGACGGCAGCTACTGGTTCACCGATCCGCCCTATGGCGGCCAGCTCTACGAAGGCGAGCCCGACGTCGCAGGCGGCCCGAGCAATGCAGGCGGCAAGCTCAATCCGCGGATCGGACAGCCGGCCGGCTTCGTCGCAGGCAAACGCGAGTTGCCGACCAACTGCTATCGCATCGACCCTTCGGGCCGCATCGACCTCGTCGTCACCGAAGACCAGGTGCCAGATCCGAACGGCCTCTGCTTCTCACCCGATTACAAGAAGCTCTACATCGCCTCGACCGGCAAGGGACCGGGCGACACCGGAGCGGGCGGCAAGGGCGAGATCTTCGTGTTCGACGTCGGCACGGACAACAAGCTCTCCGGCCTCAAGAAGTTCAGCGATTGCGTGATCGACGGCGTGAAGTGCGGACCCGACGGCCTGCGCTGCGACGTCAACGGCAATGTCTGGGCCTCCAGCAATGCCGGCCGCTCGGTCGGCTACAATGGCGTGACGGTGTGGTCGCCGGAGGGCAAGCTGCTCGGCCGCATCCGCCTGCCGGAAGTCTGCGGCAACATCACCTTCGGCGGCCCCAAGCGCAACCGCCTGTTCATGGCCGCGAGCCAGTCGCTCTACGCGGTCTACACGGCGACACAAGGCGCTGGGCCGGGCTGAAGCGGCGCGACGCAGTCCACGAGACGGCGCCGGCGCGCCCTGCCGGCGCCGAATTGTTTTGATACTCCTCTCGATGCGAGAGGGACTATCAGGGAAGAAGCCATGTGCGTTGTCATCTGCGGCGGCGGCGTGATCGGCGCCTGCACCGCTTATTTCCTCGGCCGCCTCGGCATCGACGTCATCGTCGTCGAACGGACCGAGGTCGCGGCCGCCGCATCCGGCAAGGCCGGCGGATTCCTGGCGCTCGACTGGTGCGCCGACACGCCGCTCGATGCGCTGGCGCGGCGCAGCTTTGCGCTTCATGCGCGGTTGCCGGACGAGACCGCTGGTGATTGGGGCTATCGCCGCATGAACGCCTATAGCGGCTTCGTCGTGTCCGATGCTGATGCGCACCGTGATGCGCCGGCCGCGCTCGGCTGGCTCTCCAATGGCGTCGTCATCGCGCACCGCCTCGGCACGACTGAGACGACCGCGATCGTTCATCCGCGCAAGTTCACCTCCGCCATGATGAACGCGGCCCTCGCGCAAGGCGCCGAGCTTCGAACCGGACGCGTCACCGGCATCGTTCGCGATGCGAACGGCACCGCGCGCGGGGTCGAAATTGACGGCCGCACCCTTGAGGCGGATGCGGTAGTGATCGCCATGGGACCTTGGTCGCTGCTCGCCGCACAATGGATGAGCCTGCCCGCCGTCTACGGCCAGCGCAGCCCGAGCATCGTTTACGACACCGGCACGGATGTGCCGGCGGATGCGCTGTTCCTGGAATATGATGAGAATGGCAGCGCGGTCTCGATCGAGGTTTTCCCGCGTGCCGACGGCGCAACGCACGTCACTGCCTTCTCCGACGTCGCGCCACTGCCGCTGGATCCGGCCGTGGTGACGCCCGACGAGGACGCGATCGCTCGCCTGCAGGCGATCTCCGAACGGCTGTCGCCCGCGTTTCGCGCCGACAGGATCATCGCGCGGCAGGCCTGCTTCCGTCCGGTCACGCAGGACGGCTTGCCGCTGATCGGCAAGGTGCCGGGAAGTGAGGGCCTCTACGTTGCGACTGGACATAATGTCTGGGGCATCCTCAATGCGCCCGCGACCGGCGAAGCGCTGGCGCAGCTGATCGCGCATGGCGCAGCAGGCGATGTCGACCTGTCGCCGTTCGATCCCGCCCGGCTGCGCCCGCTCGATCCGTCGCTGCTAAGGGCGCGCTAAGCCGCACCGGAGAACGCGGCCTCCGCTTCGCTGCGCAACCGGTCCCGGCGTTTCGAGATGGCTGACGAAGACGTCGCTGATGCGGAGCAACTCGCGATTGGACAAGCCAGAGAGATCGCCGATGTCGAACAGCATCGCACGGCGTCCGAACCTGAAGTCGACGAGCAGGCCGGGATCGGCGAACGGCTCGTTGACGAGGCGGCATTCAACCAGCTGGACCATGCTTTAAGACCTTCCCGCGCGGCGCGGCATTACCACTGACAACGCAGCTCGCTCGCGGTCGCATCGACGCCCGTGGCGGGCGATGATCAATGGCTGCTCGCAGTGCGGGCGTTTCGGGTCGACACTGACGATCGCAAGGCCGAGCGCATACAGCATGGCGATCGACGAAATCTGCATGCCTGATCCCGAAGCAGCGCTTGCAACTGCAATACCAGCTGTTTGCGCAGCGCTAGACTTTAGCCGGCTCTCACAATCCTGAATGCAGTTTCACTTGCCGAGAATGTCATCGCCGTTATAGTCCCGCCCCAATAGCTCGTAAGAGGCTTATTAAAAGGGAGAAAGAACAACATGAAAATCATACTCTCTGGTGCATTGCGGATGGTCCTCGGCGCAGCCTCACTCGGCGCGCTGATGACCGCGTCGAGCGCGGCACTTGCGGTAGACCCGATCAGGATCGGCGTGATCGCGGAGGCGCAGGCGATCGCCGGCGCATCGATCCCGCAGGCGGCGCAGCTCGCAGCCGACGAGATCAATGCGAGCGGCGGCGTCGACGGCCGCAAGATCGAGATCATCTCCTACGACAATCACTCCTCCTCCGCAGATTCGGTGCGCGCGTTCCAGCGCGCGGTGAACGAGGACAAGGTCAACGCGGTCATCGCCAGCTACATCAGCGAGGTGGTGCTGGCGCTGGAGCCCTGGGCCTCGCGTCTGAAGACGCCGTTCGTGACGCCCGGCGCGGCCTCCAACGAGATCAGCAAGAGCGTCCACGCCGACTACGAGAAGAACAAGTACACCTTCCATGGCTATCTGACCTCGGCCGCGCTGGCGCTCTCGGTCTGCGACGCCGCCAAGGATCTGCTCGTCGACAAGATGCATATGAAGTCGGCGGTGATCATGAGCGAAGACGCCGCCTGGACCAAGCCGCTCGACGTCGGCTACGAGGAATGCCTGCCCAAGGTCGGGCTGAAGGTGCTCGATCACATCCGCTTCTCGCCCGATACCACCGACTTCACGCCGATCTTCAACAAGATCGAGGGCTCCAAGCCCGACGTGATCATCACCGGCATCTCGCATGTCGGCGTGCAGCCGACGGTGCAGTGGAAGAACCAGCAGGTGCCGATCCCGATGTTCGGCATCGCCTCGCAGGCGACAAACGAGACCTTTGGCAAGGACACCAATCAAGCGGCCGAAGGCGTGCTCTACCAGGGCGTCTCCGGCCCTGGCGTCGCGGTGACGCCGAAGTCGGTGCCGTTCGCGGAGAACTTCAAGAAGAAGTACGGCAATTATCCGTCCTATGCCGGCTACACCGCCTATGACGAGGTCTACTACATCGCCGATGCCGCCAAGCGCGCAGGCTCGACCGACGCCGACAAGCTGGTCGCGGCGCTCGAGAAGACCGACTGGGAAGGCACGATCGGTCGCGTCCAGTTCTACGGCAAGGACGATCCGTTCACGCACTCGATCAAGTACGGCAAGGGCCTGATCACCGGACTGATGCTGCAATGGCAGAACGGCAAGCAGACCGCGGTCTGGCCGAAGGACGTCGCCAAGACCGACGTCAAGTTCCCGAGCTTCATCAAGCTCACCACGAACTGATCGGAACAGCTCCCGGGCTCTTTCCCCGGGAGCTTCAACATGCGGCTTCCGCAGCACCTTTTCTCAAGAGGCAGCCAAGACTGCCTGGCCAACCATAGATGCAAGCATTCCAGATATTGATCGATGGCTTTGCCATCAGCGCTCTCTACGCTCTCGGTGCAACCGGCTTCACGCTGATCTTCGGCGTCTCCGGCGTGCTCAACCTCTCTCACGGTGCCATCATGGTGGCCGCCGCGGTGGCGGCCTGGGCTGCTGCCAGCATCCTCAATGTCGGCACCTATGCCGGCGCGCTGATCGGCGTCGGCGTCGCGCTTCTCACCGCCTTCGCCACCTATTTCGCGGTGGTGAAGCCGATCCAGGATTCGCGGCGCATCCCGAACGAGGAAAAGGAGATCTTCGTCCTCACCGGCACCCTGCTGTGGGGCATCATGATCCAGGAGCTGATCGCCTATTTCTTCACCAACAACGCCAAGACCGTGCTGCCGATCGTCGACGGCGTGGTCGAGATCCTCGGCGTCCGCACGCCGCGCAACGAGATTTTTACGGCGATCGTCTGCTGCCTGGTCATCGCGCTGCTGTGGCTCCTGGTGAACCGCACCCGCACCGGCAAGGCCGTGCTGGCGGCCTCGATGAACCCGCGCGGTGTCACCCTGCTCGGGCTCGAGCTCACCAACATCTACATCGTGGTGTGGGCAATCTATGGCATTTTGGCCGGCATTGCCGGCGTGCTGCTCGGAATGTTCTTAGGGGTCAGCTCCTACAGCGTCGGACCGCTGACCGCGAGCGCGTTCTCGATCGTCGTGCTCGGCGGCCTCGGCAGCGTCTCCGGCTCGCTGATCGCGGCCTTCGTGGTCGGCTATCTCGAGACCCTGACGGCCTACCTGCTCTCGCCGGCCTACCGCACCATCCCGGCGCTGCTGCTGCTCGTGTTCGTGATGTACATCCGGCCCCAGGGCCTTCTGGGGAGGCGCTGAGATGTCCACCTTCTTCACCTCGCGCCTGTTCTTCATCTCGCTCGCGCTCGTCATCATCGCGGCAACGCTGCCGCTCTACGTCTCCGGCTACGTGCTCGGGCTGCTCACCGTCGCGTTCTATTTCGGCGTGTTCGCGATGGCCTGGGACCTCTTGTTCGGCTTTGCCGGCGAAGTGAACTTTGGCCCCACGTTCCTGATCGGCGTCGGTGCCTACGCCGCCGGCATCCTCAATGCCCAGTTCGGCTGGTCAGTTTATCTCTGCATCGTCCTCGGCGCCCTCGCCTCCGTCGTCGCCGGCCTCGTGCTGGCGCTGCCGGCCTTGCGGGTGCGCGGGCCCTATTTCGGCCTGACCACGCTGGTCGCGGTCTTGATGCTGCAGAACTTCATCGTCGTGTTCGCCGACCTCACCGGCGGTGAGATCGGGCTCACCATCCCCGACGTCATCAGCATCAATGCCGGCACGAATTACTGGATCGCGCTCGGCTTCATGACGATCTCGGCGGCGATCCTCTACGGCCTGTCGCAATCGCCTGTTGGACTCGTGCTCCAGGCCAGCGGTCAGGATCCGGTGCAGGCCGGCGCGCTCGGCTTCAACATCGTCAAGCACAAGCTCGCCGCCTTCATCGTCAGCGCGTTCTTCTCGGGGCTGTCGGGCGCGCTGCTGGTGTTCTACTTCGGCACCGCCTCGGTCGGCACCGTCGTCGACGTCGCGGTCGGCGTCAACGTCATCGTCTCCGCCGTGCTCGGCGGCCGCCGCACCGTGCTTGGCGCGGCGTTGGGCGCGATCTTCCTGATCGTCGCCGGCGAGTTCCTACGTCCGACCGGTGAGCTCGCGACCTTCATCGTCTCGGCGGTCGCGCTCCTCGTCGTGCTGTTCTTCCCCGGCGGCTTCCTCGGAGCGGCCCTCTCGCGCGAGGCGCGCACGTGATGGACATGAGGCTTTCAAACCGGGCCGTGCTCGAAGTTCGCGGCCTGACAAAACGCTTCGGCGGATTGACCGCGGTGAAAAACCTCGGCTTCGAGGTCAACGCCGGTGAGATCTTTGGCCTGATCGGGCCGAACGGCTCGGGCAAGTCGACGGCGATGAAGAGCGTGATGGGCATCGAGCGCCCGACATCAGGCGAAGTCGTCTTCGAGGGCGAGGACGTCGCCGGCCTGCCCGCGCACAAGATCGCGCGCAAAGGTTTTGGCATGGTGTTCCAGCACTCGCGGCCGCTGAACCGGCAAACGGTGCTGGAAAACATCATGGTGGCGCTGTTGCCGGACAGCCTGTTCATGCTGTTCCCCGACAAGGCGCTGGTCGAGCGCGCCAAGTGGATCGCCGAGCGCGTCGGGCTCGGCGCAGTCATGAACCGCCGCCCGCCGACGCTTCCGTTTGCCGATCTGCGCCGGCTCGAGCTTGCCAAGGCGATCGCGCGTGACCCCAAGGTCGTGTTGGTCGACGAGCCCTTCGCCGGGCTGACGCGGGCCGAGGTCGACATCTTCTCCGACCTGATCCGCAGCTTTCGCGATGAGGGCCGCGCGGTGATGCTGGTCGACCACAACGTCAAGAGCGTCGCCGCCCTCGTCGACCGCGTGCTCGCGATGTATCTCGGCGAGGAGATCGTCACCGGCAGGGCCGACGACGTGATGAAGAACGAGACCGTACGCCGGGTCTATCTCGGCGGCGCCATCGAGACCCATGCGCGGCCCGAGACCAGCTTCAAGGATAAGGTGCCGCTGCTCCAAGTCGAGAATGTCAGCGTGTTCTACGGCAAGGCCCAGGCGCTGGAGAACGTCTCGATCCACGTCCATGAGGGCGAGTTCGTCTCGGTCGTCGGCCTTAACGGCGCCGGCAAGACCACGCTGTTCAACACCATCTCGGGCTTCCTGCCTTACAGCGGCGAGATCGTCCGTGGCGGCGAGAAGCTGCGCGGCACCAGCCCGGCCAAGATCGCGCGCAGCGGTCTCGTGCAGTGCCCGGAATCGCGCGAGCTGTTCGGCGAGATGAGCGTGCGGGAAAACCTCGATCTCGGTGGCCAGCACCTTTCCGATGACAAGCGCGCGGCACAGCTCGCCTGGCTGTTCGAGCTGTTCCCGATCCTCAAGGAGCGCCAAGGGCAAATGGCGCAGACGCTCTCCGGCGGCGAGCAGCAGATGCTCGCCATCGGCCGCGCGCTGATGATGCAGCCGCAGATCCTGATCCTGGACGAGCCGACGCTGGGCCTTGCCCCCGTCATCCTCGAGCAGTTGTCCAAGGCGCTGACCAAGCTGCGGCAGACCACGTCGATCACGGTGCTGCTCGGCGAGCAGAACGTGACCTTCGCGCTGCCGCATGCCGACCGCGTCTATGTGCTGGAGCATGCAAGGATCGTCTGGGAAGGCGATCCCGGCCGATTCGCGAGCGAGGCCGGCGCCGATTTTCTTTAAGTTCGTCAACATCAACAAAAACATGGAAAAGGAAACGACCATGCGACCATCAGTTTTCGGCAGCAGCCTGCTCGCCTCCGCGCTGGCGCTGTGCCTCGCGGCACCCGCCTACGCGCAGTCGACCGATCCGATCAAGATCGGCGTCATCGCCGAGGTGCAGTCGATCGCCGGTGCGGCGACGCCCGGCGGCGCGCAGATCGCTGCCGACGAGATCAACGCCAAGGGCGGCGTGCTCGGCCGCAAGATCGAGATCGTCACCTACGACAACAAGAGCTCGTCGGCGGATTCCGTGCGCGCCTTCCAGCGTGCGGTCAGCGAGGACAAGGTCTCCGCGGTGATCGCGAGCTATATCAGCGAGGTCGTGCTGGCGCTGGAGCCCTGGGCAGCGCGGCTGAAGATGCCGCTGATCACGCCGGGCGCCGCTTCGAACGAGATCACCAAGGCGATCCACAACGACTACGAGAAGAACAAGTACACCTTCCACGGCTACCTGACCTCGGCCGCCCAGGCCCAGCTCGTCTGCGACGCCGCCAAGGACCTGCTCGTCGACAAGCTCAAGTTCAAGACCGTCGCGATCATGAGCGAGGACGCCGCCTGGACCAAGCCGCTCGACGTCGGCTACGAGGCATGCCTGCCGAAGGCCGGCCTCAAGGTCGTCGAGCACGTCCGCTTCTCGCCTGATACCACCGACTTCACGCCGATCTTCAATAACATCGAGAGCAAGAAGCCCGACGTGATCGTCACCGGCATCTCCCATGTCGGCGTGCAGCCGACGGTGCAGTGGAAGAACCAGCAGGTGCCGATCCCGATGTTCGGCATCAGCGCGCAGGCGCTGAGCCCGACCTTCTGGAAGGACACCAATGGCGCCGCCGACGGCATACCGTCGCTGGCGGTGGCGACGCCCGACGTCGCCGTCACTCCCAAGACGAAGCCGTTCGCGGCCGCCTTCAAGGCCAAGTTCGGCACGCCGCCGGCCTATACCGGCTACACCTCCTATGACGAGGTCTACTTCATCACGGAAGCCATCAAGCGGGCCGGCTCGACCGATCCCGACAAGATGGTCGCCGAGCTCGAGAAGACCGATTACGAGGGCACGATCGGTCGCATCCAGTTCCACGGCAAGAACGACGAGTTCACCCACGGCATCAAGTCGGGCCCCGGCGCTGTCACCGGCCTCGTCTTCCAGTGGCAGGACTCCAAGCAGGTCGTGGTCTGGCCCGAGAAGATCGCGGAAGGCAAGATGAAGTTTCCGAACTTCGTCAAGCTGTCGCAGTAACCAGTCGCATCGACAGGAAGCCCATCGCTCCGCGCGGAGTGATGGGCTTTTTGCTGCCTTTCGCAGATGCGTTCTACGCCGCCGCCTGCCCTATCGACCTTGGGCGATGTTGACTTTCGCCATCCTGCTCCCAATACTTCGCCAAAAATAACAACCAAACATAAGACGGTTTTGAGGGAGGATAGGATGCCGACTTCACGCAGGCAGCTGCTGAAGACATCGGCGGCTGCCGCCGCCGCACTCAGCCTCGATTGGACACGGGCCCAGGCACAAGCCGAGAATTTGCGAATTGGCGTCATCTACGATCTGACCGGCCCGTTCGCCGCAGGCGGTTCGGTCGCCTCTTCGATCGGTGCGCAGATCGCCATCGATCTCGTCAACGAGAAGGGCGGGATCGGAGGCAAGACCAAGATCGTGCCTGTTGCCGCCGACTCCCAGAGCAAGCCGGACGTCGCGATCAACGAGGCCGAACGCCTGATCAACCAGGAGAAGGTCGATATCCTCAACGGCGTCTATGCGAGCTCGCACGCCGTGCCGCTCGCCGCCAGGGTCGAGCAGCAGAAGAAGATCCTCTGGATCACGACCGCGGTCTCGACCGCCGTGTTCAAGGACAAGAATCTGCAATACGTCTTCCGCGCGCAGATTCATTCCGACCAGTACGGACAAGCCTTTGCAAGCTTCATCAACGAGCATGCGAAAGCCAAGCTCGGCATCGACCCCAAGGAGGTCAAGGTCGCATTGATCCACGAGGACGGCCCGTATGGCGTCGGCGTCGCCGCGGCCGACGAGGCCTACGCCAAGCAGGCCGGCATCCAGGTGGTGCTGCGCGAAGGGTATTCGGCCTCGGCGCCCGATCTCTCGGTGCTGGTCACAAAAATCAAGCGCGCCAAGGCCGACGTGATCTCGCATGCCGGCTACAACCCCGACATCACCCTGTTCCTGCGCCAGGCCCGCGAGAGCGGCTTGCGTTTCAAGATGCTGTTCGGGGCCGGTGCCGGCTACAGCCAGCTCGACAAGCTGCGTGCGACTTTCGGCTCCGACATCGACAATTTCTGCAACATCGATCCGGTGCCGGCGCAGCTGCTCGACCCCGCCAAGCTCGCGCCGGGCATGGGCGATCTGATCAAGACCATGGTCTCGCGCTACCAAGCCAAGACCGGCGCGACCGACGTGCCGCCGCACTGCTCGATGGGTTTTAACCAGACCTGGGTGCTGCTCAACAATGTGCTGCCAGTCGCCAAGGAGAAGTACGGCAGCTTCGAGCCCGAGGCCGTTCGCAAAGCAGCGCTCGATGTCGACATCCCCGCCGGTGGCACCATCCAGGGCTATGGCGTGAAATTCTTCCCGCCGGGCACGCCGCTCTCCGGCCAGAACGAGCGCTCGACCCCGGTCGTGATGCAGAACGCCGGCGAGCACATCTCGGTGGTGTGGCCGACGAACATCCGCACGCGGGAGCCGGTCTTCCCGCTGCCGAAGGGCTCGACCTACGGGGCGTGAGTGATGCTCTGACGTAGCTTGAGTCGTAGCGGCTATGCGACCTTCTCCCACAAGAGGAGAAGGATCTGCAGCGTGCAAGCGGCTAACCAATCAGTGCTGCAACGAACCCCCTGCCCCGCTGGCGACGTTGCAGCCGATGGTGCTTGCATCCAGTGGTAATTCTTTTCGCGCTGTAGTTGGATTTTCGATCGCGCGGCCGCGCTCTCAAGTTGTCGGACGAAGTTTTGCTGAAACACGAGCCTGCTATAGTAGGCTTTAGGTAATTGGCCCTGCTCCTTTTTTCGCACGGCTGGCGCAGTCGGCGAACGGGCGCGCATCCAGCGGGGCCTGGGAATACTCATAACAGTGATAGTCAACGATGGGGGTGACCATGCCCGCCATATTCGAGCTGCTCTATCGCGAATATTGCCGCGCCCGCCTTACTGAAATGCGGAAACAGCCTCCTCACGAGCAAACGTCCTGAACTCTTGCAGCCGGACTGCGATCCTGCTGGTCAGAGTAGCGTTGACACGGCGGACACGCAGACCGGTGACAGAAGCAGTCGCCTTGCTTTGGCAGCAACTACGTTGCCTTAATTTGAGAGGTGTATCATGAAGACCGCACTTCTTATTGCAGCCATATTAGCTGTTGGTGTTGTATCAGCTAATGCTGGTAGTGATCAGCGTCATCGTTCATCACTCCATAAGAGACACCATACTGGATCAGCTGTAATGGCTGTTGGTGTTCCAGCAGGCGGTGGTATTGACCAACGATCTGCCTCGACACTTTATAGGCAAAATCTGCGCGACTCAGGCTACAATGCTAAGGAGAACTTTGATAAAGCTGGCCATATGTGCGTGTCCTGTAATTATCAGGGCAATTGACGAAGCCCGGTGCTGTGACGAATGAGAGCGCGATAACAACAGATCGAGCAGCCGGAGAAGAAGAATCGGGGCGGGTGTGCAGATAGAAACCTCGCACTTTTTCAAGACGAGCCTCGCCGAAAAATAGCCCCCAAAGGATTCCCAATGTGGGTTTCCTCTCGGGGCTTTCTTTGTTTGCGCGCCCACTGCTCAGCCATGCGCGCGGCCAGCTCAGCGGGCTCATCACTACAACACCACGCGGCGCCCCTCTTCCGCCGCCCAGTAGCCCGCGTAGTTCACCTTGATCGTCTCGTACGCCAGCGCGAGGTCAGAGAGTGGCTGCCGACCCGTCGCAGCGCATTCCATGAAGTCCTGGATCTCCTGCAAATATCCGCGCGTCCATTCCTCCTCGAGGCAGACATATTGCCAGCCGGTTTTGCGGTCGACCTTTTCGGTGATGTAGACGCTGGCGAGCTTCTCCTCGCTGGTCTGGTAGCTCATCAGATGCGTGTTCGGGGTGATGTTGGCGAACAATGAGCCGCCGCTCGTGTAGGTCTCGATCAGATTGCGCACGCCACCCATGATCATGTCGCCGGAGAACACGGTTGCCTTGGTGCCGTCGGAGAAGGTCGCCGTTAGCGTGCCCCAATCCTCGACATCGACGGGATTGGCCTTGATGTAGGTGCGTTCTTCGGTCTTGAGGCCAGCGGTAACGTTGCCGGCATCGCAAGTGACGCTGGCGACGCGGATGGTCTCGCCGCGCGCCTTGGCCTCGACCTGCTTGAGGTAGAGCACGGCCGAGAGCGGGTGACAGCCCATGCGGATCAGCGAGCCGCCGCCCGTCATCGCCCATTGCGCGGCATGCGCGGCGTGCGAGCCGGAATGGCTCTCCTCGCCCTTCATGAACAGGATCTTGTCTTTCGTCGCCTTGATGATCTCCGCGGTCTTGGTCACCGCGGGCGCGTAGATCCAGTCCTCGGCATACATGAACAATTTTCCGCTACGCTCGATCGCGGCCCGCGTCGCGTCCATCTCCTCCAGCACGCGCTCGTACATCAGCGCCTTCGGCACATGCTTACCGATCGGCCGCGCATCGCCCTCGCGGCCGAAATAGCCGGCAAACGGCTTTTCGCAGATGACGTGCTTGCCCGCCTGCATGCCGGCGACGATCATCTCGGCATGAAGGTTGGGCGGGGTGCAGATGTCGATGACATCGAGCTCGCGGTCCGCGATCACTTCCGCGAAGCTGCGATAGACGCGCGGGATGTTGTGGCGGGTCGCGAACTCGACCACCTGATCGCCGCGCGCAGCCACCGCCGCAACCTCGACGTCCACGCCATAGACGCGCCGGAACGCATACATGTGCAGCTCCGACACGAAGCCGCAGCCGACGAGTCCCACCCTGATCCTGGCCATAGCGCCCCTCACCCTTGCTTTGGGTGGCACTATAGCCCGCTTGCCGGCCTAATCCACCGAGACCCGCACCACGCCGGCGCTCATCATGCCCAGCGCGCGGGCGGCGGGCACCGAGAGATCGACGATGCGGCCGCGGATGAACGGGCCGCGATCGTTGACGCGGCACTGAATCGTTCGTCCGCTGTAGGACACCCTCAGCACGGCGCCGAAAGGACGCGTCCGGTGCGCGCATGTCAGATCGCCACCTTTACCGGCCTTTCCATATCCGTAGTACGAAGCAAGCCCGCTTTCGGCGTGGGCAACGGAAAAGGCAAAAAGCAAAAAGCTGGCAAGAGATATCAATAGCGTCGTCTGCGCTTGCACGGCACCCTCCCGGTTACCCTGCCCGGCGCTGCAAACGTCGCTTTGTTCCCTAAGGTTCCCAAAAGACTGCCGGGCGATGCCCGGCAGCGCCATCACTCTTTGTTACTGTTTGTGAAACACCAGCGCGCGCACCTCGATGCTCTCGCGCGGGGCGGCATCTCGCGGCGTGGTCGGATCGACGAAGGCCGTGTGCGGCCCGAACCGCGTCCGGCCGTCGGTTGCGGAGTCATAACACTTGAGCAGCAGCGCCTCGTCCGGCGTCATCTCGGGGAAATAGAACCAGCGGTGGTTCGGATTGTACTTCACCGAATAGGTCTCGCCGCGGCGATTGGGATAGATCAAATCGGAGGCCACGAGATCATCGGGCGCAACCGTCGTGCCGTCGGCCATCGCCAACGGTGAATCGCGCAAGGGACCGCGGATCGGCCGCCACAGGTTGATCACCTGCACGCGCCCCTTCAGCAACTCTTCGGCTTCGTCAGGCAAGTGCTCGCGCACGCGATTGGCGCCGGAGACGCCGGTCTGGTCGACATGCACGCGCGTCGCCGGCTGGCGCGGGCCGCCACCACGAATGTCGGCGGCGCCTTCGACGCGCTTGCGCACGGTATGATCGAAGATGACGACACAGTCGGCCTTCAGCGTCGCCCGCAGGAACGCCTCGACGGCGGGATAGTAGACGGCGCGAATTTCCTCGTCGTTGTAAAAATCCTTCACCTGCGTCGGATGGCGCACCAGCGCAAAGCCTTCGCGATCGAGCGAGAAATTCTGCGCAATCAGCCGCGCGTCAAAGATCGGGACCTGGTGCGGCTCGGCAAGCGCCGTGCTCTTCGGCTCGCCCGGAGGCGGATCGAAGGCGTAGGTGCGCGGCCTGGCCGATGTCGGCGCGAGATAGTTGAGTTCGGCGGTGACGAAGGGAAGCGATTCGATTTTTGTTTCTTGCAGGCCCATGGCCGGTCTCCCGATGTGGTCGTCTGGTTGATTTTTGCCGCGGAGCCGCGGGGTGCAAGGGAGCGGGTGCAAATAGCAATGACGATGTTGTCGTCAGTGCGAAGCGCAGAAGGAACGTGTCGAGTAAGGCGATTGCGCTGGAAACCTCCTCCTTTCCTCACGAGTCCTTGAAGCGCTCGTGAAAGCTTCTTCCTCTTACCCTCCCCTGGAGGGGGAGGGTCGATCGCGCGCAGCGCGAGCGGGGTGGGGTGATCCCTCCACGAGAAACACTGTTAGACGTGGAGAGACCTTCACCCCACCCCGTCTCACATTTCGCTGCGCTCAACGTGAGCCGACTCTCCCCCTCCAGGGGAGGGTAAACTGGCCGTGCAAGTAGAGCCGCCTACAATCCCGCCTTCGCGATTGCATCGGCGAACGAACGGTCCACGATCTCCGCGGCGTCCAGCTTCTGCTTGATCAGGCCCCAGCGGAAATAGAGGTCGATCGTGCTCTGCTCGTCCGCGACCACGCCGTCGTCGATCGGCGCGAGGCGGATCTTTGCGCGCGAGAGCCAGTTCTGTGGCACGGCGGTCGGGATGTTCATCAACCTGCCCCAGGTCGCGGCATAGCTATCGATGTTGTTCAGCGACCACGCCCGCGCCGCGGTGAGGCGTCGGATGAAGTCGGTCAGCTCCGCGCGCTTGTCGCGGATGGCATCGGGCCGCGCCACCTGGAAGCTCAGCCCCGGTGTCAGACCTTCCGAGGTGATGATGCGGCGCGACCTAAACAGCACCTCCTCCTGGCTGACATAGGGCTCCCAGGTCGACCAAGCGTCGACGGAGCCTTGCATGTAGGCGATCTTGGCATCTGAAGGCGCAAGGAACGCGATCTGCACGTCGCTCGCACTCCAGCCGCTCTTCTCGAGCGCGGCGAGGATCAATTGATGGCCGATCGAGCCGCGACCGGTTGCGATCTTCTTAGCCCGCAGATCGGCAAAGCTCTTGATCGGGGAGTTCTCGGGCACGAGGATCGCGAGCCCCTCGCGCGTCTGCCTGATGGCGGCAATCGCCTTCACCGGCGCGCCGGAGGCCGCGGCGAAGGTGAAGGGCGCGTCCCCGACGAGACCGGTCTCGATCGCACCGGCGCTGAGCGCTTCCAGCAGTGGAGCTGCCGCCGGAAACTCCTTCCACTCGATCTTGTAGGGGACATCCTTGAGCACGCCGGCCGCTTCCATCACGGCCTGCGCATTGCCCTTCTGATCGCCGACACGCAAGGTGGTTTGCGCCGCCGCCAGCTCGAACGAGCCGAACAGCAGCGCGCCGGCCAACATCAGACGGATCATTCCGCGGCCTCGCCGCGAACGGCCCGACGCTCGGCGATCAGCTTGCGTGTCAGCGGGATCAGCTCGCGGCCATATTCGATGGTGTCGATCAGCGGATCAAAGCCGCGGATCAGGAAATGGGTGATGCCGAGGTCGTAATAGTCGCCAAAGACTTCGGCGACCTGCTCGGGCGTACCGACCAGCGCGGTGGTGTTGCTGTTGGCGCCGGTGAGCTTTGCGATCTCGGTCCAGAGCCGCTTGTCGATGCGGCTGCCCTGATCGGCGAGCGCGAGCAGGCGCCGCGCGCCGGCCGTGGCGTGGCCATCGGCGGGCTTGCGATAGCCGGTCTTGTCCTGAAGCGCAGTCGCGCGCGCCAGAATGTCTTCCGCCTTCTCCCAGGCCTGCTTCTCGGTCGGCGCAATGATCGGCCGCACCGACAGGCTGAAGCGCGGCGTCGGCCGCCCCTGCCGGACCGCCGCGTTGTGGACGCGGGAGGTGACGTCGCGCACCTGCGCATAGGATTCACCCCACAGCGCGAAGGTGTCGGCGTGCTTGCCGGCGACGTCGATCGCCGCATCGGAAGCGCCGCCGAAATAGATGCGGATCCCTTCGGGACGATACGGCTTCACCTGCGAGAAGGCGTTCTCGACCTGATAGTATTTGCCTTTGTAGGTGAACGGCTTGTCGCTGGTCCATTCCAGCTTGAGCACGTCGAGGAATTCGGAGGTGCGGGCATAGCGCTCGTCCTTGTCGTCGAGCGTGTTGCCGTCCTGCCGCAGCTCGGTGGCGTTGCCGCCGGTGATGACGTGGAGCGCGACACGTCCGCGGGAGAATTGATCGAGCGCCGCGAACTGCCGCGCCAGCAGCGTCGGCGCGGTGAAGCCGGGCCGCTGCGCGATCAGCACGTTGAGGCGATCGGTGTGGTTGAGGACGTGCTGCGCGACCTGGAGCGCGTCGGGCGTGGTCGAATGAAACGCCAGCAGCGCGCGATCGAAGCCGGCATTCTCATGCGCCTTCGCCACCGTCTCGATGTGGGTGGGATTGAGCACCGGCCCCTCGCGGACGACGGTTTCCGACGAATTGTTGTTGCTGATGAAGCCGATGAACTCGATCGACATGACCGTCTCCCTGGTTGTTTTCCGGAAAGGCTAGAGTCCCAATGCGGCGCGGCCGAGGCCGATGCGCGTGGAATCATCCTGTGGCGTGTGCACGCGGCCACACAAGGCATCACGATAGTGCCGCTCCAGCGGATTGGCGCGGGACAGGCCGTGATTGCCGGTCAGCGACAACGCGTCTTCGACCACGGCGACGGCATTGTTGGTGACGGTGAGCTTGATCACGTTGGAGTCGCCGGCGGAGAGCAGGACGCCGTCATCGAAATCGCGCGCGAACGACTCGATCAGCCGCGCATTAACCGCGAGCCGCGCCTCGATGGCCCCGAGGATCTCTTGCGCGCGCGGCAAGGTCGCGAGCGGCGCACCGAGGCTGGCGGGAGCGCGCTGTTTCAGGAACGTGATCAGCCAGTCGCGCGCGGCGCGGGCAACGCCGTCATAGATCGCAGCGACGAAGACGGTGTGGACGGTCGCCTGCGTGACGTCAAACGTACGCCAGTCCGCCGGCTTGCGGACATCGACCTCGGCATCGAGCGGGATCACGACATCCTCGAAGACGACATCGTGGCTGCCGCTGGCACGCAGGCCGTGATGGTCCCAGGTCTCGACGATGCGGGTGCCCGGCAGGCCCGCCGGCACCAGGAACTGTCCGACGCGCGGCTCGGCCTCGTCGGTCCGGGCCCAGACCAGGTACCATTTCAGGATCGGCGATCCCGTCGAATAGATCTTGTGGCCGGAGAGGCGCCAGCCGGTCTCAGTGCGCCGCGCGATCGTCGCCGGCAGGCCGCCGCGCGCGGGCGAGCCGAGCTCCGGCTCGACCCGCAACGCGTTGACGAGCGCAAGGCCCTCGACACTCTCGCGCGCGAGCTTGCGGGACAACCGCGCCGGCCAGGCCGGACTGCGCGCCATGACGAGATGATTGATGTAGTGCATCGACAGCACCAGCGCCGTCGACGGATCGGCCTTGCCGACGATGCCGATCACGCGTGCGGCGTATCGTGCGCCGGCGCCGGCCCCACCATGGGCCGCAGGAACCGTCAGCGACAACAGGCCCGCCTCGGAGAGCTCGCGAAAATTCTCGAAGGGGAAGCTGCCATTGCGGTCATGCTCGGCCGCGCGCGCGGCAAAGCTCGTCGCCAGCGCCTCGGCGCGTGCGATGTAGTCGGGCTCGCTAAGGGCCGTGCGCCCTTTCGCTATAGAGGTCACCATGTGGCATCCAGCCCCAGCAGGCCGAGAATCTGGCGACGCAGATCAGCCAGATAGGGATCGCCGCGATGGCGTGGATAGGGTCGGTCGACACGGATGTCGGCCTTGACCCGTGCCGGGCGGTCGCTGAACACGATGACGCGGTTGGCGAGCACCAGGGCTTCCTCCGCATCGTGCGTCACCAGCAGCGTGGTGAATCCCTTGCGCTGCCAGAGCGAGACAAGCTCGGCCTGCATGGTGATGCGGGTCAGCGAGTCGAGTTTGCCCAGCGGCTCGTCGAGGATCAGGATTTTTGGATCGTTGACCAGCGCCCGCGCCAGCGCGACGCGCTGCGCCATGCCGCCGGAGAGCTGGTGCGGATAGGCGTTGCGGAATGACGAGAGGCCAACGAGATCGAGCGCGGCGTCGACGCGGTGACGCTGGCTCTTCAAAATGCCCTGGGCCTCGAGGCCCAGGGCGACGTTGTCCCAGACCGACCGCCAGGGAAACAGGGTCGGATCCTGGAACACGACGACGCGCGAGGGATGCGGATTTCTGATGCGATCCTCGTCCTCCCGCAACCTGCCTGCCTTCGGCTTGTCGAGACCGGCGACCAGCCGCAGCAAGGTCGACTTGCCGCAACCGGATGGGCCGAGCAGCGCGACGAATTCGCCGGGCTCGACAGAGATGCTGACGTCGCTGAGCACAGGCAGCTCGGCGCCGTCAATGTCGAAGGCGTGGCTGACCTGCTCGATATCGAGCGCGGCGCCGGCGGCCGGATGCGCGATCGCTTCAGCCAGAGCTACCATTTCACGGTCCCCTTCTGCCAGACCAGCAGGCGGTCGCGGATCGAAAACAGCAGCGTGATCGCGCCGGAGCAGAGCAGCGACATCACGATCAGCGCCGCATACATGTTGGAATAGGCGGCCCAGCCCTGCGCCCATTGCAGGTACCAGCCGAGGCCCGCCTTGACGCCGATCATCTCGGCGACGACCAGCACCGCGAAGGACGAGCCGAGCCCCATGAACAGGCCGACGAACACGTGCGGCAGTGCCGCCGGGATCGCGACCTTCAGCACCAGGAAGGACGGCTTTGCGCCCAGGGTCCGCGCGACGTCGTAATAGGCATTGCTGACGCTCGCGACGCCCGACCAGGTCAGCACAGTGACTGGAAAGCCGGTCGCCAGCGCAATCAGGAAGGTCGAAGCGCTCCAGCTCGACGGGAACGTGAAGAAGGCGATCGGCAGCCACGCGGTCGCGGGCAACGGACCGATGAAGCGCAGCACCGGATGCACCCAATAACCGACGGCGCGCGACCAGCCGATCGAGACACCGGTCAGGAAACCGACCGTGGCACCGATCAAATAGCCGCCGAGCTGAAGCTTGACCGAGGCAAAGACGCAGTCGAGCAGTTTTGGCAGATCATCGGTATAGACCTCGATGATCGCCTGCGGCGGCGGAAAGAACGGCAGCGGCAGCCAGGCGAACTTTGCAGTGGCAACTTCCCAAATCGTCAGGAAGGCGCCGAGCGCCACGAGCCAGGGCGCGCGCTTGCGCAAACCCCGCCCTGCGGAGCCGAGATAATCGGCACCGACCGTTCCGAACAAGGCGACCGCGGCGACGATGAAGGCCGCAATGCCGAGCGAATGCGTGCGCGACCAGTCGCCGACATCGTCCCACCACAGGCAGGACAGGCCGAAGGCGATCCAGGCAATGCTTGCGAGCACGCCGACGCCCGACTCTCTGATCCAGGTCGCAAGCAGTGGCGCGCGCGAGAGGCGCGGCGCGCCGGAGGCGAGGCCGTCAGACAGCGAATACGTCGACATAGATGCGCTCCGCGAATTTGGCCGTGTCGGTGCTCGGCTTGAAGACCTGCACGCTCTTCAGATCGTCGGCGTAGGCCTTGAGCTCGCGCTTGAGCACGTCGCCGACCGGATGATGATGGTGGGTGTGGTAGCGTACCATGCCCTCGATGTCGGCGAGCGTGGCCGCCTTCGGCGCGTAGGGCTGGAACGATTTTGCCGCAACCGTCGCATTCTGCGCTGTGAACATCGCGGCATCGAGCAGCGCCTGCGTGATGGCGCGGGCGACCTGGGGCTCCTCGCGCACCAGGCTGCCACGCAGGCCGAGGATGCAGCAGCTCTTTTCGCGATACTCGCCGTCGAGATTGGAAGCGACTTCCTTGTATTGAGTATCCTTGAGCCAGAGATAGGCGAGCGGATCGGAGGAAAGGAAGGCCTGCACCTCACCCTTCTCCACCGCGACGTTGAGCAAATTGCCGGGATAGGCGCGCCAGTCGACGTCCTTGACCGGATCGATGCCGAGCTTGGCGAGCTGGATCGAGAAGAAGTTCTTGTCGGGGCCGGCGAGATCGCCGACCGCGACGATCTTGCCCTTGAGATCGGCGAGCTTGGCGACGCCGGAATCGCTGCGCGACAGCACCCGCATGCAGCCACCATGGGTGCCCGCAGCGATCTTGACGTCAAACCCCTGCTCCAGTGGCTTCAGCCAGCGCAGCGCCATGCCGAGACCGGCGTCGCTCTTTCCCGTCGCGATCGCCTCGAGCAGCTGGTCGGTCGATCCGGAATAGTTGACGAGCTCGACGTCGAGATTGTGCTTCTTGAAGAAGCCGTGCTCGATGGCGACCGGCACCGGCGCGAGGCAGACCGCGCCGGCATTCCACGACAGTTTCAGTTTGCGCGGCGCGCCGGTGAGCGCAGGCGCATCGGAAGCCGTCCGGCACAACGGAAACTCCGAGAAGTCGATGCCGGACGCAATCCCGCGCGGTGCAAATGCCTGCGCGCCCAGCGCGCCGAGTGGCGCGGCGAAGGCCGCAGCCAACCCCGCCCGGAGCAGATGGCGCCGATCGAGACTCGATCCACCGCGCTTGTCGTCGTTGCTCATCAGTCTCCACTCCTGCGCTGGCACGGCTCCGCTACGTGCGCAACGGCTTACGTTGCGCACGTTCCGTATGGAGCTGCGTTGAGAGAAAATTGTTTCGTCGGCGCGTGACGCGCCGCGTTGATGCGATGCGCAAATCATGCGGCGCACGCGCCGCATCGTCAATGAAATGGAATTTCGAATGTTGTGCGAGGCGAAGTCATTCTCTCCATCGGCATGCGCGCGAACGATGAAAGGATTTTCGCGAATGCGACTGCTAACTCCGAGCGACGCGATAACGCATGTGCACCATTCCTGTGTACCTTTCCCACGCGAGCATGTCGTCTTCTCGCGCGCGGCCATTTGACGAAACGTCCTTGCCTCGTGCGCCCGCAATACGAATGGCCATTTCATTGACGGCGCACCGCGCGGTCATAGACTTGATCGTCTCGCTGAATCGCTCGCTCACGCGTCGTGAGCCAAGCAACAAGACAGGCCATATGAGCATCAACTCCCATCATCGCCGCTGTCACCTGTCCGAATATGCCAAGAACACGGCCGAGCTGACCAAGCTGCCGGAAGACGTGCTGCTCTCGGCCTACACCGCACAGCGCACCAGCCCGATCGTGATCGACGAGAACGTCGTGAGAGAGGTGCAGGAAGCCTCCGACCGCTCGACGCGCTACGGCATTTTGCCGAAAAAGCTCGACGTCGACAAAGCCGTCGACCGCAGCTTCACCGCCGAGGCCGCGGGATCGAACTGACGAGATGATCTTCGGACTGCGCCGCGGGCTCGCTCAACCTCTCCCGCTTGCGGGAGAGGTTGGCGCAGCGCGCCGGGTGAGGGCTTTCTCCTCTGGGGGGTTCTCGACGTGGAGACACCCCACCCCAACCCTCCCCCGCAAGCGGGAGAGGGAGCGCACTGTGTTCGCGGCAATAGGCAAGGCAAAGGGCGGTGAGATGCGCGGCTTTCGCCTCAAGCCAGGCCCGCTGCATCTCGCCGCGATCGTGCTCGCGCATTTGGCCTGCATGAGCCTGATCGTGTGGCTTTCGCTTTAGCCGCGTGAAATCACCAATAGGCGCGGTAGTACGGACGCGGATACGGCCGATAGCCGTAATAAGGCCGATAGTACCGGCGATAGCCATAGTACCGCGGATAAGCGTAGGCCGGCCCGTAGCCGTAATAGGCCGGCGCATAACCATAGCCGTATCCCGGATATCCATAGCCGCCGTAATACGGGCCGCCATAATAGCCATAACCGTAAGGCGCGCCGCTGGCGATGGCGCCGCCGATGATCGCGCCGGCCGCGAGGCCACCGAGGCCCCATCCCCAGCCGCCGCGCCAATGCACCTGCGTGACATCATCACCGGCCGCGGCCTTCATGGTCGCGACGTTGGTCGGCATCGGACCTGCCGCAGCCTGTTCGATTTGGCCGGCCATGACCACGCCGGCCAGCGAACAGGCAATTGCCGTTGTCCAGATCCTCATCGTCTTACTCCCTGTCTGACGTTTCGCTTGGAAAAGGATCGCAACACCATGATCGGACATCCTTGCGCCAAGTCAAAGCGCCAAGTCAAAGCCCGGACTTTGCGTGCGGCGCACAAGTCCCGTTCACGCCTCGTTGCGAAATGGCCACCGGCACGTGAGGCCAAACGATCTCTGCTCCGCCCGATGTGACAGCGGCGCGACGCTGTAGCCCTTCGGCCACGGCAAAGACATCAAGGCAAAGCATTAAGCTTCCCGTTGCGCGCAACCAACAACCCACTTCCCGATTTACTATTCGTACCGTTACTATCGGTTCCAATGGGCGCGGGACCGCGGGGCTTCTCGCGACAAAAAGCCCCGGCATGCCAGAGTGTGGGAGGATGACATGAGTGCCGTCGGTAATGAACCGCTTGCCCGCCAAGCGCTGGCGTTCGTCCTCGCTGGTGGACGCGGCAGCCGGCTTTTGGAGCTGACCGACCGGCGCGCCAAGCCGGCGGTCTATTTTGGCGGCAAGTCCCGCATCATCGACTTCGCGCTGTCGAACGCGGTGAACTCGGGCATCCGCCGTATCGCGGTCGCGACCCAATACAAGGCGCACAGCCTGATCCGGCACCTTCAGATGGGCTGGAACTTCTTCCGCCCGGAACGAAACGAGAGTTTTGACATCCTCCCGGCCAGCCAGCGCGTCTCCGAGAACATGTGGTATGTCGGCACGGCGGACGCCGTCTACCAGAACATCGACATCATCGAATCCCACGCCTGCCGCTTCATCGTGGTGCTGGCCGGCGACCACATCTATAAGATGGACTACGAGGTGATGCTGCGCGAGCACGTCGAGAGCGGCGCCGACGTCACGGTGGGTTGCCTCGAGATGCCGCGCGCGGAATCGTCGGGCTTCGGCATCATGCATATCGACGAGAAAGGCTGGATCCATTCGTTCCTGGAGAAGCCGAAAGATCCGCCGCCGATGCCCGGCAAGCCGGACGTCTCGCTCGCCAGCATGGGCATCTACGTCTTCAACGCGAAATTCCTGTTCGACCAGCTCAAGCGCGACGCCGAGGACCCGAACTCGAACCATGATTTCGGCAGGGATATCATTCCGTACCTCGTCAAGAACGGCCGCGCGTTCGCACACCAGTTCTCGACCTCCTGCGTGCGCTCCAGCAGCCACAACGGCGCCTATTGGCGCGACGTCGGCACCGTCGACGCCTATTGGTCCGCCAATGTCGATCTCACCGATGTCGTGCCGGAACTCGATCTGTTTGACCGCGCGTGGCCGATCTGGTCCTATGCGGAGATCACGCCGCCGGCCAAATTCGTCCACGACGAGGAGAGCCGGCGCGGCCAGGCCGTGAGCTCGCTGGTCTCGGGCGGCTGCATCATCTCTGGCGCCGCACTGCGCCGCTCGCTGCTGTTCACCGGCGTGCGGGTCAACTCCTACGCCAATGTCGAGAACGCCGTGATCATGCCCTATGTCAATGTCGGCCGCGGCGCTCGCCTGAAGAACGTCGTGATCGACCGCGGCGTCGACATCCCCGAGGGCCTCGTCGTCGGCGAAGATCCCGAGTTCGACGCCAAGCGCTTCCGCACCACCGAGCAGGGCATCTCGCTGATCACCCAGCCGATGATCGACAGGCTCAATACATGACGCCTGTTCGCGTCCTCGCGGTCGCTTCTGAAGTCTATCCCATCGTCAAGACCGGCGGCCTCGCGGATGTCGCCGGCGCGCTGCCGGTTGCACTGAAGGCGCATGGCGTCGAGATGCGCACCCTGATGCCCGGTTATCCCGACGTGACGCGGATCCTTGCCGGCGCCGAGGAAATCAGGCGCTGGCCAAACTATTTCGGCGGGCCGGGCCGGCTGCTCGCGGGCTCGCACGACGGCCTCGATCTGTTCGTGCTCGACGTGCCGCATCTCTATGCGCGGCCTGGTAACCCCTACGTCACCAGCGATGGCGTCGATTGGCCGGACAATGGCGTGCGCTTCGCCGCACTCTCCCGCGTCGCCGCCGATATCGGTCACGGCCTCGTGCCTGCCTTCGTGCCCGACATCGTGCACGCCCACGACTGGCAGGCGGGGCTCGCGCCGGCCTATCTGCATTATGACAACCGGCCGCGGCCCGGCACCGTGATGACCATTCACAATATGGCCTATCAGGGCAAGTTTGCCCCTGAGCTGATCGGTGCGATCGGCCTGCCCTGGCACTCCCTCAACGTCAACGAAATCGAATATTTCGGCGGCATCAGCTTCCTGAAAGCCGGCCTGCAATTCGCCGATCGCATTACCACGGTGTCGCCGACCTACGCGCAGGAGATCCAGAGCGACGAAGGCGGCATGGGGCTCGGCGGCTTGCTGCGTGCACGCGCGGGCGTGCTGAGCGGCATCCTCAACGGCATCGACATCTCCGTGTGGAATCCGCAAACCGATCCGCATATCGCCTACCGCTTCGACGCGGAAGATCTGACGTTCCGGGCCGCGAACAAGGCGGCGCTGCAGCAGCAGTTCAATCTCGATTCCTCGGACGAGGTGCCGTTGCTCGGCGTCATCAGCCGCCTGTCCTGGCAGAAGGGGCTCGATCTCCTGCTCGAGGCCATTCCGACCATTTTGGACCAAGGCATGCAGCTCGCGCTGCTCGGCAGCGGCGATCGCGATCTCCAGGACGGTTACCAGGCCGCCGCACGCGCCAATCGCGGCCGGATCGGAGTCGTGATCGGCTACGACGAGATCTTGGCGCATCTGATCCAGGCCGGCTCGGACGCGCTGATCGTGCCGTCGCGCTTCGAGCCATGCGGCCTGACCCAGCTCTGCGCGCTGCGCTATGGCGCCGTCCCGATCGTGTCACGTGTCGGCGGCCTCGAGGATACCATCGTCGATATCGGCGAGGCCGACGCGTCCGGCCAAGATGCCACCGGCTTCAAGTTCGGCCCCGTGACGGCGGAAGCCCTCGCCGGCACGCTGCGCAAGGCCAACACCACCTTCCACGACAAGCTGACCTGGCGCCGGCTGCAACGAAGCGGCCTTGCGACCGACGTCTCCTGGCGCAACCGCGCCAGCGACTATGCCGCACTTTACCGCGACCTCATGGCGGCGCGCCGGGCATAGAGCGAGCGAAGTGGATACCGGTTCGCGTGAAAAAAACGCGTCAAAACTAGAATCTAGAGTCCCGTTCCGATTTCATCGGGATGGGACTCTAGGCATGGCCATTGTCGAATCCATGCTATAGAGCCGGGCATGGACCCCTTCGTGATCAAGCTGCTCGGCTTTGCCGCCGCCACCTGCACCACCGTCGCCTACGCGCCGCAATTCATCAAGGTCTGGAAAACGCGCTCGGCGCGCGACATCTCGCTCGGCATGTTCCTGGTCATGGTGCTGGGCTTGGCGCTCTGGCTGCTCTACGGCCTGCTCTCTGGCGACGCCCCGCTGGTCGCCGCCAACGCCATCACAATGCTGCTCGCCGGCGGCATCCTGTTCATGAAGCTGAAATACGGGTGAGGTTTCTTCACCTCTCCCGCAAGCGGGAAGAGGGAGAAAAGTCAACCGCCAAACACATACGACGCCATCGCTACGCCCGCGACCTCGTCGACGAAGACGCGACGGCCGAAATCGCTGCCGGCGGCGCCGGCTGCGACCATCAGCGGCAGCAGATGGTCCTCGCGCGGATGCGCAAGACGCGCGCTGGGTGCGTTCTCCCAGTCGACCAGCATCGCGTTGCGGCGGGCCGCATCCGGATTGCTGATGGCCTCGTTCAGATAGGCCTCGAAGTCGTACGAGACCGGCTTGGACTCCGGTCGATTGAAGCCGCGCATGTTGTGATAGGTGAGCCCGCTGCCGACGATCAGAACGCCTTCGTCGCGCAGCGGTGCGATCGCCTGCCCGACCCTGATGTGCTCGGCCGCGTCATAGCTCGACTTCAGCGATAGCAGCACGATCGGCATGTCCGCATTCGGATACATCAGGCCGAGCGGCACGAAGGTGCCGTGGTCAAAGCCTTGATTGGGATCCTCCCGGCAATCGAGGCCGGCGCGCGCGAGCAGCGCCTTCACCTCTGCGGCAAGCGCGGGCTGGCCCGGCGCCGGATATTTGAGGTGATAGGTATGCTCGGGGAAACCGTAATAGTCGTACACCATCGGCGGATGCGCCGAGGTCGACACGGTGAAGGCGTCGGCCTCCCAATGTCCGGTGATGACGAGCACGGCCTTCGGCCTTTCCGGCAACAGCTGCGGCAACCGGCCGAACTCCGCGGCGGTCTTCGCGTACTGCACCCGCCTGTCCTCCATGAACGGCCAGGGGCCGCCACCATGCGACAGGAACAAGGTCGGAAATCGCGTCATGGGCTCGTGTCTCGTTGGCAACAGGCGCGTGCGAGCTGCCCGCGCGATCAGCGGCGAGCATAGGCAAACCGGCATGGTTAGCAAGCCGTTAACGATTTGCCTTCCAAAATCCCCGGCGTGGCCGAAGCAGTCGGCCAGAAGACGAGGACGGAAGATGAGGAAGTTTGCGCTGGGGGACGTCGTCAACAGTGACAAGGGCCGCCGCGGCGTCGTTCGCGCCGCCTTCAAGTCGCGGGAAGGCCAGCAGTTCTACGCCGTCGAGAAGGACGGTGCGATCGACTATCTGGAAGAAGACCGGCTGAGCCCGGCGCCGCGCGTCGAGCTCGCGGCATAATCCAACTCATTTCCTGCCCTCACCTGCCATCCGATCGAGACGCTCCGCGAAGGGGTCGTCTCCGCTCGCGGTGCGGTCGTCGGTGATCAGCAGCAGGCGATCACGCTCTGCGGCCGTGTCCCAATGGGGCAAACCGGGACCATTGGGATCGCCGCTTCTTGCAAAATTGATCCAGTAGCCGCGCATGCGGCTTGCGACCTCGCGATCGCCTCGCGAGAAGATTCCTGCACCGGGCACGCCTTCCGCACCGAAGATGAACTGCAACTCGCGTCCATGCCCACGATCGGGATTTGCGCGCCGCGCCTCGGGCACATAGCCAAAGCGATAGCGAAAGGTCGGCGCGCCGGTAGCGGCGTGAAGACGTGCCAGCAGTCTGACCGGCTCGGAGAAGACCTTGTCGGTATAGAACCGAGCCTTCAGCTCCGAAGGTTTGGAAAGGTTGGGATAGAGCTCGCGCAGCCCATCGACCGTGCGGCCTGACAATGCAAGGTCGTCCTGGTCGTCGAGTTCATCGCCGAAACGCGTCTCGTCGTCATTCGAGCCGATGATGAGGGGAATGCGGCTTTCGTGCCCCGACGCGAATCCCGCAGCGATGTCCTCCGTCACCAGGCTCCCATCCATGACCGGCACAAAGGCGCGCGCGAACTTCGCCAGCAGGCGAGCTTCGGCAGCCAGCAATCGCGCCGGCGGGACTGCCCGCAAATCCAGCTCGGAAGCGAGTCCCGCGGCGAAATACGCGCTCACAACCTCCGCCTCCTGCAGCGATTGCAGAGCTGCGCGGCCGGGCACCGATTGCAGAATGGCTTTCTGGAATAAACCGCGCGCCTGCCTGCACAGCATCAGCAGTGCGATCGATGTCGCGCCCGCGCCGTTGCCGAACAGGGTGACGTTGTTTGGATCACCGCCGAACGCCGCGATATTGTCGTGCACCCAATGCAGTGCCGCGATCTGGTCCATCAGGCCGTAATTGCCGGAGCCGCCTTCCGACAACGTCGGATGGGTGAACCAGCCGAGCACACCGAGGCGATAATTCACGGTGACGACGATGAGGCCGGCCTGCGCCAGCCTGGCGCCGTCGAACACCGCATCGTTCGCGGTGCCCGTGACGAAGGCGCCGCCATGGATAAACATCATCACCGGCAGCGGACCATCGACCCCGAAGGGACGAAACACGTTCAGCGTGAGGCAATCCTCGCGCGCGGCAGGCAGCGACGGTTGAAGGCACGGCGCGCCGTAGTCGAAGGCGGTGTGCATCTCCGAACTCTCGGCCGTCGGCTGCGGCGGGCGCCAGCGCAGTGCGCCGACCGGCGCCGCCGCGTAAGCCAGCCCCTTGAAGGAGGCCACCTCGCCTTCGACGGCGCCAAGCATCTGACCTTCACGCGTCAGCGCAAATGGAAACTGTCCGACCGGCTGGGCCGCGGCCAAGCCGGCGCCACACAGGACAATGGAAGCCGCAACAAGCGCGAGCACGGATCGCATCTTCGAAGCATCTCGATGCGCGGAACGGTTGCGGCAGGTTACGTCCGCGGCCGCCAGTGAGGCAAGCCTCGCGGCAGTCGTGCCTATTGGGGACAATTTCATTGAGAGCGATTCCCTTGCGGCGCATCCTTCGAGACGCCCGCTGTAGGCGGGCTCCTCAGGATGAGGACGGAATGCATGGCAGCAGTATCAACGAGCGGTCGTCTTGAAGGACGAGGCGCGTGCTCCGGCCGTGCCAAACCGTTATGGGATCTTCCCTGTCGGCAAGCGCGGGGCGAGGGAGCGCGCCCTCGACGCGGCCGGACGCTTGGCTGAATCGCGCCTGCGACCTAACCACCCTTGGCGAGGAGCTCCGCCAGCGCGCGGCGCGCGACGATGCCGAGCTCACCGAGCGTGGAGTGCCCCGACTGTGCCGCCTCGATCAGGCGCTCGGCGATGAACCTGCGGCTGTCGTGATCGCCGCCATGTGGCAATTGGCGGCACGTCTCCTCCAGGACGACGTCCATGTTCGCTTTGGTTCGCTCACTCAACTCTGTCATGACGCCCGGTCGGTACGCGTGGCTTGTAAGCGCAAGCATACACAGAAGGATGTGGTCTGATTAGCCCGGACAATCCCGGCGATTGTGCATCGCGGTGCGTGTATCGCCCTAACCTTCGCGCGGCCACGATGCCGCCGCAAACGACTACCGAAGATTGCACTTGTCCTGATGACAAGCCGAACCTGCGGCGATAGCCTGCCGGCAAAACAAATACACGGGAGGAATGCCATGCCTGACGCAATGGTCGCCGCACGTGAATCCCAAGCGGCGAGCGGAACAGCCCAGCAGGTCGACGTCGCCGTGGTGGGCGCCGGATTTGCCGGGCTCTATCTCCTGCATCGCCTGCGCAAGGCCGGCTTCAAGGCGATCGCCCTCGATGAGGCCGGCGACGTCGGCGGCACCTGGTACTGGAACCGCTACCCCGGCGCGCGCTGCGACATCCAGACCATCGATTACAGCTACACCTTCGATCCGGATCTCGAGACCGCCTGGACCTGGTCGGAGAAATACGCGACCCAGCCCGAGATCTTGCGTTATCTCGGCTTCGTCGCCGATCGCTATGACCTCAGGCGCGACATCCGCTTCAACACCAAGGTGACCGAAGCCAAATGGGACGAGGCGACCGAGCGCTGGCAGCTCACCACCGACAACGGCGCACCGGTCTCCTGCCGCCATTACATCATGGCCACCGGCTGCCTCTCCGCGCCAAAGCCGCCGGAGATCGACGGCGTCAAGGACTTCAAGGGGGAGATCTATTTCACCGGACGCTGGCCGCATGACGGCGTCAATCTCGCGGGCAAACGCGTCGCCGTGATCGGCACGGGCTCATCGGCCATCCAGTCGATCCCGCTGATCGCCGAGCAGGCCGCGCATCTGACCGTGTTCCAGCGCACGCCGAATTTCGCGCTGCCTGCACACAATGGTCCGGCGCCAGCAGACCGCATGAGCCTGCTGCAAGGCGATCGCGCGGCCTATCGCGAGCAGGCGCGCCAGTCGATGGCCGGCGTCCCCTACCCGCAGCAGACCGTTGTGAGCTGGCAATTGAGCGATGCCGAACGTCGCGAGCGGTTCGAACGCGCCTGGGCAGCCGGCGACCTCGTCCACATCCTGACGCAGCTTTGGGCCGACCAGGCCGTCGATGTCGACGGCAACAAGATCGTCCAGGACCTGATCCGCGAGAAGATCCGCGCCGCCGTCAACGACCCCGAAACCGCCGCGGCGCTGACGCCGCACGATCATCCCTTCGGCGCCAAGCGTCCCTGCCTCGATACCAATTACTACGCCACCTACAACCGGCCGAACGTCACGCTGGTCAATCTGCGCCAGGAGCCGATCAAGGCGATCACCGCGAGCGGCATCTCCACGAACGGCCGCAGCTTCGATCTCGATATCATCGTGTTCGCGACCGGCTTCGACGCCATGACCGGCGCGATCCGTGCCGTGCATCCGATCACTGGACGGGGCGGCCGGTCGCTCTCCGACGTCTGGGCACAGGGACCGCAGACCTATCTCGGCCTCACGGTCGAGGGCTTCCCGAACTTCTTCATGATCACCGGCCCCGGCAGCCCGTCGGTGCTCTCGAACATGGCGGTGTCGATCGAGCAGCATGTCGACTGGGTCGTCGATCGCCTTGCCGCGCTGCGCGATGCCGGTTTCAACACGATCGAGCCGACCGAGACGGCGCAGGCCGCGTGGGGCCGGCACATGGCCGACTGTTCGATGCTGACGCTGCACCGGCTCGCCAACACCTGGTACACGGGCGCCAACGTGCCCGGCAAGGTTCAGGGCCTGATGCCCTATACCGGCGGCGTCGGCCCCTATCGCAGCATCTGCGACGAGGTGGTCAGTCGCGGCATGCTCGGCTTCAGGCTCACCGGCCCCAACGCCGCCGCGCAATGCAATGACGGCGAAGTGGTGCGCCTGCAGCCGGACGTGCGGCTGGTGCTGAACCTGCTCGTGTCGCTGAACCTGCCGCCGATCGAGTCGATGGGCGCGCTCGGCGCACGTGCCTTCGTCAACGAGTTCAACAAGGGCCGGCCTGCGGGGCGGCCGATCGGCGACATCGTCGACGGCACCCTGCCAGTTACCGACGGCACGCTGCCTTACCGCGTCTACAAGCCCGCAACAGCAGGACCGCATCCGATCGTGGTCTATTTCCACGGCGGCGGCTGGGTGCTCGGCGACGAACAGTCGGACGAGCCGCTCTGCCGCGACATGGTGCGGCGGACCGGCATGATCTTCGTCAGCGTTGGCTATCGCCATGCGCCGGAGCACCGCTTCCCCACGGCGGCCGAGGACGGCTATGCGGCGACGCGTTGGATCGCCGAACACGCCGGCGAGCTCGGCGGCACGCCGGGCCCGGTACTGGTCGCAGGCTGGAGCGCCGGCGGCAACATCGCCGCCGTCACCTGCCAGCTCGCGCGCGACCGCGGCGGGCCTGACATCGCCGGCCAGCTCCTGGTCTGCCCGGTCACCGACTGCGCCTTCGATCGTCCGTCCTACAACGACAATGCGACCGGCTACTTCCTGACGCGCTCGCTGATGTACTGGTTCTGGGACCTCTATTGCTCGCCGGCCGACCGCACCGACCCGCGCGTCTCGCCGCTCCGGGGCAAGGTCGCCGGCCTGCCGCCAGCCTTCGTCGTCACCTGCGAGTTCGATCCGTTGCGCGACGAGGGCATCGCCTATGCCGAGGCGATGGCCGCCGCCGGCGTCCCGGTCGAGCAACTCAGGGCGCGCGGCCATTTCCACTCGTCCTTCGCGATGGTGGACGTGGTGATCACCGGCGTGCCCGGCCGGGCGCAGATGGCCCGGGCCCTGCGGCGCTTCGCCGGGCTGCCGGAGGTCAGCCGCGGCGACGAGAGCAGCACCGGCCATGACAGCCCGGAGCACAGAATCGCGGCCGCCGCGAGCTGAAGCGGCACAACGCCGCCGGGAACCTTTTCCCGGCCGCCGCGTTGAGTGTTCGTGGCATTGAGATGCAGCGACAGGTGTGTAGACCCCGGCACGCGAACCCGTGTGCTGGGGTCGTTTTTTGCGTGAGGCAGGACGATGGGGGACGTGGCCGGAGATTCAAAAGTCGATTTCGGCGCGCCTGCGGTGCTGCATAAATGGCCATCGCTGGCAAACCAGCGAAGGCCGGACAGAGACTCCTATCAAGTCAGTGAAGGCACGCTCGACGAGTGCATCTCGGCCTTCATGCAGAAGCCGGCGGCAACCCGGCACCTCTACGAGATCCGCACCGTGGCGCAGCCACCGCTCGTCACCGAAATCCTCTCGCCCGAGCACGTCATCGAGCTATCGCGCTTACGAGAATTTCTCTGACGGCCTTCACAAGCACGCGAGCAGGAACCTTCTTCCCGTTTTTCTCGTTGTCAGGGATCGGAAGCAAAGACGTGAGCGCCTCAGATGTTTGACGCCGACGTATCATCACCGATCGTACCCTACGGCGCAGACGAGACCCTCTTCGTGGTGATCGATCGCCGCGACGAGGCGACCGAAATCCGCATTGAGCGCAGCGATCTCGAAGCCACCATCGGCGAGCTTGTCGCCGGATGCTTCAACGACCCGATCAAGGTGATTTCGTTCAATACGCTCGAGCATTGGATGAAGGACATCTCGACCGACGTCGCCGGCGAGATTCGTGCGCGCTGCGAGATCTACGGCATAGAGCTGCCCGATTATCTCAGCGACTTCGTCGAGAGCCACCGCTGAGCGGGCGTTGTCTCAATTGCGCAGATAGGGAAGCAAGGGCGGATGCGCTTAGCGCGTGGTTCGCCAGAGTTAGGCGCGGCGGTGCTTGCCGGCGATGACCTCGATCTCGCGGCGGCGCTCGCCGGCGAAGGTCAGGAGCTTTTCGATCGTCAGCGTATCCGTGATCCGTTTGGCCAGCCGCTCGGCGCGCGCGGCCTGATCTTCGAGATACTGGATCGTGTTCAAGCGCCGCCTCCCCCAAAGCCCCGAATTGTTGGACAGCCATGGTGCGACAGAGCAGCTAACAGCCGGTTAAGCGCTGCGATGGGCTTGAGGCTCATTGCACGACGTCGAGCCGGACATTGGTGATGCCCTTGTCGACCATGCCGAGCGCCTCGGCCGCGGATGGGGAGATATCGACCACGCGGCCGCGAACATAGGGCCCGCGATCGTTGATCCTGACGGTGACGAAGCGGCCGGAGGAGGTATCGGTGACTCGCAGCTTGGTGCCGAACGGCAGGGTGGGATGGGCCGCAGTCAATTCGTTCTTGTCGAACTTCTCGCCGCTCGCGGTCTCCGTGTCTGAGTAGAAGCTGGCAACGCCGCGCGAAGCTGCCTGTTTTGCGTCACCGCCAGAGGCGCGCGACCGACTGATCGGCCGTGGATGCAGCGCCGCCACCCTGTGCGGGCGCTCCACCGCGGCCTGCCGGCCGGTCGCGGCGAGATCGGCCTTCTGGCGGCCGACCGGCGATTGCGCGCAGGCGGCGAGTGAGGCGGCGCCGGCAATGGTGAGCAGCAGCCGGCACGAGGTTGCGAGGGAAATCCGGGTAGTTTCGGCACGTGTGATGCGAGACATGGTACGCCCCTCCGAACGGCCGGATTTTCGGTGGGGAATGAGGGCAGAACCTTGTCGGAACAAAAGCGGGCCTGGGGCCGCGGCCGTTTCACGCCAGCTGTGACGATTCCACCACAGTGCCTGTCCTGAATCGGGACAGGCTCGCGGTTCAGCCCGATACTACGCGCCAGCCGATTGGGCGCGCCTCCAGCTGAACCTCGCCATGCTCGGCGTCTTGCAGGAGCCGCATCAGCTCACGCCGATAGAGCCGCCGCCAGCCTGTCTTCAGGCCGGCGATAAAGTCGAGTTCCAATTGCGTCAGCGTGCACATCGCGCTTCAGGCCACGAGGCCTTCCATCGGCTTGACGTCGGCGCTGCCGGGGAAGACCGTCTCGGCGAGAACCTTCTCCTCGAGGCGCAGGTGATCTCTCAGCAGGCCCTTCAGCACGGCGCGTAGATCCGTTGTCGGCTTGAGGTCGCGATCCTCGAACAGCTGCGCCGGCTTCAGCCCCGGCCAGTCCGCGATCACGCGGCCGCCGGCAAGCGCGCCGCCGATGAGGAAGGCGACCGTGCCGGTGCCATGGTCCGTGCCTTGCGTGCCATTGATGCGCGCGGTGCGTCCGAACTCGGTGACGACGGCGACGACCGTCTCTCGCCACGCCTCACCCATGTTGCTCTCGATCGCCGCGAAGGCGCCGTCGAGTGCGCCGAGCAGATTGTAGAGCTGACCCGAGGCCGCGCCTTCGGCGATATGCGTGTCCCAGCCGACGAAGCCCATGGCGCCGACGCGCGGGCCGTCGGGCTTGGCGAGATAGCGCGCGGCGGTGCCGGCGGCTTCGGCGAAGTAGGCGCGCACCCGCGCGATGCCCGGAGGCGCCAGCGTCGGATCGTCTGACATCGGATCGCCCGCGCCAGGCGCGCCGCCGAGTGAAGCGAGCTTCATCCGCGCCTGGAGCACGGTCGCGAGCTTCGGATCGGTGTGCTGATAGAGATCGAGCAGGCGGTTCTGCGTATCCTCGCTCGCCGGCAGCAGCTTCTGCGGCACCCACGTCATGACGGGCGCTGAGCCGCGCACGACGAGCGGGGTGACGGAGCCAATGCCGAGCGCGCGGCTGCCGCGCGGATCGACGCGGCCGCCTGACTCCAGTGCGAGCAGCGCGCGGTTGAGCCATCCCGAGCTGGTCATGCCGGGCTTGACGAGCCCGCTCTCCAGCACGTCCTGGCCGTCGAAATGCGAACGCTCGCGATAGGGCGTCGCAGCGGCATGGACGATCGCGGCCTTGCCGCTTCGATAGAGCCGGTGCAGGTTCGGCATAGCCGGATTGAGCGCGAAGAACGAATCGAGCGGCAGCGCCGGCGGCTTGCCATCCAGCACCAGCGCGCGATCGCCGCGCAAGCCTAGCCAATCGGGATCGCCGACCGGCGCGACGGCACCGAGGCCATCGAGCGCGCCGCGCAGGACGATGACGAGCAGGCGCGGATCGCGTCCTTCGGCGCGCGCAATCCGCGGCATCTGGCTCCATGCGAACAGCGCACCGGAGCCGACCAGAAGCTCGCGCCGCGTGGGCAAATGATCGACAAAGCCCATGCTCACCTCCTCTGAAAATCCGCCGACATGAACAAGAGCGCCAGCGCCTGCTGCCGGCTCTCGGCGCGACCGACCGCCTGCTTCACCTCGGGCGCGATCTGCGATGCGAAGACGTCCTCGATGATGGCTTGCGGATCGGTCATGCCGGTGATGCGCTCGGCAAAATTGTTGGCGACGTCGAGCCGCCGGCCGACGCCGTCGATCCAGCTTGCCTCGTCGTCCGGATAGCCTTTTGGCGCCGGCGGACGCCACAGCGCCTCGCCGAGCAGCTCCTGGCCTCCGGTGAAGCGCACGGGATCGACGACCATGATGCCGGTCGCGCGCACCATGCCGATCACCCATTCGCCGGGACGTTTCAGTTTTGACGGCGGCCCGCGCCAGGCCTCGTCCGACGACACCATCGCGATCGCGACCTGCTTGAGATCGCCGTCGGTGTCGCGAAACATCTTTGCCATTTGCTCGACGAGTGCTGGCGGCGGCTCGTCGGCGACGAAATGCCGTGCGAGCTTGGTCGCGACATGGGTTGCGGTCGCCGGATGCGCGGCGAGGTCGCGCAGCACGGCGCGGCCCTGCTCGACGTCGTCCTGCTCATAGCGCTTGCCGAGCACGGTCTGGCCGCCGGGCTCGTGCAGACGTGGATTGAAGGTGAACTCGCCGCCATGCTGGGGGTCGGCGCCCGGCGGCACCAGCGTCCAGCCGGTGAGCACGTTGGCGAAGCTGATCACGTCCTCCTGCGTATAGCCGGTGCGCACACCGAGCGTGTGCAGCTCCATGATCTCGCGCGCAAAATTCTCATTGAGGCCGCGGCTGCGGTTGATGCCGGCCGTCGAGTTGGCACCCATCGACTCCAGATTGTCGAGATAGAACAACATTGCCGGGTGACCTTCGACGGCCTGGAGCAGGTCGACGAAACGGCCGAGCGCGTGGGCGCGAACGGCTTCGCGCTCATAGGCACCGGACATGCTCTGGATCCGGTTGGCCGAGACGCAGAAATGGTTGGACCAGAACCACACCAGCCGCTCGGCAAAGCCGATGTCGGCAGCAAGCGCAGCTTCCGTGCGCAGCTTGGCTTCCTGCAAATAGATCGGACGTCCGGGATCGGGAATGGCGTCGGCCGCCTGTTTCGCCGCCATCTCGGCGGCGTCCTTCTCCTGCCGCTGTCCCTGTGCTTGATCTTCGGACATGACGGGCGCCGCAGCCATCTGCTGCTTCTTGGCCTGCTGCTGCGCCTGCTTGGCACGCGCGGTTCGCCGCGCATTGGCATCGGCGACGGTGCGATAGGCCTTTGCGCTTGTGGGAAGGCTGGCCGCGGCGCTCAGCACCAGCGGCCGCTCGAGCTCGGCGATCAGCGCGCCGCGCGGGTCGGTGCCGACGGCGGCGATCGATCCCGGCCGCGGCCCCAACCCGAAGCGCTGAAGCGCGAGGACGACCTCTGCCTTTACAGAATTGCTCATGGCGGACGCCCAATTCTTTCGAGCCTGCGCTATAGCGCCAGGCTACAGCTTGTAATGCTACAAACAGTAGCACTCACGGCAGAGGGCCGCAAGCCGAGATTGAACGCTCGCCGTCATTTGATCGGGAGCTGCCGGTCTGCCAGACCGGCAGCTCCTGTCGTCTCTAGAAATTCGGCCCCAACGCGATCTTGGTGATCGTGCCGTTCCTGACGCCGATGCGCCATTCCGCCGACCCATTGGCGAACTGGGCGACATAGATGTCGCTGTCGAGCGCTGTGACGCCGCGGAAGGAGACTGCACGCAGCGCGCCGAGCCGCGCCAGGATCGCCTGATCGAACGGAAGCTGTTGACGCGTGATGTCGGCCACCTCCGACGTCATGCGGTCGTAGTCTGGCTGCCCCTTGCCGACGCCCTCGATGTAGCGGCGCAGCATCTCCTCGCCATTGGCAATCGGAACGGCGCGGCGCGCAGCGCGCCCCGGACGCGCACCGAGGCTCATCGCTTCGACATTGTGGAAGCGCGTCTGCCGGCCCGGCACCAGGATCTCCAGGCATCGTCCGGACTTGTCGGCAATCACCCAGGGATTGTTCACAGTGGTCGTGGAAGCCCAGGACATATTGGGCCTGACCACGCTCTGCGTCCTGCGATTGCCGTCGGCGTCGAGATTGGAGATCTGGATGTCCTCGCCCATCTCGTTATAGACCATGATCCTGATCGGCGAGGTGCCGGCGCGACCGCGCACGCTCGCCTCTTCCGCGCAGGAGACGATACCGCCGAGCTCGTCATTGCCGTCGGCCCGGAACAGCACGTCGCCGACCTTGCCGTCGGGCTCGAGCAGCAGGCGGAATTCCGCCGAGCCGTTCTCGAATTTCGCGCCATAGATGTCGTAGCCGCCGGGGCCGACGCCGCGGAAGAAGATCGACTCAAGGGCTCCGAGCGCCACGAACGTCGCCTGCGTCTCGTTGAGCTGACGGTGGATCTTCGCAGCCAGCGGCGCGCTCATGCGATCGTAGTTCGGCGTGCCGCGGCGTAAGTCTTCGATCCCGCGCAGGATCATCTCCTTGCCGCCTGCAACGGGGACCTGCTCGCGGAAACGGTCCGGCACCTCCGCAACACGGCGCGCGAAGTCGGCCTCGATCGCCTGCGCCACGGCCGCATCGATCCGCGGCGCGAGTCGGGCACCAAACACCGCATTCTGGACCAGCACGCGCGAGACCCTGGCTTCTTCGTCGCGCAGGAAGATCAGGAGGTTGTCGCCATGGATCGAGAAGACATCGGCGCCTTCCGCGAGAAGTGCCGCCCGGCCCTGCACGGTTTCCTGCACCTGAAGCCGATCGCCGTCGCGGCGCACGGTGAGAACGCGGTTCGGTGCAACCCTGTACCAGCCGACATATTGATCGAGCGGCGCGGGTCCAGTTGCCGCCGCCGGCATCTCCGCGACGCGAAGCGCGCGCACGTCGCGACCGTTCATGCGCAGCATTAGCTCGGAGGAGCGACGCTCCGCTTCGATCGGGAACGTGATCTCGCCGGATGAAGCCGGGTAGGATGCCGTACCATCACTGCCGACCGTCAGACGCAATCTGCGCTGCCCGGTGAGCTGGCCGTAGAGCTCGTCGCCCTCGCGGAAGATGGCGAAGACCGAGGCCGGGCCCATGGCATAGAAATTGACGAAGGGGCGGTAATGCTGGTCCGGGACATCGCCGAGATCGGCGCTGACCGGCGCGACGTCCGGCGTGCGATAGGCGATCATGCCGGCGGACACGATCACGGCGGGGACGATCGCGGCCGCGATCCACAATCGCTTGCGCCAGCCGACAGCCACCGGCATCGCGGCGGCCGCGATGATGCGCTCGACGCGGGCGCGCACCGTCGAGGCCCGCGCCATCGCGAGCTCGACCGAGCGCGGTCTTACGGTGCTGGCAAAATCGAGCAGGATCTCCGCATAGGACAGCCGGTCTTCGATCACCTCGATCGCCCGGGCATCGCTGATGATCTCGGCGAGCTCGGCGAGACGCGCAAGCTGCCACCACGAGAACGGGCTGAACCAGAACACCGCGCGATTGAGTGAGGCCAGCAACAGGACGTAGAAATCGCGATTGGCGACATGCGCGCCTTCATGCGCCAGCACGGCGAGGCGCTTTTTCGCATCCCAGCCAGCGAATTGCGGCGGCACCAGAATGGTCGAGCCGAAGGTGACGGGACCGCCGACGTCACGGCTGACGCGGACGTCGGCAGCGATCAGCTGCGCGCCTTTCATCGGCGCCGCCGCCCGTGCCATGCGCCAGGTCAGGCAGAGGCCGATCATCAGCCGCAACAGCAGGCAAGCGGTGACGCCGGCATAGATGATGGTGGCCACCAGCCACCAATTGATCGAGAGCCCGCTTCCGGCCGGCGGAACGATCGCCGCGCCTGATGCGACCGGCAGCGACGGCTGCGGCAGCTCCAGCATCGAAAGGTCAGCCGGCAGAAAATCGTCCGGCGCCGGCATCGGCACAGGCGGCCGGGTGATCGTGAGCGTCGGCCAATGCATCACGAAGGGCATCGCCAGCGACGCCAGCAGCACGACGACCCACGCCGTCATGTGGACGTGCGGATTGCGCACGCGAAACAGGGTGAGACCGAACCAGACGATGCCTCCCAGCACGAAGGAGCGCAGCGCCGCCTCAGCCAGAGTTGCGATCATTCTTTCTTCACTCCCCTCGCCTTCTTCGCCTTGGCCACCTGGTCGGCCAGCGTGCGCAGCTGCTGCTGGTCGAGCATCTTGTTGTCCACCATGCCGACGAGAACTTCTTCAATTGAACCGTTGCAGAACCAGTCGACGATGCGCTGCACCGCCTTGGCCGCCACACGCGCGCGTGGTTCGGCGGCGTGGTAGACGTAGGTGCGGCCGTCCACGGTGTGGTTGGCATAGCCCTTTTCTTCCAGCCGGCGCAGCACCGTGCGAACCGTGGATTCCTTCAGACGCCGCGACAGACGCTCACGCACGATTTCGGCCGTGACGGGACCATGGGCCCAAACCAATTGCATGACCTCGCGCTCGAGGTCGCCCAGTTCGGGCAAACGATCGTCCATGGCACCTACCTTGCGGATAGAGTTTTCTTGTAACGCTACAGATCGTCGCATATGCGGCCGCGCCGCGCAACGGCGATTCTACCTGAAATGGTATCGCCGTGCTGACCTAATGGCGGTTGGGAAGAGACACGTCTAGAGTCGGATCTATCTCCGACGTGGTTGGCAGTGTGCCTTGCCCCTCACCCGGATCGCGCCGGACGATGCTGCGCATCGCCGGGGCAATCCGACCTCTCCCCGCTGAAGAGCGGGGAGAGGTTAAGGAGGCAACCTCTCTCGCTCCCTCTCCCCGTTCTTACGGGGAGAGGGTGGGGTGAGGGGCTATCTCAGCGAGTTCAGATTGAGTTGTAAGCTTCAGTAATGCGGCTCGTACATCTGCGACTGGACCAGGGCCCTCACATCGTTGGGCGCCGGTCCGTCGGCGAGGCCGCGCTGAAAGGCGACGTCTGCGACGGCGGCGGCGATGCGGACCGAGACCTCGCGGATGCGTGGCAGCGCCGGATAGAGGCTACCCTGCGCGAGGTCCTCCTTGCCGACGCAATCGGCGAGCGTGTGGGCCGCCGCCATGAACATTTCGTCCGTGACGAGGCGCGAGCGGCTGGCGATGACGCCGAGGCCGACGCCGGGGAAGATGTAGGAATTGTTGCCCTGGCGCGGCACGAAGGTGCGGCCGCTGAGCGTCACCGGATCATACGGACTGCCGCAGGCAAACAGCGCGCGGCCCTCGGTGTAGCGGTAGGCATCCTCCGCCGAGCACTCGGCCTTCGAGGTCGGATTGGAGAGCGCGAACACGATCGGCTGCTCGTTGAGCTCGACCATCGCCTTGAGCACCTCGGGCGTGAAGGCGCCGCCGACCGCCGCAACGCCGATGATCGCCGTCGGCTTCAGCGTCTTGATCGCGGTGAGGAAATCGGCGATCGGCGCCTGGTCGGCATGGGCATAGCGCAGCTTGTGGCCGGACAGGCCATCGCGGCCGCCGACGACGAGGCCACGGGAATCCACCAGCCAGTTGCGCCGGAGCGCTTCGGCCTCCGCCAACCCCTCCGCTATCATGGCGGAGACCACGAGATCGGCGATGCCGGTCGCCGCCTCGCCCGCGCCGAGGAACAGGATGCGCTGATCCCTGAGCTTGCCGCCGGAGACGCGCAGAGCCGAGAACAGGCCGGCGAGCGCCACCGCCGCGGTGCCCTGGATGTCGTCATTGAAGACGCAGGCTTCATCCCGGTATTTGTGCAGCAGCTTGAACGCCGAATGGTTGGCGAAATCCTCGAACTGGATCAGCACGCCCGGAAAGGTCTTGCGCGCGGCCTGCATGAATTCGTCGACGAAGCTGTCATAGGCCTCGCCCGTCAGCCGCCGCTCGCGCAGGCCGAGATAATAGGGATCGTTCAAAAGCTCTTCGTTGTTGGTGCCGACGTCAAGCACGATCGGCAGGCACAGCTCGGGATGCACGCCGGCGCAGGCCGAATAGAGCGAGAGCTTGCCGACCGGAATCCCCATGCCGTTGGCGCCGAGATCGCCCAGCCCGAGGATGCGCTCGCCGTCGGTCACGACGATCAGCTTGGCCGGATACGGCCAGTTCTTCAGGATCTCGGCGATCTGGCCACGATCGCGCGAGGAGATGAACATGCCGCGCGGCCGCTGGAAGATCAGACCGTATTTCTGGCAGGCGAGCCCAACGGTCGGGGTGTAGATGATCGGCTGGATCTCGTCGATATTGTCGACGACGACGCGGAAGAACAGCGCTTCGTTGCGGTCATGCAGCGCATTCAGCGCGACGTATTTTTCCAAATCCGTCGGCAGCGTGCGCAGATTGGTCAGCACGCGCTGAGCTTGCGTCTCCATCGTCAGCACGCATGGCGGCAGCAGGCCGCGCAGGCCCAGCGCCTCGCGCTCGGATTCCGTGAAGGCGGTGCCCTTATTGAGCAGAGGATCGCGCAGCAGCGTCATGCCTTGCGATTGATCGGATGATGTCGCTTGGGCAGCGACACGGGCAGGTCTATTCACGAATTCCCCCAAGGAGTTTCTTATTGAACCGCGGTCATTGTCGGCCAGCGCTCCCCGGAGATCAAGGACGTTGGGACTGAGGCATCGATTGTGATCTCGCACCGCAGCGAGATTGTCGCGCGAGATCGCAGGTCGCGCGCGACGCAAAGGTTAACGCCGCAAAGCTCCTGCTCCTCATGATGAGGATTGAGAGCTGGGCCTGCTCTCTCCCCTCGTCATTCCGGGGCGCGCGTCAGCTCGAGCCCGGAATCCATTTGTCAGCAGGCTGATGCCGGAGTGAACGCTGCCGGGCGCGCGGAGGCAAGCCGGAAGATGATCGAGCCGCTATCCGGCCGCCCGCCTTGGCGTCGGATTGGCGGCGCCGTCGGCCGGTGGCGCGATCTGCGTCAAGATGGTCTGGGTGGCGGAGGCGACCTCGATGCCGCTCTGCTGGAAGCGCAGCTTCATGCGGCGGTTGAATTCGCGCTGGACCGGCCAGCGGCCGGCCTCGGTGCAGCGGATCTGGCCGACGATCGACACCATTGCGCCATCGACCTTGTCGATGCCCCAGAGCTCGAGGTCACCGCGGATCAATGCACGGAATTCCGGCTCGCGGCGCATCTCCTCCACGATGTCCTTGAGGATCTGCCCGGCGCGGTCGGTGTCTTCCTTGTAGGCGACGTTGACGCTGACGGAGGCGTTGCCGGCGCCACGGCTGGCATTGGTGATGGTCGTAACCGCGCTGAACGGCACGATGTGCACGGCGCCATCGCCGGCGCGCAGGCGGATGGTGCGGATCGAGACGTTCTCCACCACGCCTGACAGCCCTGAGACGCTGACATTGTCGCCGACCTGCACCGTGTTCTCCAAGAGCAGGAACAGACCCGTGATGAGGTCCTGCACCAGCTTCTGCGAACCGAAGCCGATGGCAATGCCGACGATGCCGGCGCCCGCGAGCAGCGGGGCGACATTGACGCCGATCTCGCTCAGCGCGGTGAGGCCGACGACGGTGGCGATCAGGCAGAGCAGCGCCGTCCGCAGCATCGGTTGGAAGGTGCGTAAGCGAGCGGCGCGGGCATAATGGCCGTCCCGGGACAGCGCATTGATCTGGCGGTCCAGCAGCGCGTTGCTGGCTTCCCAGATCGCGGCCGCGATGAACACGGCGAGCCCGATCGTCACCAAGGCCGAGATCAGCCGGCTGCCGATCTGGCCGCCATAGAACCAGACGATCGCGTCCACGCCCCAGACTTCGAGCACCGCCACGAAGCCGATGAAGGCGATCACGCCAGATACGATCTTGCGCAGCAGCGGCAGATAGCGGTTGGCGCGGATCTCGAGACCGGGAAAGCGCTGCAGGATCTCCGGCTTGATACGAAAGCCGCGGTCGATCAGGCTCAGCGTCAGCATGATGGCGACGCGCGTGATCAGCGCCACCACGACCGTCCCGACGAAATACTGCAAGAGCAGCGAATAGCCGTTGCGGATGTTGAGCGCCCACACGGCCCACAGCGCGAGATCGAGCGCGATGGCAAGATAGTGCCAGCCGCCGGCGATGCGGTTGCGCAGACGAGCCGCGATGCCCTGCCGATCGGCCGGCGCGCGGATGGCTTCGGCGACCTGGCGGCGGCATTGCAAGATGATGACGACGATGAAGAGGTGCACGATCAGCATCACCATGCGCAGCAGCGCAGCGTAACCGGCGCGATGCAGGCCGAGCAGCAGCGCCACATTGGCGAAGGCGATGCCGGATACACCGACGCCGACGATGCGGCGCGCCCAGATTTCGATATAGGCTGCGGTCTCGGCCCGAACCGGAAACAGGCCGAACGGTCCCGCCAGCGCCCGGATCACGCAGATGAGTCCGCGGGAGAACGCATAGGCGTTGATGACAGCGAGGATCACGAGGCGAACGGTCGTGGGCTCGCCGATCTCGGTCCCGAGCAGCGCCGTGGCGATGCCCACCAAGACGACCACCGGCAGCAGTTCGAGCACGAGGCGTCCCAGCACGAAGGGCAGCCGCAGCAGAACCTGCCAGACCCGCGCCAGACTGTGGTGGCGCTTGTTCAGTTCGGGTGCAGGGGTGACATCGGCCACCGATGACGGCGGATCGGCAATCGGCAGCGCCTGTGCCGGCAGGCGCGCGGTCTGCGGCACGCGTTCTTCCAGGAACGCGACTGGACGCCGGATCAGGCGGAACATCACCCATTCAGCCGCAAGGGCGCAACCGAGCACCAGCGCCAGCTTCCAGGCGATCTCGATCAGGAGATTGTAGGCGGCGGGATCGTTCGCGGTCCGCATGATCCAGTAATAGAACGCCGGAAAATGCGTGAGCGTCCGCGCCATGCTGGCGATCTCGCTCGAGATCGCACCGATCTCCTCCGACACCGTGAGCAGGAGCTGTGCACCGAGACCGTCGGCCGAGAGCGGGATCGGCGATTTCTGCTCGGGCGCGGCGGGTGCAGGCTGCTGCTGACCGGGCGCATTCGCGATCGCGCGCAGCGTATCGATCATCTGCGCACGCTTCTTGTCATCCTGGAGCGTCTCCAGCGCCCGCTTGGCCTCGTCCGGCGACAGCGCCGCCGCACTGCTCGCGGCCGGCGTCTCGGCGCGAGCACCGCAGAGAGATGAGATCGCGAGGAAGAGAGCGGCGAGGAGCGCCGGGGCAAGCTTGTGCGACACGCGGATTCCCTGAAAAAAAATGAATGCGCTGGCGGTGCCGGGACCGTCACCACCGAAGCACATGCGTCATGTCGGATGACCGTTATTCGCCTCGGACCTGTGTCGGAAGTTGGCCTTTGAGGCGACATTCTCTTGGCATTTGGCCATGCAGGATTGGAGACGGCACAGGCTCAGCGCAGCGAGACGGCTTGAGAACGCTGAGCGCGCTCCCGCCGTTCCGCAGAGCAGTTGCTTTTGAGGGCGGTTTCCCTGTGGCCATCCTTCGAGACAGGATGAGGACTGAATGCGCGGCAACAGTTTCAACGAGCACCGCTGCCGCTTAGCCTCATCCTGAGGAGCTTGCGGAGCAAGCGTCTCGAAGGACGAGGCGCGCGCGCAGACCGCCTAAAGTGCCACATGCGATAGCCCAGCGTCATTCCGGGCGTCGGCCCGGAATGACGGCAAGGAGGGAGGAGGGACAAGGCAGAACTTTAATGCATTTGTCGTGGCGGCCTCGGCGCGGTCAGCCATTGATCGACGTGATGCAAATTACAGCGCCGGGAAGGTAGGGGCTTTGCCTCACTGATGCAGCCCGCTAAACCTTGACCCGGCGTGCCGTTCGCGGTTTTCGCCGCTATGCGATAGTCCGAACGAGCTCCATCGCACTTAGCGGCTGGATTTGCGGAGGTGGTGTCATAGACCTCCCCTTGCTCATGAGGTGGACGTTGCGCGTCGCTTGTTTGCGACCTCTGCGATGCTCCTCCCGAGACACAAAACTGTCAAGCAGGATCGATGACCTGAAGGATCACATTTGAACGCGCGAGTTCCCTGGACGGGGCATGGTGACATTATGCGCCTGTTTTGCCCGACGCGTCAAACCAATTTCGTAAAATCCGCATAAGCACGACGTGGCCGGCAAGCCATTGATTCCGCTATCCCCGGCTACTGTGCATGGGGTTGTTTTCGCAATTATTGTCCATGGCCGGCTCGCGCCGCCTAGAGAAACATGTCTGTCAGGTCAACCGTCGAGGACTTTCCGACCCGGTCGAAGTTTCGCGCCAGCCAGCTTCGCGCCGCCTCGCGGCCCTCGTCGCGCAGGCGACACAACAGGCTCCATTCGGGATGGAATTGCGTGGCCGTACCGAGCTGCGACATCAGCTGGTCGTTGCCGATCCAGTGCATGTACATGCGGCTATGCCTGTCGCTGTCGAGCTCGCCGTCGTCGATCAGCCGTGTGGCGAAGGCGATCGCGCGCATCTCGCGCATCAAGGACGAATTGAAGCTGATCTCGTTGATGCGGTGGAGGACATCGGCCGCGCTGGTCGGCAGCTCGTCGCGCCGGATCGCCGTGACCTGCACGATGATGACGTCGTGACTGCCCTTGCGGTAGATCAGCGGAAAGATCGCGGGATTGCCGAGATAGCCGCCATCCCAATAATGCTCACCGTCGATCTCGACCGCCTGGAAATAGGGCGGCAGGCAGGCCGAGGCGAGCACGGTGTCCGCATTGAGAAACGGGCTCTGGAACACCTTGATCTTGCCGGTGCGGACGTTGGTGGCGTTGAGAAACAGCTCTGGCGCCTCGGGCGAGGAGTTGAGCCGGTCGAAATCGATCACGCGCTGCAGCAGCGTGCGGAGCGGATTGAAGTTGAAGGGATTGAGCAGGTTCGGCGGCAGCGTGTGCGTCAGCGTGTGGATGAAGGCATGGACCGGATGATATTCCGGCGGCAGCTTCAGGGCCTGGATCCACTGGTTCAGCGGCGAGAGCAAATCGTACGCCAAGTCCATGCGCGACACTTCGTACCAGAACGCGTGCAGGCTCTGCCGCGCCGCTTCCGCGCCTCCGTTCGCCATGCCGGAGGCCATCGCCACCGCATTCATCGCGCCGGCACTGGTGGCGCTGATCGCCTCGATCGCCAGCCGGCCGTCCTCGAGCACCTGGTCGAGCACACCCCAGACGAAGGCGCCGTGCGCGCCGCCGCCCTGCAGCGCGAAGTTGACGTTCTTGCGGTTCGCGGTTCCGTTGGCTGTCACTTTGCCCGCTTCCTGCCTCCCGTCCCCTCTTTCTCCAGCGCCTTGCGCACTTGCTCGAATTCCTGCAGCGAGGCCCTGTCGGCACGCGGAAAGCGCAGGTCCAGCTTTTCGAGCGCAGCATTGATCACGGAGCCGATCACGACGCGGGCGAACCATTTGTGGTCGGCGGGCACGACGTACCACGGCGCATGTGGTGTCGACGTGTGGCGCACGATGTCCTGATAGACCGCCTGGTAGCGCGGCCACAGCGCGCGCTCCTTGATGTCGTCCATCGAGAACTTCCACTGCTTGGCCGGCTCTTCCAGCCGGTCGAGGAAGCGCTGGCGCTGCTCCTCCCTGGAGACGTTGAGGAAGAACTTCAGCACCACGGTGCCGTTGCGGCCGAGATAGCGCTCGAAAGCGGAGATGTCCTCGAACCGCTCCTTCCAGATGTTCTTGGTGACGAGCTTTGCCGGCAGCTTCTCCTTGGCGAGGATCTCCGGATGCACCCGCGTCACCAGGCATTCCTCGTAATGGGAGCGGTTGAAGATGCCGATATGGCCGCGCTCCGGCAGCGCGACCACGTGGCGCCAGAGGAAGTCGTGGTCGAGCTCCTTGCTGTTCGGCGCCTTGAAGGCACGGACCTCGCAGCCCTGCGGATTGATGCCCTCGAAGATCGCTTTGATCGCACTGTCCTTGCCGCCGGCGTCCATGGCCTGGAGTACGATCAGGAGCGACCAGCGGTCCTGGGCGTAGAGCTTCTCCTGAAACGCGATCAGCCGCTTCTTGTTGGCATCGAGGATCTCCTGCGCCGTCTCCTTGTCGAGATCGCCCTTCTCGTCGGTCTTGTGGTCCTTGAGGTGAAACTTGCCGGATCCGTCGTAACGGAACGGCGTGATGTAACGGTCGAGCTGGTCGGCGATCGATTTGGACGGCTTCTTGCTCATGAGTTCGGGGACACCTTGCGTTGCGGCTTCAATCGGTCGAGCACGCTACCAAGGATGCCCTTGGGAAGAAATATGATGAAAAGCACGAGCAGCACGCCATAGACGAGATTGTCCCAGCCGACCGCCTTGGTGCCGAAGCCGATACGCAAGCTCTCCGCGAGCAGGATGGTGATGATGGCGCCGACGGTCGGGCCGAGCGAGACGAACAGGCCGCCGACGATGGCCGCGAACACCATCTGCAGCGACACCGCGATGCCGCTGACGGTGTCGGGCGTGATGAACATCTGGTACTGGCAGTAGATCGCGCCGGCGAGCGCCGTCATCAGCGCGCTGAGCAGCGTGATCTTCAGCTTCTCGGCGGTGACGTCGACACCGGCCGCGGCCGCGGCGTCCTCGTCCTCCGAGATCGCCTCCAGCGCATGGCGAGCCATGCTGCGGTCGACCCAGTGCCAGACCACGATGCCGAACAGCCAAACCGCAAGTGCGATCAGATACCAGATGGTCTTGTCGTCAAATTGCAGCGCCAGCAGCTTGTTGCCGGACGCACGGTTCGGCGTGTAGCCGAGCGAGCCGCCGGTATAGTCGCGCGTCGCGGTGATGACTTGGAGCACGATGCCTGACAGCGCCAGCGTCACGAGCACGAAATAATGCCCGGTGATGCGGAAACGAAAGCAGGGATAGCCGACGATCAGCGCCAGCGCCCCGGCCGCGATCATGCTGACGGGAATGCCGATCCATGGCGAGAGGCCGAGGTGATTCCACAAGAGCGCGGTGACGTAGGCGCCGATCCCCATGAAGCCGCCGTGCCCGAGCGAGACCAGGCCGAACCGCCCCATCATCGACCAGGACGTGTAGGCGAACGACCAGATCAGGATCAGTACCAGGATGTGCAGATGATAAGGATCGCGATAGACGAAGGGCAGCGCGACCAGCGCCGCCAGCCCTATCCCCCAAGCTGCAATCCGCCCCTGCCCCATCATCGGCGCCTCGCCAGGAGGCCCGCGGGCCGGATGAACATCATGACGATGAAGAAGGCGAAGGCGAGCACATAGCCCCATTCCAGGTCGGAGAACAGGCCGCCGAGCGAGATGATCTCGGCGAACAGGAACGAGGCGATGAAGCCGCCGATGAAGTTGCCTAAGCCGCCGAGCACGCAGATCAGGAAGGTGATCGGCCCGAAGGAGAGGCCGACGAAGGGATGCACGTCATATTGCAGCACCAGGAGGCAGGCCGCGAGCCCGGCCAGCGCACCGCCGAGCGCGGACGTGATGAGATAGATCCGCTTGGCGTCGACGCCCATCAGCGCCATGATCTGCCGATCCTGCGAAATGGCGCGGATCGCGGTGCCGGTGAAGGTTCGCGTCATGAACAGATAGACCGCGACCATGCCGACCAGTGCCGCCACGAAGGACAGCAGCCGTGCGTAGCTGAAATTCATGTCGCCGAAGGCGAGCACCGGCAGGCGGATGCCGAGGTTGCGGAAGTCGATGCCGAAGGCGACGGTGGCAAAGCTCTGCAGCACGAACAGCACACCGCCGGTCGCGAGCAACTGATTGATCGGCGGTGCCGTGAGCAGCGGCGCGATCACGAGGTAGTGCAGCGCCGCCCCGAGGAGCGCGACCAGCAGGACGGTCAAGGGAGCGGCGATGAAATAGCTGACCCCGTAGTACTGCACCATGAAATACATGGCGTACATGCCGATCATCACGAGCTCGGCATAGCAGATCCAGGTCACGTCGATGACGCCGAAGATCAGGTTGAGGCCGAGCGCGAGCAACGCCAGCACGCCGCCGAGCAGGATGCCGTTGATCACGGCCTCCAGCAGATAAATGTCGAAGACGTCCAGAAATGCCTGCATGCCCCCTCACACCCCGAGATACGCTTCCTTGACCGTGTCGCTCGCCAGCATCTCGGCCGAGGTGCCGGAGGCGCGGATCGTGCCCGCCTCGATCAGATAGGCGCGATCGACCACTTTCAGCACCTGCTGCACGTTCTGCTCGACGATCAGCACGGTCAGGCCGCTGGCGCGGATCCGCTTCACCAGCTCGAACACCTGCTGCACCACGACCGGCGCGAGGCCGGCCGACGGCTCGTCGAGCAGCAGGAGTTTCGGATTGGACATCATCGCGCGGCCGATCGCGCACATCTGCTGCTCGCCACCGGACATGGTGCCGGCCATCTGGTGGCGTCGCTCCTTCAGGCGCGGAAACAGATCGAACACGACGTCGAGCCGCTCGGCATAGTGGGCGCGCGCCTCCTTCATGAAGGCGCCCATCTTGAGATTGTCGTCGACCGAAAGCTGCGGAAACAGCCGGCGGTTCTCCGGCACATGCGCAACGCCGAGGCTGACGATCTTGTGCGCCGGCGTCGCCACGACGTCGATGCCCTCCATTTTGATCGAGCCGCGCGACGGCCGGATCAGGCCGGAGATGATGCGCATCAAGGTGGTCTTGCCGGCGCCGTTGGGCCCGATGACGCCGACGGCCTCGCCGGCCTTGACGTCGAGATTGACATCGAACAGCGCCTGGAACGTGCCATAGCCGGCATTGACGCCGCGGAGCTCCAGCATCGGCTAACCTCCCGCGCGGCGGCGCGCCTCGGCGGCCGCGGCCTGCGTGGTCTCGGCATCGGTGCCGAGATAGACCTCGATCACCCGCGGATCGCCGGCGACCGCGCTGGGCAGCCCCTCGGAGATCTTCTCGCCGTGATCGAGCACCATGACGCGGTCGACGACGCGCATCAGCACGCCCATGATGTGCTCGACCCAGATGATGGTGATACCGAGCTCATCGCGGATGTTGCGCAGCATGTCGGCGGCCTGGTCCATCTCAGCCTCGTCGAGGCCGCCGAGGCTTTCGTCCGCCAGCAACAGCTTCGGCGCGGTGGCGAGGGCCTTCGCAAGCTCGAGCTTCTTCAAGCCGGCTGCGCCGAGGCCATCGACACTGGCATGGCGATCGGTCGGCAGGCCGACCATCGCCAGCGACCGCTCGGCCGCTTCCTCGGCCTTGACGCGACTGTGGCGGCCCTGGCCGTAGAAGCCGGCCAGCGCGACATTCTCGAAGATGGTCAGGCGGCGGAAGGGCCGCGGAATCTGGAAGGTACGGCCGATGCCGCGGTTGATGATCCGGTGCGGTGCAAGGCCTGCGATCTCATGCCCGGCGAACAGGATCGATCCGGAGCTCGGCACCAGGGTGCCGGAGAGCATGTTGAAGATGGTGCTCTTGCCCGAACCGTTGGGGCCGATCAGGCCGAGGATCTCGCCCTGGTCGACCCTGAACGAGACGTTGTTGACGGCCGTGAAGCCACCAAATCGCTTCACCAGCCCGCTGACTTCCAACACCGAAGCACTCCGCCGCTACTGGTTGCTGTAGGTGGTGCCTTTCGGCAGCGGCAGCACCGCCTCGCGCTGCGCCTGGCTCTTGGGCCACACCACAGAGGACTTGTCGTCGATGTACTGGATCACGACGGGAAACGAGCGTTCGTTCTGCCCGGCCATCGGCGTGCCCTCACCGTAGAACTTCACGCCGAAGCCGAGCATGGTGCCGCCCTCGGGAATGTCGGTGTCGAGCGCCGCCTTGCGCAGCGCGTCGGGATCGACACCGCCATACTTCTTGATCGCGCGCGGCAGCACGTCGCTCATGAATAAATACGTGTTGGACGCGCCGATGCCGACATGGGCCGAGCGGATCGCGACTCCAGGCTTGATCTTGTCGAACTCCTCGCCGACCATCTTGATCACGGGCGGCAGCTTCGGATCCATGGTCTTCTGGTTGGCGAGCCAGATCGAGATCGGATCGGCGTTGAAGATGTAGGCGGCGTCTGCGCCCATGCCTTCCTTCAGCTTCTCGTAGACGCCGTAGCCGGCGCCATGTCCCATCAGCGCGCCGAACTTCAATCCCTGCTCGCGGGCCTGGCGCAGCAGCAGCGTGATGTCGGGGTTGTAGCCGGTGTGGAAGATGACGTCGGGCTTGGCGCGCTTCAGCTTGGTCACCAGCGCGGAGAGATCAGGCGCGGTCGCCGAGTAACCTTCCTTCAGCACGACATTGAAGCCGGCCTTCTTCGCACCGGCCTCATTGCCCTTGGAGACGTCGACGCCATAGGCGCCGTCCTCGTGGATGATGGCGACGCGCAGGTCCTTCGGCTCCTTGCCGAACTTCTCCTTGGCGTTCTGCGCGATGAAATCCATCGTCATCATGCCGAACTGGTCGCCGCTCGCTTGCGGGCGGAACACGTATTTGTAGCCCTTCTCGTTGAACACGGCCGACGAGATGCAGGTCGTGATCCACATGAATTTCTTGAGCTGCTCGACACGGGCCGCGACCGGCACGCATTGCGCCGAGGAGAAGAAGCCGAGCACCATGTCGACCTTCTCGAGCAGGCGGACGGATTCGTTGATGGCGATGTCAGGCTTGCTTTGCGCGTCGGCGTAGACGGCCTCGATCTTGTAACCCTCGACGCCGGTCTTGGCGAAATGATCGAGGATGATCTTGGCGCCGACATAGTTCAGCTCGGACCCGCCGCCGGCGAGAGGTCCGGTCAAATCGAAGACGACGCCGATCTTGATCTTCTTCTCTTTGCCTTGGTCTTGGGCCTGGGCGGACACCGCCAAGCCCATCGCTGCAATCGCGACCAACAGCCCACGTACCAAACGGGCAGCCATGCGCAGGCGCATCAAAACCTCCCTGGACGATTGTGCATCGCATTCTTGTTGATCTTGCTTTTTCGCCCATCACATGGGGTGAGCGAAGCGATGTCAAGCCTCGGGCGTCAGCGAGAGGCGAACTGCTGCGCAATAAAGGCCGTGACAAATCGCGGCATGGTCGGCGTGACATCATCCATCCCGCGCACGAGATGGATAGCCGACAGTTCGGGCTCGACCTCGCGCGCCAGATTGGCTTCGATCCGGGCGCGGGCCACCTCGCCCGGCATATCCAGGTTGAGGACCTGAATCATCGCAATCGCACGGCCGGAGACCACGCAGTGCCAGTCTGCCTCCGCGGCATAGTCGGCCACGGTGAGGCCGGTCTCCTCCGCGATCTCGCGGACGACGCTGCCGGGTATGTCGAGGGCGCCAGCCCTGATGTCGTCGAGGTCGGGCGTTCCCGACGGGAAATAGATGCGGCCGGCATTGGCGGTGTGGTGCGCCATCTCGCCCATCACGAAGGCGCCGTCGGAGGTGCGCAGCGCGCCCATGCCAAAGCCGTTGAACACGGCCGGATCAGGAAAGCCCCAGTCGCGCCAGGCAAGGAAGCTGGCGAAATCGGTCTCGAAATAGGTCGCGGCGAGATGGCCGTCCGTGAACACGGCATCGCGTCCGAGCAGGACGCGGCCGTTCCAGATCTTCGGCCGCTCACGCTGCTTCTCGGCGAAATGCGCCGCGATCTCGGCGCGGCGCTCCTCCGCGAACGGCCACACGATCGGCCGCACCGCAAGATCAAGCGTCGCAACGCGATGAATGACCGGTGACGTCATGACGCCTGACTACTTCGCATTCGCGTCAGCTATTTGGCATTCCCCGTCGTCTTCTTGGCCTGATCGACGAATTTGTTGGTGAAGGTCTTGCTGACGTCGATCTTGGCGTTCGCCACCTCGGGCGAACCGACGCTGAACACCGCAAGCACGGCATCGGCGCCCTTCGGGTCCATCTTGCCGGTTTCGGAGAACATCGGGATCGTGTTCTTCAGCGCGGCGAGATAGAGGTCCTTGTTCTTGCCGACCGCCTCCTCCGGCATCTTCGCCATGATCTCCTCGGGCGAGTGCGAGTGGATCCAGGTCAGCGTCGCCAGGATCGCGTTGGTGAGCGCCTGCGTCTCCTTCGCGTGGCCGTTGACCCAGGCCGCCGTCGAGTACAGCGCGCCGCCCGGATATTCGCCGCCGAACGTCTCGAGCGTGTCCTTCTGGGTGCGGGTGTCCGAAAGGATGCGCAGATCCTTGTGGCTGCCCTGCAGCACGGTGACGGAAGGATCGAGCATCACGGCCGCGTCGATCTGGCCCTGCTCCATGGCGGCGACCGCGGTGGCGCCGAGGCCGACGCCGATCACGGCGGTGCCGGCGGGATCGAGGCCGTTCTTCTTGAGCATGTATTTGAGGAAGAAGTCGGTCGAGGAGCCCGGCGCGCTCACGCCGACCTTCTTGCCGGCAAGGTCCTTCACCGACTTGATGTCGTTGGTCCGAGAGGGCGCGACCACCAGCACGAGGCCGGGATAGCGGTCATAGACGACGAAGGCCTGAAGCTCCTGCTTCTTGGCGGCGAGATTGACGCAATGGTCGAAATAGCCGGAGACGACGTCGGCACTGCCGCCGAGCACGGCCTTGAGCGCGTCCGAGCCGCCCTTGAGGTCGACCAGCTCGACATTGACGCCGGCCTTCTCGTACTCGCCGAGCTGCTTGGCCAGCACGGTGGGTAGATAGCACAGGCAAGAGCCGCCGCCGACCGCGATGGTGACCTTGCTTTGCGCCGCGGCAAGCGAGGTGGTGAGCGTCAGCGCGAGCAGCGCGCCGGCGAGCCTGGCAATCGTGTTCTTCATTGGTTTCCTCCGTTCGGCCGGCGGCACCATAGAGCAGCGGGGCTGGCTTGAGAAGCACCGCCTATGCGGGCTGGCCATCGGCCTTTCTGCGCAATAGCATGCCCAAACAAGAACAATTCTCGATGGGGAGGATCATCCATGAATCGCCTTGCTGCCGGGCTGTCGATCGCCGCCGCCTTTGCCGCCGGATGCGGCGCCACCCACCTGCTCCGGCCGGCGCTCGCCGCTGAAAACATCACCGCGCAGATCATCCATACCGGCGAGATGCAAGGCGACGCGCTCGGTCCCGCCAACGCTGTCGGCTACCGCTCCAAGATGTTCGCGAGCGCGGACGGTGCCACCATCTCGATCCAGGTCGGCAACGTGCCCAAGCACCTGCATCCCAACACCAACGAGATCCAGTACATCCTGGACGGCACCGGGACGATCTGGCTCGGCGACAAGGAGGTGACGGTGAAGCCCGGCGACCTCGTGATCATCCCGAAGGGCACGCCGCATGGCGGCACCAAGCCGATCAGCGGCCAGGTCAAGGCGATCGCGATCAAGACGCCACCGCAGGCGCCCGACGACACCAAGCTGCTGGATTGAGCTTGTCTTCACCTCTCCCGCTTGCGGGAGAGGTCGCGCCGAAGGCGCGGGTGAGGGTTCTCTCCTCTTGGGGGCTCTCGCAAGTGGAGACACCCTCTCCCCAACCCTCCCCCGCAGGCGGGGGAGGGAGCGCACCTTGGATGTGGCTCGCAATCAGAAACTAATTTTCTTACTGCTATCCCCGCCCATCCGACGCTGTCGGCCGCCACACCAAGAGACGGCGCTCCACCAGCGTCACCCCAAAGTCGATCAGGATGACGAAGGCCGACAGCACGAACATGCCCGCGAACACGCCGGCGACGTCGAAGATGCCTTCGGCCTGCTGAATGAGATAGCCGAGCCCAGCCGCCGATCCCAGATATTCGCCGACGACCGCACCGACCACGGCGAAGCCGACCGAGGTGTGCAGGGAGGAGAACATCCAGGACAGCGCCGACGGCCAATAGACGTGCTGCATCAATTGCCGCTCGCTCATGCCCAGCATACGGCCATTGTCGAGCACGGTGCGGCTGACTTCCTTCACGCCCTGATAGACGTTGAAGAAGACGATGAAGAACACCAGCGTCACGCCGAGCGCGACCTTGGACCAGATGCCAAGCCCAAGCCACAGCGCGAAGATCGGCGCCAGCACGACGCGCGGCAGCGCGTTGACCATTTTGACGTAAGGGTCGAACACGGCCGCAACCAGCGGCTGGCGCGCAAACCAGAAGCCGACCAGCACGCCGCCGAGCGATCCGATCAAGAACGCCAGGATCGATTCCGCGAGCGTAATGCCGAGATGCTTCCAGATCACGCCGGACGCGAACCACTTCACGATCTGGTTGAACACGTCGAATGGGTTGGAGAAGAAGAACGGCGGCAGCAGGATCTTGCCGAACACGGGGACGGTCGACAGCACTTGCCACAGCACAATGCAGACGACCGCGACCAGAACTTGCAGCGCAAGCAGCGTCGGGCGCGACATCAGACCGCTTCCTTCGCGTGCGTGGACTGCTCGTAACCCTTCATCACCTCGTCCTTCAGCACGCTCCAGATCTCGCGATGCAGTGAGTGAAACTCCTTGTCGAGCCGCACCTCGAAAATATCGCGCGGGCGCGGCAAGCTGACGCGCCAGTCGCCGATGATGCGCGAGGACGGCCCCGCCGACATGATCACGACGCGGTCGGCGAGTGCGATCGCCTCTTCGAGGTCGTGGGTGACGAACAGAACCGCCTTGCGGTCGGCGTTCCAGAGGTCGAGCAGCAGGTTGCCCATGACCTGGCGCGTCTGCGCATCGAGCGGCCCGAACGGCTCGTCCATCAGCAGGATTTTTGGATCGCGGATCAGCACCTGCGCCAGCGCCACGCGCTTGCGCTGGCCGCCGGAGAGCATGTGCGGATAGCGGTTCGCGAAGGCGCCGAGGCCGACGGAGGTCAGCCATTGCTGTGCCCGCGGCAGCGCTTCGGAGCGCGGCGTGCCCTTGATCTCGAGCCCGATGGCGACGTTGTCGAGGGCGGTCTTCCACGGGAACAGCGCGTCGGCCTGGAACAGATAGCCGGCATCCCGGTTCAGCCCCGCGAGCGGCTGGTCGAATATCCTGACGCTGCCGGCTGCGGGCTTGAGCAGCCCGGCGGCGATGTTGAGCAGCGTGGATTTCCCGCAGCCGGTCGGGCCGACAATGGCGACGAACTCGCCCTGCGCCACCGCGAGATGGGCTTTCTCAACCGCTGTATAGACCCGGCCGTCCCCGAGGCGGAACGCGACCTTGGCATCTTCCAGCGCCACCGCCGTGGGCGTCGTCATGTGCTTCCTCCAAACCTGGACCGATGCCTTAGCCGCTCGCGCGGCCAAGTTCAATCAAGGCGCCAAGCGTGCTACGCATGGGGTCTTGCCGTGCTCTTACCCTCCCCTGGAGGGGGAGGGTCGGCTCACATAAGCGCAGCGAAATGTGAGACGGGGTGGGGTGAAGGTCTCTCTGCGAAGAACAGTGCCCGAGTGGAGAGATCACCCCACCCCGCTCGCGCTGCGCGCGATCGACCCTCCCCCTCCAGGGGAGGGTGAGAGAAAAGCGAGCCACCCGTGATGCCCTCCAGGCCGATGATCAGCTATGCGCATGTCACCAAGAGCTTCGGCCCGCTCAAGGCCGTCGACGATGTATCGCTCGACATCGCCGAAGGCGAATTTGTGGCGATCGTCGGTGGGTCGGGCTCCGGCAAGACCACCCTGCTGCGGCTCGCCAACCGGCTGATCGAGGCGGATGGCGGCACGATCATGATCGAGGGCGAGGACGTCCGAAATGTCGATCCGGTCGCGCTGCGGCGGCGGATCGGCTACGTGTTCCAGGCCGGTGGGCTGTTTCCGCATCTGAGCGTTGCCGACAATATCGGGATCACGCCAAGACTGCTGGGCGCGTCGGCTACGGACATCGCCGCGCGTGTCGACGAACTGCTGGAGCTCGTGCAGCTCGACCGTGCCGGACATCGCGACCGGCTGCCGGAAGAGCTCTCGGGCGGCCAGCGCCAGCGCGTCGGCGTGGCGCGGGCGCTCGCGGCAAAGCCCCACATCATGCTGATGGATGAGCCGTTCGGCGCGCTCGATCCCCTCACCCGCGATGCGCTCGGCGAGGATTTTCGCGACCTGCACCGCAAGCTCGGCCTGACCACCGTGATGATCACGCATGACATGACAGAGGCGATTTTGCTGGCCGACCGCATTGCGGTGATGCGCGCTGGAACGCTGCTGGCCCAGGGCACGCCGGCAGAGCTGTCAAAGAGTGGCGACGCCTATGTGCTGGAGCTGTTGCGCACGCCCCGGCGCCAGGTCGAGCGATTGAATGCGCTGTTGCCGCAGGGCGGTGGGGCATGAGCTTCTTCACCGACCCGCGCTGGGGCGAGGCGCTGTCGCATTTGCCCGACTATCTCGGCAACCATGTGCGGGTAAGCCTTGCAGCGCTCGCGCTCGGTCTCGCCGTCAGCCTGCCACTGGCCATCCTGACGCGCAATCGCCCGGCGCCGCGCGGCATGCTGCTCGCGTTCGCCAGCATCGTGCAGACCGTGCCTGGGCTGGCGCTGCTTGCGCTGTTCTATCCGCTGCTGCTGCTGGCGACTTCCGTCACGCTCGCCTGGTTCGGCGTCTCCTTCTCCGCTTTCGGCTTCCTCCCGGCGATGCTGGCGCTCGCGCTCTATTCGATGTTGCCGGTGCTGCGCAATGGCATCACCGGTCTCAACGGCATCGATCCGGCGCTGCTCGAAGCCGCCAAGGGTGTCGGAATGACCGCACGGCAGTCGCTGGTCATGGTCGAACTGCCGCTGGCGCTGCCGGTGATGATGGCGGGCATCCGCACCGCCGCGGTGTGGGTGATCGGCACGGCGACGCTGTCGACGCCGATCGGGCAGACCAGCCTCGGCAATTACATCTTCGCCGGGCTTCAGACCCAGAACTGGGTGTTCGTGCTGTTCGGCTGCCTGGCCTCGGCCCTGCTCGCGCTTGCCGTCGATCAGCTGCTCGGCCTGATCGAGACCGGTCTGCGCCAACGCAGGCGCATGCGCGCCGGGCTCGGGGCGATCGGGATCGCCGCACTTGTCGCTGCCACGCTGGTGCCGACGCTGGGACGCTCGTCGCAGAGCTATGTGGTCGGCGCCAAGACCTTCGCCGAGCAATATGTGCTGTCGGCGCTGCTCAGGGACCGCCTCCAGGCGGCCGGACTTTCCGCCACCGCGCGATCCGGCCTCGGCTCCAGCGTGATCTTCGAGGCACTGAAGGCCGGGGACATCGATCTCTATGTCGACTATTCCGGTACGCTCTGGGCCAACCAGTTGCATCGCACTGACATCAAGCCGCGCGCGGAGCTGCTCGCAGAGCTGAAGACAGCCCTCGCAAAAGAGAACATCACCTTGCTCGGCGAGCTCGGATTCGAGAATGCCTATGCGTTGGTGATGCCGAGAAGGCGCGCCGAGGCGCTTGGCATCCGCAGCATCGCCGATCTCGCCGCGCACACATCGACGATGTCGATCGCCGGCGACTACGAGTTCTTCTCGCGCCCCGAATGGGCCGCGCTGCAAAAGGCCTACGGCCTTTCCTTCCGCGCCCAACGCCAGATGCAGCCGGACTTCATGTATGCCGCGGTGGCCAGCGGCGAGGTCGACGTGATCGCCGGCTATACCAGCGACGGCCTGATCGCGAAATACGATCTCGTCGCACTCGATGATCCCAGGCACGCGATCCCGCCCTACGACGCGATCCTGTTGCTCGCGCCGAAACGCGCCAGCGATGAGCGGCTACAGGCTGCGCTCAAGCCGCTGCTCGGCAAGATCGACATCGCGACCATGCGCGAAGCCAATTTGCGCGCCAGCGGCAACGATGCCAATTCATCACCCGATGCGGTGGCGAAGTGGCTGTGGGAGAAGGTGGGCGGGCGGTAGGTCGCACCCAGCCGCTCTCAAGCCCCGTCATCCTGAGGCGCGAGATGCACAGTGCGCAGCACCGTGCGGCGAGCCTCGAAGGATGAGCGGCCCCGGTGCAGCCGGGCCGTCGCCCTTCGAGGCTCACCCAGCGGCGCCTTTGCGCCGCAGGGCTCGCACCTCAGGGTGACGGTCAATGAGTAGCGCTTGGGGGTACAGCAAGACAGCTACAGCCCCCGGATCATCCCCGCTTCGATCAGCAGCCGGTTCAGCCGCCGCGCCTCGGCGCCGTCCTTGCAGCCGTAGAAGATGCCCTTGCAGCGGAGCATGATCGCCTTCTGCTCGGCGAAGGACGGATCAAGCGGGATGCCGGCGGCCTCCTGGATCACCAGCGGCAGATACGGGCCGTCGATCGTGTCCATCACGGCGTCGCTCTTCACCGGTTCGAAATTGACGGCGTCGATCGCATAATAGGTTGCGTAGAGACGCGGATCGTAAGCGTCGAGCTTCTTGCCGAGAGCGCCCTCGTCGAGCCCGGGCTCGAGCAGGCTCGGCGCGAATTCCGGCTGGTGATCGCCGTAGCGCACGATCAGGAAAGGCTCGCCAGGAAAATTCTTCTTCAGGCCGGCGACGAAAGCCTTGTACTGCTCGGCGCTCATCGCCTGGCGGCGCAGATATTCGTCGATCGACGGCACGTTGCCGGGCGTGCGCCAGTTCGGCAGCAGGTCGGGACGGAAGCGCGTCTCCCAGGGGAAATGATTGGCACCGAGATAGATGAAGGTGAACAGCGGCTTGTTCGGCGGCTGTTGCCCCATCAGCTGGAGCGCCTTGGCATAGAAGAAGGAGTCCGGTTCGACGTCCTTGGCGCCGAGATCCTTCGAGTCGAGGAAGCGTTCGATGCCGGTCGTGATCTGGAAGCTGCGGGCGCCCATGAAGCCGCCATGGGCGGGATACAGCGACATCGTGTCGTAGCCGCAACGGCGCAGCGCCAACGGCAGGCCGCGCTCGACGCGGTTCGAGGCGATGCGCGTCACGAAATAGGCGAAGCGGCCGAACGAACGCGAGGAGAGCCCCGCAAGCACGTTGTATTCGGTGAACCAGCTCGGCCCGCCATTGCTCTCGGCCAGGAACGTGCGCTGCTTGCCGTCCCAGGACTTGAAGTGGTCACCGTAGCGCGGCGGCAACTTGATGCCCTGCGCGGCGCGGATGTCGAAGCTCGATTCATCGTGGATCATGATGATGTTGGGCCGGCGACCCGCAGGGTGGCACTCATCGACCAGCGGCACGTTGAGCCGCTCGTTGGTCGCGGCGGCGGATTCCATGAAACCGTACTGCACGAAATCGGCGACCGCGGTGACGCCGGAGCGGAAGAATTTCGAGAGATAGCCGTCGTCGTAATAGCCGCGCCAGGCTTCGTCCGGATGATAGAGCGAATAGCCGACCAGCGCGGCAAGGCAGGCGAGCTTGCAGGCGAACGCCGGCAGACGGCGGATGCGGAACGGATCGAGCCACCACAGCGCATACATCAGCGGCAGCGTGACGAGGCCGGCCAGGATCACCGACCAGCGCAGATTCGGGAAGATCGTGAACAGGAACGCGACGGTGTCGCGGTCGATCATCATCAGGTCGATGAAGTTGACCGTCATCTGCACGACGTCGTGCTTGAGCCGGGACAGCAGCACCAGCACGACGACCATGGTCAGCGACAGCGCGCCCGATAGGGCCGGCCGCCGCAGCAGCGTGATCCAGAAGAAATTGAGGATGCCCCAGGCCAGCGCGAAGGAGAGGCGCGAGCCGAAATCGGTCTCGGTCTCGTACATCAGCGCGATCGCTGCGAAATGTGGCGCTGTGACCGCGAGCAGCCGCCAGATGCCGAGCGCGGCGACGCTCGCCAGCACGGCGGTGGTGGCAGAAGGACCTGGATTGGGCGCGGACGCCATCGACGACACGCAACTTCTGGTCCGGCGCGGTGATGCCAAGCCGTCTGGCCGGCCTCGAGGCAGCTAGCGGCGCCCGGCGCAGCCGGAAGTCTGCACCGTGTCATAAAACTGTAACGGAACAGTCACGGTCAGGCAACGCGTCCGGCGATCCGACTTTCGCTTATTGTTAGCGGGAGACGTGGGCCGCAGGCCCGGCAGGCCGCTCCTCGCAACGTCAGGGCTTGGCGATAGGACGGACCGGCCGAGGCGAGCTGAACGTCACCCCTGCGGCAGCAGCCCGAGGCGCTTGGCGATGATGCGGTCCAGCGTCCGTTTTGGCAGCACGGCGCCGATCAGATGGCGGAGCGGGTCCGGCGTGATCTGGTAGCGCACTTTTGGGCTTGCCGCCGTCAGCGCCTCGAACACCACTTCGGCGATACGCTCGGCGGGCAGGCCCTTGGCGCCGATGTCCATCATGAACGCCATCGCCTTGTTTAGTGCCGGCAGATAGGGCGAGTTCTGGTAGACGGAGAGGTCGATCTCTTCGGCCTTGCTCCAGATCGGCGTCTTCACCGCGCCGGGCGCGACGATGATGACGTCGATGCCGAACAGCATCAGCTCGCGGCGCAGGCTCTCCGACAGGCCCTCGATGGCGTGCTTGGAGGTGCTGTAAGGTGCCGACAGCGGATTGCCGTTCTTGCCGGCGACCGAGCTGATCATCACGATCCGGCCCTTCGGCCCCTTCAGCGCGGCGTCTGCGCCCAGCAGCGGCCCGAACGCCTGCGTTGCGATGACCGGACCGATGACGTTGACGTCCATCTGGCGGCGGAAATCGTCGACCGACAATTCGAGCACGGGGCCGGCGACCGCGATGCCTGCATTGTTGACGAGCCCCGTCAGCGTCTCGCCGCCCAGCGCCTCGCGAACTTTTCGCGCAGCAGCGAGAACAGCTGCTTCGTCGGTGACGTCGAAAAGCAATGGCGTGAAATTGGTGCCGAACTCACTCTTGAGCCGGTCGGCGTCGGCCTGCTTGCGGACACTGCCGAACACGCGATAGCCACGCCCGATCAGAAATTTCGCAACTGCCCAGCCAATGCCGGTGGATGCGCCGGTGACGACGACAGATCGCATGGTCCCCTCCCCTCGAGTTCCCGCAATCATGTAGGAGGAAGGTGCCGGGGCGCAATGTCGCCCAGCTCGCAAGTCCGCGCAGCGGGTGCGCCATGAGTCGAAGGCGCGTTAAAAGACGGATGAAGAGCCGAATCCTTGGCTCTGACGACGCAGCGATTTTGACGATCAGGAAGTTCTAAGAAGCCTTGAAAAACGACGTGAAACCAAGAATGTGGTTTAAGCGTCAGTTCTTGGCGCTCAAGCAGCGCGTCAGCTCGCGAAGAATTTGAATGAAGCAACTGTGCTTCGCGCGAGAAGGAAAGAGCGAGACCGCTGTCTGCGATCTCGCTCGACGATAATTGCAAAGGGCTTAAGATTTGGTTTGGCGACCGAAGCTTGTGTTCGCTCGTGTCCCGGATAAGCGAAGCGAAGCGCAGAGCCGTCACCCAGAAGCCGCATTGGACCCCGGATCAGCAGCGCGGTGCTGCGCTGCGTCCGGGGCACAACGGCTTAGTTCTTGCTCTTATCGACCAGTGCGCCCTTCTTGATCCAGGGCATCATGTCGCGCAGCTTCGCGCCGACTTCCTCGATCGGGTGCGCGGCGAGCTTGGCGCGGGTCGCCTTGAACGAGGTCTGGTTGACCTTGTTCTCGAGCATCCAGTCGCGGGCGAACTTGCCGCCCTGGATGTCGGCGAGAACCTTCCGCATCTCCTTCTTGGTCTCGTCGGTGATGATGCGCGGACCGGTGACATACTCGCCGTACTCGGCGGTGTTGGAGATGGAGTAGTTCATGTTGGCGATGCCGCCTTCATAGATCAGGTCGACGATCAGCTTCACTTCGTGCAGGCACTCGAAATAGGCCATCTCCGGGGCGTAGCCGGCTTCGACCAGGGTCTCGTAGCCGCCCTTGATCAGCTCGACCAGGCCGCCGCAGAGCACCACCTGCTCGCCGAACAGGTCGGTCTCGCATTCTTCCTTGAAAGTGGTCTCGATGATGCCGGCACGGCCGCCGCCGATGGCGGACGCATAGGACAGGCCGAGGTCGTGGGCATTGCCCGAGACGTCCTTCGCGATCGCGATCAGGCAGGGCACGCCGCCGCCGCGCTGATACTCCGAGCGCACGGTGTGGCCGGGGCCCTTCGGCGCGATCATCAGCACGTCGAGGTCGGCGCGCGGGTCGAGCAGGTTGAAGTGGACGTTGAGGCCATGCGCGAACACGAGGGCGGCGCCCTTCTTCATGTTGTCGTGCAGGTGCTCGCGGTAGATGTCGCCCTGGAGCTCGTCCGGGGTCAGCATCATGACGAGGTCGGCCCATTTGGCGGCTTCGGCAACCTCGAGCACCTTGAAGCCGGCAGCTTCCGCCTTCTCGGCCGAGGCCGATCCCTTGCGCAGCGCAATCGCCACCTCCTTGACGCCGGAGTCCTTCAGGTTGAGCGCATGGGCGTGGCCCTGGCTGCCATAGCCGACGATGGCGACCTTCTTGCCCTTGATCAGGTTCAGGTCGGCGTCGCGATCGTAATAAACACGCATAGTTCGTTTCCTCGTTCGGGGCCGGAATCGGCCGATGGTCAGGTCTTTCGAAGGTGAATTGACGGATTTCGGGGGCTGTCTAGAGCATTTTAGGGCCCCTGGGAAACCCGTTTCTGCATGGAAATCTGCGGCATCATGCATCCATGAAGACGGGGTAGAGGGAAGCGAGCAGCAGCACCGCCATCAAGATATTGAAGGCACGGACCAGCCGCTCCGAGGTCAGGACCGGCCGCAATGCGGAGCCGAACAGAGCCCAGACCACGGTCGAAACCGTGCCGACGAGCAGGCTGATCAGGGTCTGGATTGCGATGTTGAGTGGGAATTGGGCGATCGCCGCGTAGGCGGTAATGGTGCCGATCACGATCACCCAGCCTTTCGCGTTGATCCATTGGAACATCGCCGCGCCCCAGAAGGTCATCGGGCCGCGGCCGCCCCCCTCGCCCGGCTTGGTCGGGCCGGACATGGCGATCGCGGCGGCGAGATAGATCAGGTAGGCCGCACCGGCATATTTCAAGATGGTCTGGAGGATCGGATAGGCCAGGAACACGGTGCCGAGCCCGAGGCCGACCGCGGCCACCATGAAGGCAAAGCCGATGACGATCCCGACGATGTGGGGGACGGTGCGCCGAAAGCCGTAGGTCAGGCCGGAGGACAGCAGCATGATGTTGTTCGGCCCGGGCGTGAAGTACATCACGACCATGAAGATGAGAAAGGCATAGAACAGCGATTGGGACATGCTCGCCTCACGCGACTTTGGGCAGCGGCTCTTCAGGCAGCGCCTTGGGCCGCTTCGCCAGCACCATCACCGCGATACCGCCGATCACGGTCAGCATGCCGGCGAGCCTTAGGGGTCCGAACCGCTCGCCGAACACGACGCTTGAGGCCGCCGATCCCACGAACGGCACCAGCAGCGCGAACGGCACCACCTGGGCGGCTGGATAGTCGCGCAGCAGCCGACCCCACAGCCAATAGGCGATGCTTGTCGAGACGCCGCCAAGCGCCAGCATGCAGAGCGCTGACGTCAGCGAGATGTGGGTCAGCGATATCCAGGTCGACGCCGGGCCGTTGGCGATAAGCGCCAGCGCGAACAACGGTATCGCCGAGGCGAGACACAACCACGCGAACAGGTCGAACATGGGCACGCCGCGGGCGCCACGCAGCAAGAGATTGCCGACGGCAAAGCTGACTGGCGAGATCATCAGCACCGCAAACGCAGCAGCGCTGAAATCATAGCCGACAGTGCCGCAGATCATCAGAAGACCGATCGCAGCAATGCCGGTGCCGAGTGCCTGCATCGGCGTCGGCCGCTCGCCGAATGCGAGCGCGGCAAAGCCGATGGTGAAGAGCGCCTGGCTCTGCACGACGACACTGGTCAGCCCCACCGGCACGCCATGGGCGATACCATAGGCCTGGGACAGGAACTGGCCGAGAAACAGCGTGAAGCTGATCGCGATCAGGAGCGACCAGGCAATCTTCGGCTTGCGAATGAACAGGCATGGGACCGCGGCGATGGTGAAGCGTAGCGCCGTCATCAACTCCGGTGACAGTTCGTCGAGCGTGATCCGGCTCGCCACGAAGGCAAGCCCCCAGATGATCGCCACCAGGATGGCGATGAGGATGTCAGCCGGCTTCATTGTTGTTCCCGGTTCTGCACTATCGTGCAGCCCTGTTGCTTTTTCTGTCTAGCCTTGCTCGCCGGCTTTCGGTTTCCTCAGCAGATAAGTGCCGTGCATGGGGGCGTGATAATCGGCCGAGATCAGCGTGAAGCCGACGTCGGTCAGCATCCGCTCCATCACCCAGCCGAAGGTGGAATATTCGTCGCGCATGTGCGTGACCACGCCTTCGCGCGAAAAGTCGTGGTTCTTGATCTGGAAGTCCGCCCATTGCTCGACATCGCGCTCGATCGCATCCGGCATCGAAGCGTAGACGATGTCGCGCAGGTAGAAGCTCGCGCCCGGCTTCAGCGCGCGATAGATCCGCGATATCGCCACTGCCTTCCAGAAGTCCGGCAGATGATGCAGCGTGAACTCGCTGACGATCAAATCGTAGGATTCCGGCCGGTAGGAGAAGCTCAGCAGGCCGGCCGACTGGGTGCGGACCGGCGCCTTGCGGTCACGTGCATAGATTTCGGCGAGCGCCAGCATCGCGGGCGAGATATCGATGGCATCGACCTCTGCACCTATCAGCGCCCCTTCGGTCGCGAGCACGCCGTTGCCGCAGCCGATGTCGGCGATGCGCCAGCCGCGCTGGACCCCGAGCATTTTCAGCGCGGCGCGCGCCCGCAGATCGGCATCGTCATGGTTGTCATAGATCGACGCCACCGCGGGCTCGATCCCCATCCGGTTCCGCTCGTTATAGTACCAGTCGCGCGCCAGCATGGTTCACATCCCTTCAGGCCCGCGACCAATCGCGGCAACGCCGGTGCGCGACACCTCGACGAGGCCGAGCGGACGCATCAGGTCGATATATTGGTTGATCTTTTCAGTGTTGCCTGTGATCTCGAACACAAAGCTCTCGGTGGTGGCATCGATCACACGGGCGCGGAACGCATCCGCCAGCCTGAGCGCCTCGACCCGGTGCTCGCCCTGCCCGCGCACCTTCACCATGGCAAGCTCGCGCTCGATCGAGCGCTTGGTCTGGGTCATGTCGACGACGCGGTAGACCGGGATCATGCGATCGAGCTGGTGCTTGATCTGCTCGATCACCATCGGCGTGCCGGTGGTGACGATGGTGATGCGCGACAGATGCTTCTGGGCCTCGGTCTCCGAGACCGTGAGACTTTCGATGTTGTAGCCGCGGCCCGAGAACAGGCCGATGACGCGCGCGAGCACGCCTGGCTCGTTCTGCACGAGCACCGCGAGCGTGTGCGTCTCGTTGGGATCGTGGCGGTCCTCGATGAAATAGGCAGATGCCGGCTGGTTCATTGTCGTCCCCTCAAATATCTCTCGTCACGCCCTGCGAAGGCGGGCATTCAGCGTTCACCGGCCGGGATTTTTCACGCAGGCCGCGGCGTACTGGATCGCCCGGTCGAGCCGGGCGATGACAGCGGAGCTTGTGATCATCGCGCTCACACCAGCGCCTTGCCGGCGGCGAATGCCTTCGCGGTAGCCTCGTCGTTGGCCTGCTCAGGCAACAGCATCTCGTTATGCGCCTTGCCGGAGGGGATCATCGGGAAGCAGTTTTCCAGCGCGGCGACGCGGCAGTCGAACAGCACCGGGCGCTTGACCGCGATCATCTCCTTGATGGCACCCTCGAGATCGGCGGGCTTGTGCACCTGGAGGCCGACGCCGCCATAGGCTTCGGCGAGCTTGACGAAATCCGGCAGCGCCTCCGAATAGGAATGCGACAGGCGGTTACCGTGCAGCAGCTGCTGCCACTGCCGCACCATGCCCATGTACTGGTTGTTCAGGATGAAGATCTTGATCGGCAGCTCGTACTGCACTGCCGTCGACATCTCCTGCATCGTCATCTGCACCGAGGCATCACCCGCGATGTCGATGACGAGGCTGTCGGGATGGGCTACCTGCACACCGATCGCCGCCGGCAGGCCGTAGCCCATGGTGCCGAGACCGCCCGACGTCATCCAGCGATGCGGCTCCTCGAAGCCGTAGAACTGCGCCGCCCACATCTGATGCTGGCCGACCTCGGTCGTGATGTAGGTATCCCTGCCACGCGTCAGCTCGAACAGGCTCTGGATCGCGTGCTGCGGCAGGATGACGTCGTTGCTCTTCTTGTAGTAGAGCGAGTTGCGGGCACGCCACTGCGCGATCTGCTGCCACCACGACTTGATGTCGGGCTTCTTCGCCTCCGCCTTGAACACCTGGAGGATGTCGCCGAGGATGTTGCCGCAATCGCCGATGATCGGCACGTCGACGCGGATGTTCTTGTTGATCGAGGACGGGTCGATATCGATGTGGATCTTCTTCGAGCCTGGCGAGAACGCGTCGACGCGGCCGGTGATGCGATCGTCGAAGCGCGCGCCGACGCACAGCATGACGTCGCAATCATGCATGGTCATGTTGGCTTCGTAAGTGCCGTGCATGCCGAGCATGCCGAGCCAGTTCTTGCCCGAAGCGGGATATGCACCCAAGCCCATCAGCGTGGAGGTGATCGGGAAGCCGGTGACCTCGACCAGCTCGCGCAAGAGCTTGGTCGCCTCGGGACCGGAATTGATGACGCCGCCGCCGCTGTAGATCACCGGGCGCTTGGCGTTCGCGAGCAGCGCCACCGCCTTGCGGATCTGCGTCGCATCGCCCTTCACGCGCGGCGCATAGGAACGATGCACGTCGGACTTGCGCGGCGGATGATAGGTGCCGGTCGCGAACTGCACGTCCTTGGGAACGTCGACCAGCACCGGGCCCGGCCGGCCGGAGGTCGCGACGTAGAACGCCTCGTGCAGCACCTTGGCGAGATCGTTGACGTCGCGCACCAGCCAATTGTGCTTGGTGCAGGGGCGCGTGATGCCGACGGTGTCGCATTCCTGGAAGGCATCGTTGCCGATCAGATGCGTCGGCACCTGGCCGGAGATGCAGACCAGCGGGATCGAGTCCATCAATGCGTCGGTCAGCGGCGTCACCATGTTGGTGGCGCCGGGGCCGGAAGTCACCAGGGCGACGCCCGGCTTACCGGTCGAGCGCGCATAACCCTCGGCGGCGTGGCCCGCGCCCTGCTCATGGCGGACCAGGATGTGCTGGACCTCGCTCTGCTGGAAGATCTCGTCATAGATCGGAAGCACCGCGCCGCCGGGATAGCCGAAAATGTCGGTCACGCCGTGATCGATGAGCGCGCGGACGATCATCGCGGCGCCGGTCATCTGGTTCGGATCGTGGCTCTTGTCGGTCATTGGCTTGCTCCGGATGCGCTGTTGTCAGCGGCTTCGTTCGTGTCGGGTTCGGGAAATAAAAAAGGCCCCGAAGAGGGCCCACGCACACCGCCTGTCTTGTGGATGGCAGCTAGCCACCCCCGGCGGTGTGCCTGGGTACGACGGCGATAAGGAGGTTGGTAATAATGTTACGCATGGCAGGCGCCCGGCTTCCCAAAGGTTGCGCGAAACATAGCGGCCAAAGCCTGGATGTCAAGGCAATGCGGCCGTTCCCGCGCGATTTTGGCAGTGTAGCGGGGTTCCCAGGGTTCGGCGAGAGGTAAATTCGGGAACCGGGCACAAAAGCACGTCAGTCGGCGTCCGCAGTCGCCGCCGCGAGCCATCCCCTCGCCTCCTCCGGCTTGACCCATTCGAACTCGGGCAATTGGTGCCGGAACCAGGTGAACTGGCGCTTGGCGTAATGGCGGGTGTCGGCACGGCCGATTGTGGCTGCTTCGTCCAGGCTGAGCTCGCCGCGCAGATGCCGGATCAGCGCCGGCACGCCATGGGCCTTCATGGCCGGCAGCAGCGGATCGAGGTGTCTGGCGGCGAGCCGCTCGACCTCCCTCAGCGCGCCGGCGCCTAGCATGGCATCGAAGCGGGCATCGATGCGGGCATAGAGCTCGTCGCGCTCGGGGGCGAGAAACACCGCGCGAAAACTATCCTTCGGCAGCAACGGCGGCTGGCCCTCGCCGTGCCAGTCGAGCAGCGAACGGCCGGTCGCCTCGACCACTTCGAGCGCGCGCGCGATCCGGGTGCGGTCGCGCAGATTCAATCGTTCGGCCGCGCGCGGATCGCGGTGTGCGAGTTCCGCGTGGAGCGCCTCGACGCCGCTCCGTTCCAGCCGCGCGCGCACGTCCTCGCGCACCTCAGCGGGAATTGGCGGTACCACGGAAAGGCCCGCCGTCAGTGCCTTGAAATAGAGCCCTGTGCCGCCGATGAAGATCGGCAGGCGACCATCGGCCGTCGCCGCTTCCAGCACCTTCGCCGCGTCGCTCACCCAGGCACCAGCCGAGAAATTCACGGCCGCATCGACGTGGCCGTAGAGACGATGCGGCACGAGCGCCTCATCCGCCCCTGTCGGCCGTGCCGTGATGATGCGCAGGTCGCGGTAGACCTGCATGGAATCGGCGTTGATGACGACACCGCCGGTGGCGAGCGCAAGCTCGAGCGCCAGCGCCGACTTGCCGCTGGCGGTCGGGCCTGCGATAAGCACGGCCTTGCCAACATGCCCTCCGCTGACTTGCCCCTCGCTCACGAAAACCTCAAATGTCCCTCGTCGCCACGCTGATCTGTAATCCCGACAATCCTGCGCTCGACTCTACCATCGTCGACGGCGCCCGCGCCGTGCTGCCAAAGGCAGCTCCCGCGCACTGGCTGTTCGACGGGGTTGCGGTCGACATTCCCTTCGGCGCCGACAGTAACCTCGAAGGCGACCGCCACGCCATCGAGCAGCGGCTCCGCGAGCTTCGCGGCGACCTGCCCATCGACATCGTCGTGCAGCCAGTCGGCTTCCGGCGCAAGAAGCTTTTTCTCGCCGACATGGATTCCACCATGATCGGCCAGGAATGCATCGACGAGCTCGCCGACTTCGTCGGGGTGAAGGCGCATGTGGCCGCCATCACCGAACGCGCGATGCGCGGCGAGATCGAGTTCGAGCCGGCGCTGCGCGAGCGCGTTGCGCTGCTCAAGGATCTTCCCGCCAGCGCGGTCGACGAGGTGCTGGCCAAGCGCATCACGCTGACCCCCGGCGGCCGTGAGCTGGTCGCGACCATGCGCGCGCACGGCGCTTACACCTGCCTCGTCTCGGGCGGTTTCACGCTGTTCACGACTGCGGTCGCCGCCAAGCTCGGCTTTCAGGAAAACCGCGCCAACGAGCTTGTGGTGCGCGACGGCAAGTTCACCGGCGAAGTGAAGCAACCGATCTTGGGCCGCGCCGCGAAACTCGCGACGTTGGTGGATCTGATGGAATCGTTCGATCTCGACGACCTCGAGTCGGTCGTGGTCGGCGACGGCGCCAATGACCTCGGGATGATCCAGGCGGCCGGGCTGGGCGTGGCGTATCATGCCAAGCCGGCGGTGGCTGCTGCCGCGGCGGTGCGGATCGATCACGGCGATCTCACCGCGCTGCTGTATGCGCAGGGATATCGGCGCGAGGAGTTTGTGGAGGCTTAGAGCCTCCTCTCCGCTGTCATCACCCGCGAAAGCGGGTGATCCAGTATTCCAGAGACCATGCGAGGATACGGAGTGGCCGCGGCGTACTGGATGCCCCGCCTTCGCGGGGCATGACAGTGAGCGTGGGGCTAAGCATCTCCTACTGCACGCTCAGCGCCACGAAGCGCAGCTCGCCGTCGGCATTGGAGACGAGCAGCAGTACCGACTTCTTGCCGTCCTTCTTGAGCTGGTCGACCCGCTTCTGGATCTCGGCGCCGCTCGACACCGCCTCCTGCGCCACCTCGACGATGACGTCGCCGGCGGACAGCCGCTTCTCGGCGGCGTCGGAATTGGCGTCGACACTGGTGACGACCACGCCCTTGACGGTGTCCTTGATCTTGTAGCGCGTGCGCAGATCCTTGCTCAGCGTTGCCAGGTCGAGACCGAGCGCCTTCTGCGTCACCGGCTTCTCGGGCGCGGGTTCGTCGGTCTTCACCGCGGCCTGAACCTTCTCGGGATCCTGGAGGCGGCCGAGCGTGACCTTCTTGGTCTGCTCCTGACCCTTGCGGATGATGATCACGTCGACCTCCTTGCCGACCGCCGTATCGGCGACGACGCGGGACAGGTCCTTCGGGTCCTTGACGTCCTTGCCGTCGAACTTGACGACGACGTCGCCGGGCTCGATGCCGGCGGGCTTGGCCGGGCCCTTGTCGTCGACGCCGGCGATCAGCGCGCCACGCGCGGGCTTGATGCTGAGGCTCTCGGCGATCTCGTCGGTGACGCTCTGGATGCGCACCCCTAACCAGCCGCGGCGCAGCTCGCCGAACTGCCGGAGCTGGTCGACGACGCCCACGACGGTCTTCGACGGCACGGCGAAGCCGATGCCGATGGAGCCGCCGGAGGGCGAGATGATCAGCGTGTTGACGCCGATGACGTCACCGTCGAGGTTGAACAGCGGGCCGCCGGAATTGCCGCGGTTGATCGAGGCGTCAGTCTGGATGTAGCTGTCATATGGCCCTGAGGAGATGTCGCGGTTCTTGGCCGAGACGATACCGGCCGTGACCGTGCCACCGAGACTGAAGGGGTTGCCGATCGCGACCACCCAGTCGCCGAGGCGCAGCTTGTCGGAGTCGCCGAACTTCACCGCGACCAGGGGCTTCGGCGGCTTGATCTTGAGCACGGCGAGGTCAGTCTTCTTGTCGACGCCGACCAGTTCGGCCTTGATCTTGGTTCCATCGTTGAGAATGACGTGGATCTCGTCGGCATCGGCAATGACGTGGTTGTTGGTGACGACCACGCCTGATGTATCGATGATGAAACCGGAGCCGAGCGAATTGGTCTTGCGCGGCGGGTTGTTGTCACCGCCTTTGCTGCCACCGCCGGGACCCCTGCGGTTCTTGAAGAAGTCGTCGAAGAACTCCTCGAAGGGCGAGCCGGGCGGCAGTTGCGGCATGGTGTTGCTGCCGCCGCCCTTGGCATCGACGGTCTGCGACGTGGAGATGTTGACGACCGCGTCGATCACCTTCTCGGCGACGTCGGCGATGCCGTCCGGTCCACGCGCATGAGCCGGCGTGCCGAATGCGCCGAAGGCACCGATGGCGAGCGCGGCCAGCCCAGTTCGCACCCAATGGCGCAAGCGGGACGGGGCAATGGTGGCAGCGGTCATTGTGATCTCCAGGGAATAGGGGGTTCGGCGCCAGACTGCGCTCGAACGGGGGGACGGCGCAAGCGCAGAGCTTAACGGGTCTCAACACCCCGATAATACGGCGAAAACCAGTCGTTCGCCTTCACTTTGACGTTGGCATGACGCCTAAACCGGGCGCCGCATCACCCAGATCAGGATCAGGCCGGCCACGGCCGAACCGATCCCGACCGCCCGCAGGATGTTGTCCGGCGTGGCGATGGCGCTCTTCATGGCCTTGCGCATCCAGTTGGGACTTGCCGCGAACATCAAGCCTTCGAGCACGAACAGGATGCCTAGGCCGATGAGGAAGTCGGCGAACGCAATGGACCTCATCGGAATGGAACCTCCCGTTATGCTGCTCTTGTCTGGACAAAGGGCGGCCAGACCGGCCGCCCTTGTCTAGCTTACGGCTTTGCCGGCGTCTCGGTCGCCGTCTTGCCGGACGGGCTACCGAAGTACCGGAAGAAATCCGAGTCCGGCCGCAGCAGGAAGCGGGTGTCGTTCGAACGCAACCCGTTCTCATAGGCCGTCATCGACCGGTAGAAGGCGAAGAAGTCGGCGTCCTTGCTGTAGGCTTCCGCAAACAGGCGGTTGCGCTCAGCATCGCCCGCACCGCGGGTCTGCTCAGCCTGCGAATTGGCTTCTGCGACGATGACGGTTGCCTCGCGGTCGGCCTTGGACTTGATCTCCTGAGCCTTCTGGCCACCCTGTGCACGGAACTCGGCGGCCTCGCGCTCACGCTCGGTCTTCATGCGCTGGTAAACCGCCTGGCTGTTCTGCTCGGGCAGGTCGGCGCGGCGGATCCGGACGTCGACGACCTGAATGCCGTAGCCATCGGCCTCGCGGTCGAGCTGGTCGCGGATGCGCAGCATGAGCTTTTCGCGGTCGTCGCGCACCACGTTGATGAAGGTGACTTCGCCGAGCACGCGGCGCAGCGCCGCGTTCAGGAGCGTGGTGAGCTGGATGTTGGCGGCCTGGATCGAGCCGACGCTCTGATAGAAGCGCAGCGCGTTCTTGATCCGGTAGCGCGCGAAGGCGTCGACCACCAGCCGCTTCTGGTCCGAGGCGATCGCTTCCTGCGACGGGTTCTCAAGATCGAGGATGCGCTTGTCGATGTTGATCACCGAATTCCACGGCGCCTTGAAGTGCAGGCCGGGCGCGGTGACGACGTCGATGGGTTCACCGAAGCGCAGCACGATGGTCTGCTCGGTCTGCTGAACCGTGAACAGCGACATATAGGCCACGATCAGGACCAGGAGCAGTCCGAGTAGCGTGACGAAACCTGTAACCGGAGACCTCATCGGTTGCCTCCGCTCGACTGCGGACCGGTCGTAGGCTGCCGCTTCGGCGCCAGCTCGGGAAGCGGCAGATAGGGCACGACACCCTGACCCGTGGAGCCGCCGTCATAGACGAGCTTGTCGGCGCCGCCGAGCACACGCTCCATCGTTTCCAGATAAATCCGTTCACGCGTCACGTCGGGCGCCTTCTTGTATTCCTCGTACACCTTCAGGAAGCGCGCGCTCTGGCCCTTGGCCTCGGCGACCGCCTGCTCCTTGTAGCCTTCGGCGTCCTGGAGGATCTTGGCCGCCCGTCCGCGCGCCTGCGGGACCACCTGGTTGGCATAGGTCTGCGCCTCGTTTTGCAGCTGCTCGAGATTGGCGCGCGCAGCCTGCACGTCGCGGAAGGCGTCGATCACCTGCGCCGGCGGATCGACCTTCTGCATCTGCACCTGGGTGATCTGAATGCCCGCGCCATAGCTGTCGAGGGTCTTCTGGATCAGCTCCTGCACGCCCTGTTCGGTGACATTGCGCGCGCCGGTCAGGATCGGCTGGATCTGCGAGCGGCCAATCACCTCGCGCATCGCGCTCTCGGCGACTGCCTTCACGGTGCCTTCGGGATTCTGGATGTTGAAGAGGAAGTCGCCGACGCCATCCGGCTTGATGCGCCAGAGCACGGTGAAGTCGACGTCGACGATATTTTCGTCGCCGGTCAGCATCAGGCTCTCTTCCGGGACGTCACGTATGGAGCGGCCGCGCCGCGCCGGATCGTCGATCAGCGTCATGCCGATGGAGATGGTGTTGACGCGTAGCGCCTTGGGCAGCAGTACTGTCTCGATCGGATAGGGCAGATGGTAATTCAGGCCCGGCTGCACCGTGCGGACGTGCTTGCCGAAGCGCAGCACGACACCGAGCTCTTCGGACTGCACGCGGAAGAAGCCCGACAGCAGCCAGAACGCGACGATGAGCAGGATGATCAGCGTGATGCCGAGGCCGGAGAAATAGCCGCCCGGCATGATCTGCTGGAGGCGGTCCTGGCCGCGTCGCAGAAGGTCTTCCAGATCCGGCGGCCTCGGCCCGACCGGTTGCGGGCCTGAGCCCCATGGTCCCTTTGGACCCGAGCCCCACGGGCCACCGCCCTGATTCTTCCACGGCATACGACGCTCTCCTCGGCAGGGTGGAAATAACCCCCGCCCGCTTGTCCGGTCCGGCTTTATAGGGGACGGGCAGGTCCCTTACAACGCAGCCCTGACTGTCTTCCGAGCTATGCTCGGGCACGAAAAAGTCAATGTAAACATTGGCGAATGCGGTTAATGGCCCGCCCGCCGACGATATGTCACATAGGAGAAGTCGGCGCTGTCGTCGGGGCCGGCAGGATGCCGGATGCGTGCCACCTCATCCCACTCCGCCTTGTCGATGTCGAAATGCGTGTCGCCTTCGGGCCGCGCATGCACTTCAGTGATTTCGAGCCGATCGGCGCGATCGAGCAACTGCCGATAGATCTCGGCGCCGCCGATCACCGCGATCTCGGCGACCGAACGCCGCAGGGCGTCGCCCCGCGCAACCTCGTTTGCATCCGCCGCCGATGTCGTGACGATGGCCCCGATAGCGCGATAACCCGCATCGCGCGTGATCACGATGTTGGTGCGGCCCGGCAGCGGACGGCGCAGGGATTCGAAGGTCTTGCGACCCATGATCACAGGCTTGCCGATCGTGAGCGCCTTAAAGCGCGCCATGTCGGATTTCAAGCGCCACGGGATCGCGTTGCCTGCGCCGATGATTCCGTTCTCGGCGATCGCGACAACGAAGACGATCTCCATCAGGACGCGCTCCCGGCAAGCCGTGTCAGCGCCGGCCCGGTGACGCGACACAGCGTCCAGTCGTCCATCATGACGGCACCGAGCGATTTGTAGAACGCGATCGACGGCGCGTTCCAGTCGAGCACCGCCCATTGCAGGCGCGACCAGCCGTTATCGACGCATTCCTTCGCGAGATAGACCAGCAGCGCCTTGCCGAGGCCCCTGCCCCGATGCGACGGTCGCACATAGAGGTCTTCGAGATAGATGCCGTGCCGGCCGCTGAAAGTGGAGAAGTTCGCAAACCACACCGCAAAACCGACCGACTCGCCGTTCCACTCGGCGATCGCGCAATAGAGTTGCGGCCTGTCGCCGAACAGCGCGTCCGCGATGTCAGCCTCGGTCGCCTCGACCTCGTGCGAAAGCGTCTCGTATTCGGCGAGCTCGCGGATGAAGGAAAGAACGAGCCCGGCTTCTCCCGGTCGCACGCGGCGGATGTTGAGCGACATAGGACGCTAGACCGCAACTTCCGCCTTGATGTGCGGATGCGGATCATAGCCGACGAGCTCGAAATCCTCGAAGCGGAAGGAGAAGATGTCCTTCACCTCGGGATTGATCCGCATCACCGGCAGCGCGCGCGGCGCGCGGGTGAGCTGGAGCTTCGCCTGCTCCAGATGGTTGGAATAGAGATGCGTATCGCCGAACGAATGCACGAAGTCGCCCGGCTTCAGGCCAGTGACCTGCGCGACCATCATCGTCAGCAGTGAATAGGAGGCGATGTTGAAGGGCACGCCGAGGAACACATCGGCCGAGCGCTGATAGAGCTGGCACGACAGCTTGCCATTGGCGACGTAGAACTGGAACAAGCAGTGGCACGGCGGCAGCGCCATCTTGTCGACCTCGGCCGGATTCCAGGCCGAGACGATCAGGCGGCGCGAGTCCGGATTGCGCTTGATCATGTCGACGACGTTCGCGATCTGGTCGATGCTGCGGCCATCAGGCGCGGGCCAGGAGCGCCACTGATGGCCGTAGACCGGGCCGAGATCGCCATTGGCATCGGCCCATTCGTCCCAGATGGTGACGCCGTTGTCGCGCAGATATTTGATGTTGGTGTCGCCCTTCAGGAACCAGAGCAGCTCATGCACGATCGCCTTCAGCGGCAGCCGCTTGGTGGTCAGCATCGGAAAGCCGGCGGACAGATTGAAGCGCATCTGGTGGCCGAACACCGACAGCGTGCCGGTGCCGGTCCGATCGGTCTTCTCGGCGCCGTCTGAAAGAATCCGCTCGAGCAGGTCCTGATACTGGTGCATGTGTCGTGAGCCTTTGGGGAGGCGGGAAACTTAACGGCCGCCTCTGCGCTGCGACAGCGGCGATTCGCTGTCCGCGTCGATTATACCCGGAAAAGTGAGCGTTCCCGGCGCAAACGACAAGGGGCGGAACTCGGCATTCCGCCCCTCACCTATCAGCTTGATACTGCTGGCTAAGTTGCCGGCTTGAGCACCGGGCTCCACTTCGCGATCTCGTTCTTGACGAGGGCCGCCAGCGCCTCCGGCGTACGGTCCTTAGGGCCCGGAATGACGCTGCCGAGCTCGAGCAGGCGCTTGCGCACGGTCTCGTCGTCGAGCGCCTTGATGGCGGCGGCGTTCAGGCTCGCCACGACCGCCGGCGAGGTTCCCTTCGGTGCGAACATCGCATTCCAGGCCTGGGCCTGGAATGCCGGCAGGCCGGCTTCCGCCGTCGTCGGCACGTTCGGCAGCGACGGATTGCGCTCCGCTGTTGCGATCGCATAGGCCTTGATGGTGCCGGCATTGATCTGCGGGACGGCGTTGACGATCTGGTCGCACATGTAGTCGACCTGTCCCGCCACCAGCGCGTTCATCGCGGGACCCGTGCCATTGAAGGGCACACCGACCGGTTTGATGTCGAGGATGGAGTGCAGAAGCTCGCATGAGGCGTGCGAGACCGAGCCGACGCCGGCATGCGCGGCATTCACCTTCTCCACATTCGCCTTCACATAGGTGACGAACTCCTTGAGGTCCTTCGGCGGAAAATCCTTGCGCGCCAGGATCAGGATCGGCGTGCCCGCGAGCAGCGCGACCGGCTCGAAGTCCTTCTCGGGATGATAGGCGAGTTTCGGATAGAGCGGCACGGAGGCGGCATGCGTGCCCATATGTCCGGTGATGAGCGTATAGCCGTCATTGGCCGCACGCGCGGCGCGCGTTGTGGCGGTGGTGCCGCCGGCGCCGACCACGTTCTCGATGATGATGCTCTGCCCCAGCGTCTGCGCCATGTGCGCGGTGACGATGCGCGCGACGACGTCGGTCGGTCCGCCGGCCGCGAACGGCACGATCATGGTGATGCTGCGCGTCGGATAGGTCTGCGCCTCAGCCGGTGCGGCATGGACGCACAACGATGCGAACGCCGCGGCACATGCGCCCGCAAGCGCGCGAATGACAGTCATCTCGATCTCCGGGAAACAAACAAAAATGCCGGCCACAAGGCCGGCATTTTCATTTCACGAAGCCGTCACACAAGTCGATTCGACTTCCGAATGCGGCGCGCCGACGCAGGGCGCGGCGCCGACGCAGGGCGCAACGCCTCAGTTCTCGGACTCGGTGAACACCTCATCGCGCTTGGCGCGCAAGATCGGTAGCACCGTAAGGACAAGGAGGGTCGCCGCGATCGCGAGCAGCACGGCCGACAACGGACGCGTCAGGAACACGCTCCAGTCGCCGCGTGAGATCAGCAGCGCACGGCGCAGGTTCTCTTCCATCAGCGGTCCCAGCACCATGCCGAGCAGCAGCGGCGCCGGCTCGAAATCGTGCTTGATCAGCCAGTAACCGACGAGGCCGAACACACCTGCGAGGATGACGTCGACCGGCGCGTTGTTCACCGAATAGATGCCGATCGCGCAGAAGATCACGATCGAGGGGAACATCAGCCGGTACGGCACGCGCAGCAGCCGCACCCAGATTCCGACCAGCGGCAGGTTGATGATGATCAGCATCAGATTGCCGATCCACATCGAGGCGATCATGCCCCAGACGAGATCCGGCTGCTTCTGCATCACCTGCGGACCCGGCACGATGCCGTGGATGGTCATCGCGCCCACCATCAGCGCCATCACCGCGTTCGGCGGGATGCCGAGGGTGAGCAGCGGGATGAAGGAGGTCTGCGCGGCGGCGTTGTTGGCGCTCTCCGGCCCGGCCACGCCTTCGATCGCGCCGCGACCGAACTGCGACGGATTCTTGGCGAGCTTCTTCTCGAGCGTATAGGCCCCGAATGATGCGATTGTCGCACCACCGCCGGGCAGGATGCCGAGGATCGAGCCGAGCACGGTGCCGCGCAGGATCGCGGGCGTCGAGTCGACCAAATCCTTCCTGGTCGGCATCAGACCTGTAATCTTCTGCTGCACGAGATCACGGCTCATCTCGGCGCCGGCGTCGAGATTGCGGATGATCTCGGCAAAGCCGAATACGCCCATCGCCACCGTCGCAAAGCCGAGGCCGTCAGCGAGTTCCGGAATGTTGAAGGCCATGCGCGAGGCGCCGGTCTCGATGTCCGAGCCGACCATCGAGAGCAACAGACCGAATACGATCATTGCGATCGCCTTCAGCACCGAGCCCTTGGCCAGCACCACCGCGAAGATCAGGCCGAGTACCATCAGCGAGAAATATTCGGCCGGGCCGAACGCCAGCGCGAGTTTCGTGAGCGGCGCGCCGAGGACGGCAATCAAGACGGTCGCGACGCAGCCGGCGAAGAACGAGCCGATCGCGGCGATCGCCAGCGCCGGGCCGGCGCGGCCCTGTCTGGCCATCTGGTGGCCGTCGATGGCGGTGACGACCGATGTCGCCTCACCGGGTATGTTGACCAGGATCGACGTGGTCGAGCCGCCGTACTGGGCGCCGTAATAGATGCCGGCGAGCATGATCAGCGCGCCGACTGGCGGCAATCCAAAGGTGATCGGCAGCAGCATCGCGACCGTTGCGATGGTGCCGATGCCCGGGAGCACGCCGACCAGCGTCCCGACCAGGGCGCCGATCAGGCACATCAGGAGGTTGATCGGAGAGAACGCGACGGCGAAGCCGTGAGCGAGGTTGGCAAAGATATCCATCACGCCCTCACTGAATCAGGAAACGCGGAAACATCGGCATCGGTAGCCCGAGCACGTATGGAAACAGGATCGCGCAACCAACCGTCAGGCAGGCGCCGACGATCGCCGCTTCAAGCCAGCGCGTCTCATTCGATCCGGTCGCCGCGATCATGAAGCTTAGGAAGGCCGTGACCACGAGGCCGAGGGGCCGGATCGCCAGCGCAAAGAAGAGGATCGCCGCCACCACAAACAGCGGTCCCCGCCAGGAGTAATGGGAAAGCGGGGCTCCCTCCGTCAGGAGGCCCGTCAAGGCGATGCCGGCGGACAAGGCGACCAGCAGGCCGCCGAACATGCGCGGCGCGGTCCCTGCGCCGAAGGAGAAGCCGCGCATGCCCTGCAAATCACTCGACGCCCATAGCGCGAACAGGGCGACCGCCATCAGGACGATGCCGCCGACATAGTCCTGCGCCGATCGGATCGTCATGAACAGCGTGAGGATCGCCACCACAAACAGCGGATAGGAATAGATCAGTGCCAGCAGCACCTCGGACGGCACCTTCTTGGCGTCGCCCCCGAGCGACCCGAAGATCGCGCTGGGCGCTCCGGCGAGCAGCGCCGTCGCGTGGCCGGTGACGACCGTCGCCGGGCCGCGGCCGGTGCCCCAGCCGAAGATCGTCCCGATCGACCAGATCAATTCGAAAATCTGCGGCGCAATCGCCAGCAGACAAAAACCGAGCGCCAGCTTTGTGTTTCGCGTGGCTGTCGCTGAGTGGCCCATCGTGTCGGCCATGCCTGTCTCCTCCGCGACCCGTAAGTCACGAGCACTGTTGTTCTAAATCGGCTGGAACTGGATCCCCCGCCCGGATCACTGCCTAGCGATTTTCATCACACAATGCCAGCAAAACCCAACAAACCCCCAGCATGCAGGAACCAGAGTGGATTATGCGCGAAACCGATGCGATCACCGCAACCATCGCGGTCAGGAGCAGTGCAGCAATTGTGCGATCGGTCGCAGGGCACTCGCCGCCGCCGCCGATTAACGTCACGATAAGCACGTTCGGAGCGGGCGAGAGCTACGCGATCGCATAGGCGTCAGTGAACGGCTTGTCGCTCATCCAGTGATGCACCTCGACTGCGATGCGGTGCATCTTCGGAACCGCCGTCCGGTGCTGAATCCGGGGACATGTCAGGCGCTTAGGAACGAGGGTCGCGCCATGGCCAAGACGGGCCGGTACCTATCCAAAGGAACCGCAGGCAATCCGCTTGAAAGCCCTGTTTTTCGAAAGCTTTGCGCCCTATATTGGGGATGCCGGTTCGCCGGCTATGGAAATAAACGGTCGTCGCAATAAACCATTCGGACCCGGGGGCGGTACCCGGCGCCTCCACCAAAGCCCACCCACGGGCTGGCCCTAGGAGCGGGCTTTGGCGGGGGCGAAATAGGATCGACGAGGGCGTAAAGGGCGTACTTTTTCCCGGTATTGTTCCGCCGTTATCGGGCTACTGCAATAGTTGCCAACGACAACTTTGCTCCGGTTGCTCAGGCTGCGTAACGCAGTTTGAAAGACCACTCTAAAGTCCTAGCGGGTTAAGCTCCGCTAGGCGGGGTTCGGAGGCACCTGGCAACAGAAGCCTCCACTTTGCTTTTTGATTTCTTCCACGGCGGGGACTCCTGCTGACCTGTCAGGCGCGGTACTATTGCGGCTTGGCGAGTCGGACCGGCAGGGTCCGGCTTCGGGGATGCAACAGGACCACGATGGCGACCGATCATATCCGATACGATGTGCTGGCCCGCGACGCGCTGCGCGGCGTGCTGCGCAAGGTGCTGACCGATGCCGCAGCCCATGGCCTGCCGGGTGAGCACCATTTCTTCATCACCTTCGTGTCGAAGGCCGAGGGCGTGAAGCTGTCGTCGCGGTTGCTCGCGCAATATCCGGAAGAGATGACGATCATCCTCCAGCACCAGTTCTGGGATCTGACCGTGCTCGAGGACCGTTTCGAGGTCGGCCTGTCCTTCGGCGGCATTCCGGAGCGGCTGGTGGTGCCCTTCAGCGCCATCAAGAGCTTCCTCGATCCGTCCGTGAAATTCGGTCTCCAGTTCGACACCTCCGACGTCGCCGAGGTGGCGCCCGAGAGTTTGCCGGCAGCACCCGCACCGTCGGCCGTCGCGGTCCCCGCGTCTGCCGCTGAGCCGGCGGAAAGCGCGGAGGAGCCGGCGGCCCCGAACCAGGGCGGCGCCGAAGTCGTGCGGCTCGATCGTTTCCGCAAGAAATGATCTAGGTTGGGCCCGCCCCCGTCGCTCACGGCCAGACTCCCTATATAGAAGAGCATATCAAGAGGCCCGCGCGGCATTTCGCGCGGCGGAATGGATGTGCTCATGGCCAAAACTGCCCGCTCGAAGACTACTCGCCCCACCCCCCGTACCGAGACCGACAGTTTTGGTCCGATCGAGGTCGCCGCCGACCGCTATTGGGGGGCGCAGACCGAGCGCTCGCGGCAGAATTTCCGCATCGGGACGGATCGCATGCCGATCTCGCTCGTACATGCCCTCGGCATCGTCAAGCTCGCCGCGGCACAGTCCAACCGCGAGCTCGGCCTGCTCGACCAGCGCCGCGCCAATGCCATCATCCGTGCCGCGCGCGAGGTGATCGACGGCAGCCTCGACGATCATTTCCCGCTGGTGGTGTGGCAGACCGGCTCGGGCACCCAGACCAACATGAACCTCAACGAGGTCATCGCCAACCGTGCCAACGAGCTGCTCGGCGGCGAGCTCGGCACCAAGAAGCCGGTGCATCCCAACGATCACGTCAACATGAGCCAGTCGTCGAACGACTCTTTTCCCACCGCGATGCACATCGCGGCGGCAGGCCGCATCAATGCCGATCTCGTTCCTGCGCTCGGTGAGCTGCTCCGCGCGCTGCGCAAGAAAGAAAAGGAGTTCGCCAAAATCGTGAAGATCGGCCGCACCCACACCCAGGACGCGACGCCGCTGACGCTCGGCCAGGAGTTTTCCGGCTATGCCGCGCAGGTCGAGAGCGGCATCACCCGCCTCAAGGGCGCGGTGAAGGAGCTCTATCCGCTGGCGCAGGGCGGCACCGCCGTCGGCACCGGCCTCAACTCGAAGCCGCGCTTTGCAAAACTGTTCGCTAAGCACGTTGCCGGGATCACAAAGCTCCCCTTCATCAGCGCCGCCAACAAATTCGAGGCCCTGGCCTCGAACGATGCCTATGTGCTGGCTCACGGCGCCATCAATTCGGTGGCGACGGGCCTGTTCAAGATCGCCAACGACATCCGCCTGCTCGGATCCGGCCCGCGCTCAGGGCTAGGCGAACTGATCCTGCCGGAGAACGAGCCGGGCTCCTCGATCATGCCGGGCAAGGTCAATCCGACGCAGTGCGAGGCGATGACCATGGTCTGCTGCCAGGTGTTCGGCAATCACACCGCGATCACCGTCGCCGGCAGCCAGGGCCATTTCGAGCTCAACGTCTACAAGCCCGTGCTGGCCTACAACATGCTGCACTCGATCCGCCTGATGGCGGACGCTGCGCGCTCTTTCACCGAACATTGCGTCAGCGGCATCCGCGCCGACGAGAAGCGCATCAAGGAACTAATGCAGCGCTCGCTGATGCTGGTGACGGCGCTCGCGCCCAAAATCGGCTATGACAATGCGGCCAAGGTGGCCAAGACGGCGCATGCCAACGGAACCACGCTGAAGGAAGAAGCGCTGCGATTCGGCTTCGTCTCGGCGGATGAATTCGACCGCCTGGTACGCCCCGAGAAGATGACCAGCCCGGGATAAAATTCCGAATTCCGATAGCCATCCGTAGTGATACGGACGCCCGAACCGCAGAAATATAGGGCTTTGAGGGCGGGATTTGATTACCGTCAATGTTGCGGCGGGGCGGCGTGTTACGCAGCCCCTCTGCCCTTGACGGGGCTAATTCATCGTTTGATGGCCCGAGGGGCCGATTGACGAGGACGAGCTAATGGCGATCAAGTCTTTTGGGGCGCAATGCGGCGCCCTGTTTCTGAATGTTTCATCCGGCGCAGAGAGGATCGGGTGATGGAGACACGGCATGGGGAACGTCATCAACCTGAATCGTTTCAGGAAGCGCGCCGAGCGGAAAGCCTCGGCGAAGCAGGCGGACGCCAACCGGGCGAAGTTCGGTCGCACGAAGGCGGAGCGGTCGGCGGCGGAGAAGCGGGCGGACCAGGCGAAGGAGCATCTGGACCAGCACCGGATCGATCGCGAGGAGCAGCCATGAAGTCGCCCGTTGTGAAGCGGTCGATCGTCGTCGCCGGGCACAAGACCAGCGTCAGCCTGGAAGAGGCGTTCTGGAACGGCATGAAGGAGATCTCGGGCCTGCGCAACATGACGCTGTCCGAGCTCGTCGGCGAGATCGACGGCGCCCGCCAGCAGGGCAATCTGTCGTCGGCGATCCGCCTGTTCGTCCTGGACTACTTCAAGAGCCGCGCCATGGCCGTCCAGCCGGAAAAGGTCCCGGCCCAGTAGCCGCCGGAGCGCTTTCCCGGAGCGCCCCGCGATCTGCACTTTAAAATCACTCTAAGGTGCAGCTTCGGCGGGCGAGCGCGCTTGACCTCAATGCCCTGCATTGAAAATACAGGGCATGACCGACACCAATGACATGCGCCCGCACATGCCGCTGGGTCTGGCCCAGCGTGGCTATACCGGCGTCATCCAGCATCTGTCCGCCCGCGAGGCGGGCTCGGCGCTCTCGGACATCGAGCTCGAGAGCCGGCTGATCGAGCTCGGCTTCGTCGAGGGCGCCCAGGTCGAGGTCCTGCATGAGGGGCTGGTCGGACGCGACCCGATCGCCGTGCGGGTCGACAACATCACCATCGCGGTTCGTCGTCGCGAAGCCATGGCCATCATCGTCGCTTAGATAGCGGCCGGATATTTGCTCCTCCCATGGAATTACCCCTGCTGCATCTCGCCCTGGTGGGCACGCCAAACAGCGGCAAGACCTCGCTGTTCAACGCCCTGACCGGCAGCCGGCAGAAGGTCGCGAACTATCCGGGCGTCACCGTCGAGCGCAAGGAAGGCTTCTTCGTCACCCCGCTCGGCCGCCAGGTCTCCGTGGTCGACCTGCCCGGCACTTATTCGCTGCGCGGCCGCAGCCCGGACGAGGAGATCACCCGCGACTTCGTGCTCGGCAAGGCCTCCGGCGAGACGGTGCCCGATCTCGTGCTGTGCGTGGCCGACTCGACCAATCTGCGCCTGACCATCCGCCTGCTGCTCGAGCTCAAGCGCACGGGACGGCCGATGATCCTCGTGCTCAACATGTTCGACATCGCGACGCGTCGCGGCATCGATGTGGACGTGGAGCGGCTCGCCAAGGAGCTCGGCGTGCCCGTGGTCACCTCGATCGCGGTGCGCAAGGGCGGCACGGCCGATCTGCTGGCTCTGACCGACGAGATTGCGGCAAAACTCGCCGCCGAGCCGCAGGAGAACAACTGGCGCGCGCTCAGCGTCTCCGAGCTGCGCGCCACCCAGCGCGAGGCCGACCGCATTATTGCCGACTGCGTCAGCCTGCCTGCTAGCCCCGACACCTGGACCGCCCGGATCGACGCGATCGTGCTGCATCCCGTCGGCGGCCTCATCGTGCTCGCGCTGATCCTGTTCGTGATGTTCCAGGCGGTGTTCGCCTGGGCGCAGCCGCTGATGGAGCTGCTCAACTCCGGCTTCGATGCGCTGGGCGAGCTCGTGCACAACACCCTCCCCGCCGGCCTGCTCCAGAGCTTCCTTCAGAACGGCGTGATCTCCGGCGTCGGCAGCGTCATCGTGTTCCTGCCACAGATCATCATCATCTTCCTGTTCATCCTGCTCTTGGAAGATTTCGGCTACATGGCGCGCGCAGCGTTCCTGATGGACCGCATCATGGGCGGCGCCGGCCTGCACGGCCGTGCCTTCATTCCGCTGTTGTCGAGCTTTGCCTGCGCCATTCCCGGCATCATGGCAACGCGCGTCATCGACAACAAGCGCGACCGACTGACCACGATCCTGATCGCGCCGCTGATGACCTGCTCGGCGCGTATTCCGGTCTACACGCTGATCATCTCCGCCTTCATTCCGGCCAGGGACGTCTGGGGCTTCATCAACCTGCAAGGCCTCGTGATGTTCGGCCTCTATGCGGCCGGCATCACCAGCGCGCTTGTGGTCTCATTCCTGATCAAATTCTTCATGCTGCGCGACTATGCGCCGGCGCCGTTCATGCTGGAGCTGCCGGACTACAAGATGCCGCGGCTGAAATCGATCGCGATCGGCATCTACACCCGCGCCAAGATGTTCTTGCAGCGCGCCGGCACCACGATCTTCTCGATGATGGTGCTGATCTGGTTCCTGGCCTCGTTTCCGCAGCCGCCGGCGGGCAGCACAGAGCCGGCGATCGACTTCAGCCTGGCTGCGATGATCGGCAAGGCGCTCGCGCCGCTGCTCGCGCCTGTCGGCTTCAACTGGCAGATCGCGGTCGCGCTGATCCCCGGCATGGCGGCGCGCGAGGTCGCGGTCGCAGCGCTCGGCACCGTCTATGCGATCGAGGGCGGCAAGGAGGCGGCCGAGCAGATCGGCCAGGTGCTGGCGACGAAATGGTCGCTCGCGACCGCTCTGTCGATGCTGGCCTGGTACATCTTCGCCCCGCAATGCGCCTCGACGCTGGCGGTGATCCGGCGCGAGACCGGAAGCTGGGCCTGGATGGCGGTGACCTTCACCTACATGCTGGTGCTGGCCTATGCGGCGAGCCTCGTCACCTACAATGTCGCGGTCGCCTTAGGGGCGGGCTAAAGCCTCCCAAAACAAAAACTGCGAAAACAACCCCATGCATAGTAGGACGGGGTCGTGAAATCAATGGCTTACGCGTGTGCGAAAGTCATCCGACCGTCGATGGGGCAACCGGCCGAAATTCGGAAAATCAGTTGACCCGTCGGGCAAAACACCGGCATGATGGCATCGTGGAAAGAAAGGCAAGATGCGTCCTCGGCGCGATGCTTGCGATCCCCTCGAACTACGACCGCATTGATCTCGGTCAATGGTCCACCTCACCGGCCTGTCACGCTTTCTCGTCGTCCTGCAAAGGGAGAGAGCACATGACTGGACATGCCAAGCTGATCGGACTGTTCGTCACCGCCGCGCTGTTCACGGCAGCGCCTCTGTCGTTCCGCACCTCGCCGGCAGATGCGCTCGCCGTGTCCGTTGACACCGCCGAGGCCCGCGTCGGACGCCCACTCACGCCCGGAAGCGTTGCAGGCGTCAATCGCAGGGTCCATCGGCGCGCCTACTATGGTGCAGCAGCGGCCGGAGCTGCAGCCTATGGTGCCTATGGCTATCGCCGGGCTTGTGGATATTACCCCTATCCGCCCTGCTATTGAGACGCGTGCGAGGCTCGTCGGATCGACGAGCCTCGCGCCGGTTCGAGGGCCTGCAGGTCATTGAGCCAGATCAATACCGGACCCATCTGCGGCGGCAGCGTCGAGGCCTGACCGCGAAGGACGGACCATGCATTCGCTGCTCAAGGAAATCCGGCACAGCCCGCTTCTGTGGATGCTGGTCGTCGTGCCGGTGGTGATCGCGCTCGAGCACATCATGCCGGACGCGCATACGCTGCTGTTCGTGCTGGCCGTGATCGCCATCGTGCCGCTCGCGAGCCTGCTCAGCCACGCAACGGAGGCCGTGGCCGAGAAGACCGGTGATGCAGTCGGCGGGTTGTTGAATGCCACGCTTGGCAATCTCACGGAGCTCATCATCGCCGTCACGGCGTTGCAGGCCGGTCAATACATGCTGGTCAAAGCCTCGATCGCGGGTGCGATCGTGACCAACTCGCTCTTCATGCTGGGCGCATCGCTGTTTCTGGGCGGACTGAGGCATCGCGTGCAGGAGTACAACCGGGCGGGCGGCAGGCTTCATTCCGCGCTGCTGCTGATGGCCACGATCGCCCTGTTATCCCCTTCGGCCGTGGCCGACCTCAACTTTCCCGGACACGAGGCGACGGTGCAGCGCTTGAGCGTCGCCTTGGCGGTCCTGCTGATCGCGGCCTACGGTCTCAGCCTGCTGTTCTCGCTGAAGACGCACAAGGAGCTGTTTGCGAGCAGCGACCATGGCGAGGGCGGCGGCCCGGCGCTACCGGTTGCGGTCGCCGTTCCGACACTGGGGATTGTCACGGTGCTGGTTGCGCTCGTGAGCGAGATTTTCGTCGAGTCGGTGCAGAAGGCTGCGGAAACGCTCGGCATGACCCCCGCATTCGTCGGATTCATCGTGGTTGCCCTGGTCGGCGCTGCGGCCGAAATGGCCGTGGCGTTTTCCGCGGCACGCCGGAACCGGCTCGACATGAGCGTGAGCATCGCGCTCGGAAGCGCATCCCAGATCGCCTTGTTCGTCGCACCCGTTCTCGTGCTGCTGAGCTATTTCGTCGGCCCGCAGCCCATGGACCTTCAATTCTGGCCGGGAGCCGTGACCATGGTCATGATCGCCGCCGTGGTGACGAGCTTCATCACCAACGGCGGACAATCGGCCTGGTTCGTCGGTGCGCTCCTGCTCTGCATCTACGCGATCTTCGCGATGACGCTCTACATGGTCCCGCCCGGCTCGCACGGCCCCGTCTAGGCTCCGGCCGCTTCCACCCATCCTTGCGAGGAGTCCTTGCAACGAAGCAATGAAGACCATCTCCGCGGAAACAGCCTGGCAACGGAGTGTAGGACGCCGTCGTCGCCCCCTAGCGACTAACGCGCGACCGGCTGCGAGCCGGTTGACCTGTCAGGCAAGACAGCCGCTATGATCGACCATGTCCAGGATCAAGCTGGCTTATGAGCCAGCACCGCTCCACTCCGCTCCTTTTTGAGCGCGAACTATGCTGCCAATGCGAGGCCGAATGCCATGCAAAAGGTCGTACCGGCCGCAATGAAGCGTAGCTTGTTGGTTTCCCAGATCGCACCCTCCTGTGCCACCAACGACAGCAAGGGCGGAAGAAGTACGTGTGTGTGAAGAATTTCACACGCTCCGGGAGTTTTCGTGCTACGCCGCCGGCGCCGGGATTGCCGTCTCCGAGGCTTGACCGTGGCGGTCCCCGCTGGCGTGGTGACATCCGGTGCAAAATGCAGCTATCTGTCTTCAATGGATCACTTCAGCACCGACAGACTGACCGCCGAGAGGTTGAACGAAGATCACCTCACCGACCTCGTCGCGCTGCATCTCGATGCCGAGGTGTCCCGCTATCTCGGCGGGGTGCGGGCGCCCGAGGTCACGAAGACCTATCTCGCCACCAACATGGCGCATTGGGACGAGCATGGCTTCGGGCTGTGGACGCTGCGATCGAAAGACGGGGCATTCGCCGGGCGGGCGGGAATCCGGCACATCCTCGTCGACGACGTCGACGAGATCGAGATTGCCTACGCGTTCAAGCGCGAATTCTGGGGCCAGGGATTTGCGAGCGAGATCGCGAGCGCGCTGACGGACATCGGGCTGTCACAGCTCGCGCTGCCATCCCTCATCGGCATCGTCTATGTGGAGAATAGCGCATCGCGCCGCGTGTTGGAGAAGTCGCACTATCTGCTCGAGCGGAGCACGAACCGTCACGGCGAGGACGTCGTGATCTACCGCATCCGGCGAGACTGGAAGGCGAGCGCGGCAGCGCGCTCGGGCGCGTAGCCCGGATGGAGCGCAGCGAAATCCGGGGCATGGCACGGGGAGGCTCCGCGGCGATGCTGGTCCCGGATTACGCTTCGCTCCATCCGGGCTACGGACGGACTTACCTGAAATAGCCCAGCACGAGATCGACATCCGCGCTGCGTGCCACCGTGCCGTTCAGCTCAGCGTCGATGACGCGGCGGCAGGCTTCGATCGCGGCGTGGTCGCCGAGGTCGTTGGCGGCTTCCAGCACGAGCCAGGCGACGTCGACCGACGCCTTGTCCGGCGCACCGCCGCCGAGATCGGCGGCCGGCGCCTTGTTGATCTTCTTGCGAACCGCGGTGCCGAATTGAGGCAACATTGCAGATACTCCCTTGTCCTCAGTGTACCTGTCAGTGAACTTGGAGCTCGGGCTGACGGCCCGCATCGGCACCCGCGCTGTTCTTGCGCGACTGGTAGAACTTCAAGATGCTGCGCGAGGTCTCGATCTTGAGGCGGCCGTACTCACGCTCATTGTCCTGGAGCTCGCGCGCCGTGATCAGGTGATCCTTGGCGCCGAGGAACAGCAGCGACATGGTCGTGTCCCAGGAGAAATCGAGCGCCTTGCACAGCACCAGGATCATCTCGCGGTTGCGGTCCATCAGCGCGCGCTCGATCACGTCGACCGGCAGCGCCGACAGCAGCGACAGGCCGATCTGCACCTCGTCGAAGCGGTGCTGGCGCGCATAGTTCGAGATCGAATCCTGGTTGAGGTTGCCCTGGCGGTACTGCGTCGTCACCACGCGCTTGGCGACGAAATAGCTGCGTGAGGACGGACCGAACTTGGACTGAAGGTCGCCGGTGACCTCGGTCACCGAGCTCTGGATCTGTGCCATCATCTCGGGCCGCTCGGTCTCGAGGCGGCGGCGAACGTCCTCCGAGGCCTTCGCGATCAGCTGCTGGAAGATGTGGCGCGGTACGTCCTTGCGCAGGCCAAGCTGCTCGGCGAGGATCGAATCGCCCTCGGCGCGGCGCACCATGTGCAACAGGCCCGAGCCGGAGAAGCGCGCGCCCTCGTTTTTCGCAACCGACGTCACGACCTCCTGGTTGCCGCGCTTGACCAGCACGTCGGTCACGGCCTCGCCGATCGACTGGCGCTGGGCGATCGCGAGCAGATGCGCCTGGCCCTTTGTCATGGCGCTCTCGACCAGCATCTTCTCGTCGATACGCGTGGAATCGCGCAGAATGGGACCGGCGACCTCGATCTCGTCGTCGAGCGCGAGCTTTGCGATGACGTTGAACGGGGCGTGGTCGCACGCCGACATCACCTCCGAGAGCTGCACCCGCGCGGCGACCTCGATTTCGTCGGCGAGCCGCCCGATGACCTCGCCGAACGTGCTGATCTCGTCATCGCTGTAGCGGCCGGTGATCAGGATATCGGTCGCGTGCCACAACGCTTTCGCCCGGCTTTCGTCGGTGCCGCGCGCGATCGCGTCGTCCAGATCCTGTAGAAGCGTCTTCGCCCCGTTCATCTCGATAACCCCAGTTCTTGGTAGCCCTTCGGCGAGCTGTCCCGCCGCTCGTGGCAGGACGCCGAATTCCTCAGGAACCGACACTAGAGACCAAACGCGAGAATTCAGTAAAATCGGCAAATCAGTTTTGCTGACCAAAATTCATTCAAATGCGCGGGAATCGGTTTACCGGCGCGGAAGGTCTCGCTTCACCTCTCCCGGAGGGAGAGGTCGGATCGCATCGAAAGATGCGATCCGGGTGAGGGGTTACAGTGACACTGTCTGCCGCGGCCCCTCACCCGGATTGCACTGGACGATGCTTCGCATCGCCAGGCGCAAT